>JBEKNO010000038.1:0-16990 GCA_049522735.1 Occallatibacter sp.
TGATCCATCCTGGACCACCGTGCCGGGCTGTCCTTCAAGAAGTCGATCCCCATGCACGTCCGCATGCGCCAACCGCACCGTGGACTGCCCCAGGGTCCGTGTGCTGTTTTCCAAGCCGGGCTTTTCTCCAACTGAGGGCATAACCGGGGCTGGCACGGACGGGGAGACGGCGGCAATGCCGGTTGTGGACTCTTGTTTCAGTCCCCCGCTGCCCTGCGGAGCCGCGACGGCTTCCACTCTTTGGCCACCGGGCTTCGCCGGCGTTTGGACTTGGGCTTCCGGGAGCGTCTGGAGCTCGTTCTCAATCTGAAGCGGCATCCGCCCCGAGGACGCAACTCCTTCAACAGCGGTCAATGCTTCCGTCCCGCCGGCAGTGGACGCTTTCGTTGCGCCGATATACTCCACCGGCGACTCGCCGCGCTCAGCAGTCATCGGTTCTCTTGCCAGAGCTTGCGAGGTCTTCTCTTGCAGCGCCGGTGTTCCTACTACGTCCGCGACCTGGCTGCCGGATATGCTGGCCGGAACTGCGGGCGAGTCGAGCCGCTCTGGAGCCGATTCGTTCAGATTGATGGCGACCAAGCTGCTCCCTGCTGCCAATCCGCTGAAAAGATTAATTAGCGGATGACCCTCAGTGGCATTCACCACCGGCAGTGCATAAGCGGAAAGTGGCGCGGTCAGCGCGGAAATCTCGTGAAGCGCGGACGGTAGTGTTGTTGCCGTTCCGCTTGATAAAGCTTCCAGCTTTGAGCTCTTGCCGGAACTGGCCGAATGTGCGTCTTTGGCAGACGCTGCCGACTGGTTGTTTGCAGGGCCCTTCGCCGCCGGATTAACAGCAAATTGCCGGATCTCTCCCAATGCTGTCCGCGAAACAGGAATTTCAGTCCGTGAACTTGCCGGAGACAATATCGATGCGCCGTCCGCCTGACCGCCCCGTTGCGCGTTTCCCGGTCTCGATGGCGGAGAGTATCCAACGGCAGTGGCCGAGGTTGATGCCGATGCGATTCCCGCAATCTTTGCCGGAACGGCCTCGGCTGCCGTGCGCGCTCCTTCCGTCCTGGCCTCTTCCTCGCTGAGTCCGTTTGCAACGTCGCCGACAGTAGCCAGCATCGACTGCCAACTGGAGCGAAAGCTCACCGTGCCCGGCACGGAAGAAAAAGAAGGATTCGCGGCAACCGCTCCGGTCCATCTTGCGCTTTGTGCCTTGCCCGGCGTCCTTGCCCCAGCCTGGCTCTGGCCCGGCTCCGCACGTCCTCCCGGCACGATCTCGATTCTCGCGGCAACGGTCATGGAGTGAAACGGAGCAGATGCCGTGCCAAAGCGCGTAGAGGATGGTTAGAGCATTGTCAGGAATGGGACCGCCGATCCCGATTCAGGAAACCAGTGCACTTCAGAGTAAATTTTTACTCAACTTCCATTCGCCGTGTGATCGGTTCCCTGCGGAACAGCTTCGGAAGTGGCTGCTCTGGTCAGCTCCGCTTTGGCTTCAGCCCTATGCAATTTGTTCCCATACCAGTCGTCTAGCGCCTGCTGGCCGCGCCGGCCGGCTTCAATGGCGTCCCGGGCCTCGGTCTCCTGGATCAAGGTCTCGGCCTGGCGGCGCTCGACCCTGCGAGCCAGAAACTCCTGGCGCAGCGCTACCACATCGAGCTCCGCATCCGCGATTCTCGGACGCAGTGCCGTGGCATGGCGGCCCGCCGCGCGCGTCTCCTCAAGACCGGCCAGCCGGTCCGGCAACTCCCCGCTGTAGGCGCTGGCTCCCACCAGTTGCCGTCCGCGGCGAGCCCGGTCGACGGTAGCCGCCAGCGCGTTCTCCAGATGCCTGAGTTCTCCCAGCGCGGATTCCAGCGCCAGCCGGCCCTGCTCTTCTTCGAGATCCCGGATGCGGAGCAGGCGGCGCAGCGCGCGAGAGACGGCCATCGCTCACTCCTCCGCGGCCAGGGCCGCCAGGCGGCGCAGGCAGTCGGCAAAGCGGACCCGCTCGTGCGCCTCCTGGGTCATGAAAGCGCGCATCGCATCCCGGGCGCGCAAAGCGCGATCCAGATCCAGGTCCGAGCCCGGCTTGTAGGCCCCGATGCGAACCAGGTCTTCGGAGCGGGCGTAGACAGCCATCAGCCGGCGCAAAAGCGCCGCCTGTTCGCGATGCTCGGGCTGGATGACGGCCGGCATCAGCCGGCTGATCGAGTCCAGCACCTCGACGGGCGGATACCAGCCCTCGGCAGCCAGGGCGCGGGAGAGCACCACGTGGCCGTCCAGAAGGGCGCGTACCGCATCCACCAGCGGATCCTGCTGGTCGTCGCCCTCCATCAGCACGGTGTAAAAAGCCGTGATCGAGCCCACGCGGAACTGACCGGTGCGCTCGATAAGGCGGGCTAGCCGGCTAAAGACCGAGGGCGTATACCCTTTGGCCGTGGGCGGCTCGCCGGCTGCCAGGCCGATCTCCCGCGCGGCCATGGCGAAGCGGGTCAGCGAATCCAGCACCAGCAGCACATCTTTGCCCTGGGCGGCAAAGAATTCGGCTACCGTGGTGGCAGCCAGCGCCGCTCTCATGCGCATCAGCGGGGACTGATCGGAGGTGGATACCACCACCACCGAGCGCGTCCGGCCCTCGTCGCCCAAAGTCTCTTCGAGAAACTCACCCACTTCGCGGCCACGCTCGCCCACCAGCCCCACCACGGTCACATCGGCCTCGGTGTTGCGGGTCATCATGCCGATCAGCGTGCTCTTGCCCACTCCCGACCCACCGAAGATGCCTATCCGCTGGCCCCGGCCCACGGTCAGCATCGCGTCGATCACGCGGATGCCGGTGCCCAGTGGCGTGCGAATGGAAACCCGGTCCAGCGGCGGCCGCACCGTTCCCTCCAGACTCAGCGTGTGGGAGACCCGCGGCGGCCTTCCCCCATCGATCGGCTCCCCCAGCGCATTCAGCACCCGGCCCATCAATGCCGCGCCCACTTCGATCTCGGGATGGATACCCATGGCCGCCACCGCATCGCCGAAGCGGATCCCCTCCGTCGTTTCCACCGGCATCGACAGCACATTGGAACCGCGAAATCCGATGACCTCGGCCAGATGCGGGCGGCCGAACCGGTCCCTGATCTCGCAACATTCGCCCACCGAGGCCAGGGGACCCGCCGACTCGATGGTCTGGCCCACCGACTCCAGAACCTTTCCCCGCCAGCGCCAGGGCTGGCCGCGCTCCAGGCGCGCAAAATAACCAGACAAAATGGGCGTGGTTAGCGGCGTCATGAGCGGACCTCCCGGAGTTCGCCCTCCGCCTCATCCACAGCCAGGGCAGGCTCGGCCCTGCGTGCGCTTGCGCGGTCGAAGAAGCCGCGCTCGATCTCTCCCAACTGGGCGCGAATCCCCAGGTCCACCGAGCCCAGCTCGGTCTCGATCGCGCAGTCGCCCAGCAGCATCCCCTCCCCGGCCATCACAACAGGCTTCACAGCCAGATTCGGCAACAGGGCAATGGTCTCGATCCATAACTCCAACTCCGCCGGAGGCACGCGCAGCCGCACCTGGGTCGACGCGGAGAGCTGCCCCAGAGCCACACGGACCGCGCCGGTCAAAAGCAGCGGGTCCATCTGCGCCTCGCGGCGCAGAATGCGGGCAGCCACAGCCAGCGCCAACTCCACCACCTCATGCTCCACCGCGTGCAGGAAGTTATCGCGCTCTTGGGCCAGATTCTCCATCAGTTCGGCGGCCTGCCGCATGCGCCGCGCCTCGGCAGCCGACTGGGCGGCAACCTGCGCCTCGCGCTCGGCCTGGCGGCCTTCCGGCAGGCCTCGCTCGCGCCCAGCCTCGAAGGAACGGCGCGTCTCCTCGCTCAGCTGGCGTTCGAACTCCGGGCTCGCCCCAACTCCGACGGCCGTATCGCGCCCATGCTCCCCGGGCTCCGGCCATCCCGGCCCGGTCCATTCACTCCAGGCCGGCAAAGCGGGCGCATCGGGGCCGGCCGGATACTCGAATATCTCGAACCGCCCGGGTGCGTTGCTTCCGTTTGCCGATGCCATCTGCTGCAATGGATTCCCTTTCTATCAGTGTCAAGCCAGCATCTCGTCGCCGGTCTCCAACTTGAGAACCACCTTGCCCTCGGCCTCCAGCCGCCGGGCCAGGTTGAGGATCTCCTGCTGCGCCTGCGCCACCTCGCGCGAACGCACCGGCCCCAGCACTTCCATATCCTCCTTCAGCATCTCCACGGCCCTGGTACTCATGGACTTGAAGATCTGGGCGCGCAGTTCATCGTTGGCGCCGCGCAGCGCCAGCGCCAACTGACGCTTGTCCACCCCGGAGACGATCTCTCTGATGGTGGCCGGCGGCACCGTGACCAGGTCTTCAAAGGTGAACATCAGATTGCGGATGCTCAGCGCCAGCTCCGGCTGGCCGTCCTCGATGGTTTCCAGAATCTTCTTCGACTCCTCGGCGTTGAGCCGGTTGAGCAGGTCGGCCACGGCCTTGAAGCCGGAATAGCTCTTGCGCCCCGTGTCGCCCACGCTCTCCAGGCGGCGGTGCAGAATGTGGGCCACCTTCTGCGCCATCTCCGGCGAAAACTGGCGCATCTCGGCCAGCCGCTGGATGGAGACCACTTTGTGCTCCTCGCTCAGGTTGTCCAGCACCAGCGAGGCCCGCTTGGGGTCCAGGTGCGCCAGCACCAGCGCGATGGTCTGTGGATGCTCGGTATCCAGCAACTTGCCCAACTGCTGGGGGTCTGTGCGCTGCAGCTTGGCCAGATTGCCCTGGGCGGCTTCCTGGGAACGGCGCACCAGCATCAGAAGGTCGTCGGCGCGCTGCTTGCCGAAGGTATCCAGCAGCAGATGGCTGGCGTAGTCCAGTCCGCCATGCATCATGAAGTTCTGGGTCTCCAGAAGCTCCCAGAACTCCTCCAGAATCTCGCAGGAAAGCTCAGGCGTGACGCCGTGCAGGTCGGCCAGTTCCTCGGTGAGCATTTGCACGTCCACCTCCGGCAGTGCGCGCAGGATCTCCTTGGCCAGTTGCTCACCCACGGCTACCAGCAGGACAGCCGCCTTGCGCAAACCGGACATCTGCGCCGAATGGCGGCGCCGCGCTACCCCAATCTCGTTTCCCTGCTCGGCCAAGCCCCCGGTCCTTTCTCCGCATGAGCCCTTTTTCTACTGCCTCTGACTCCGCCTGCCCTGACTGCTTCTGATCCCCTGGGGCGTTTCTGTTTTTCCGTGCGCCTTGCCTACGGCGCGCTGCCGTATCCTCGTCCCGGCTAGTCGGAGTGAATCCAGCTCTGCAACAGGCGCGAGCTCTGCGACGGTTCGCGCTTGAGGTGGCCGGTGACCTGCTCGAAGATCTCCTGTGTCCTGATTCGCTCGGGGTCAACCTCGACGGGCTCAGAGGGTTTCAAAGCGGCCGGCGCAGCCGTCGCGCGGCCCGGCAACTCCCTGACTGTTCCCCTGGGCATGGACCCGATGCGGTGCAGCGCGGGGCGCACCCCGAAGGCCAGCACCACCAGGAGTCCGGCCAGAAAAGCAACGTACTTGACCAGCAGCGGCGAATTCTCCGCCGTAGCCAGCACCTGGTGCGGCACCGAGAGCGGCTGCAGGGGCCGATTCTCGTCGAAGGCCAGATCTTCGACCGTCAGCAGGTCGCCGCGCGCAGCGTCGAAACCCACCGCCGCCTGGGCCAGCGCGGTCAGGTTGCTCAACTCGCCGGCCGTGCGGGGTTGCCAGACCGCCGACTTTTCCCTGGCCGCGGGTTGCGCCAGCCGGTCGTTGACCACGATGGCCGCGGTCATCCGCCGCACCCTTCCTGGGTTCTCAACCACGTGGCGCACTGTCTTCGAAGCCCCGTAGGTTCCGGACTCCGTCTTTGCGGATTGGGGCGGCGTGGTCTGTTGCGGGTAGACGGGCAGCGCCTGGGAGTTAGGCGCGTTGGAGGAGGTGCCGGGAACTCCGGCGGCCACCGGCTGAGGGCCGCTCGTTTGCTCGCTGCGCTGCATCGAAAGGGTCACCGTATTGTCCGGATCGTAGCTCTCCCGGGTCTCCTCGCTGGCCGCAGGATCGTAGTCCAGGGTTACCGAGGCGCGAACGTTGCCTGCCCCTGTTACCGGCTCGAGAGTGGCGATCAGCTTCTCCTCCAGAGCCTGCTCGGCCGTCAGGCGCATGGCCTCGGCGGTCTTCGGTCCCAGCGGCAGATGGCCCGCCGCATCCACCAGCACCACGCGCTCCGGGGTCAGGCCATCGACGGCCGACGCCACCAGGTTGCGGATTGCCTCCGGCTCGCCATCGCTCAACGAATGATGGCGCAGCTTGATCACCACCGAGGCCTTGGCCGGGCGATCCTGCTCGCGAAACAGCGAGTCGTGGGGCAGCACCAGGTGGACCCGCGCAGATTGAACGTCGGAAAGCGTTCCAACGGTGTGCTCAAGTTCTCCTTCCAGCGCCCGCTGGTAGTTGACCTGTTCGTCGAACTCCGAACCCACCCAGTTGGGTTTGTCGAAGATCTCAAAGCCCAGCCGCCCGCTTTTCACGCCCCCCTTGGCGGCGGTCGCCAGCCGCGCCTTGTCCAGTTGCGCGGCCGGCACCAGGATGCCTGTCCCGTTGGCGGTGGGCTCATAGGAAATCTGTGCCTGGGAAAGAATCTGGCTGATCTGGCGCGCATCCTCCGGGTCCAGGTCCGCATAGAGAGTGCGCCAGTCGGTGCGCAGGCCGTACCAAAGCAGGCCTCCCACCAGGGCTGCGAGCAGCGCCGAGGCGGCCAGCGTCCAGCCGCGCTGCGAGGGGTGCATCCCGGCCCAGAGAACCCGTAGCCGGCCCCAAAGTCCGGCCAGCCGGTCAGCCATCTGGGGTTGTCCGGGCATTGACGGCGCGCTTTTTTCCAACTGTGTTCCGGTGGCCATGATTTCCGTCTCAGTGGTCAGTGAACAGTCCATTGCCTCATCGCCTATTACTGACCGCTGACAACTGCTTTCAAAACTGCATTCCGATCACCGACTGATATGCCTGGACCGCCTTGTTGCGCACCGCCAGCGCCAGTTCGAAGGCCATGTTCGCCTTCTGGGTGGCGATCATCGCCTGGTGCACGTCTACGCCGGAGCCCGTCATCAACCCGGTCACGGCGGCGTGGGCCTGCGATTCGAGCTGGTTTACCTGACCTACCGCGTCGGTCAACAGATCGGCGAACGGCTGCGGCCCGGCGGCTGAGCTGGCGGACGAAATGGCGATGGGTGGAGAGCCGGAGAGATCCGGCGGTCTTTGAGCTATGGAATTGGGGTTCATTGCGGTTAACATTGGGTCTCCCTGCTCCTTCGGACAGCGCTTCAGCCTCTTTACGCCCGCTGCCGGAAGCGGCTAACCGCAGCAGGGAGCTAGGACTTGGCAATCTCCAGGGCCGCCGTGATCATGCCCTTCTCGGCCTGCACGGCGGAGCTATTCAGTCCATATGCACGTGTCGCCCCCATCAGGTCCACCATCTCTGTGATTGGATTAATGTCCGGATATGAGACATACCCGTCCGCTCCGGCATCCGGATGGCCAGGGTCATAGCGCTTGAGCGGAGGCGCGGGATCCTCGATCACGGCCGCAATGTGCACCCCCGGCGCTACCGGCCCTGAGCCGATCATGGATCCATTCATATTGAGCGGGAGCAAGGGCGCCGAGGCGAGAGTTCCTGGCGCCGCGGTTCCCAATGCCGGGGTTCCCAATGCCGGGGTTCCCAATGCCGGGGTTCCCAATGCCGGGGTTCCCGCAGCGGTATTCAGAGAGTCGGCGAACTCCGGATCGCCGGGGTTGGCGGCGAAGACCACGTGCTGGCGGCGGTAAGCGCCGCCCGTGGCCGTACGCGTGGTTTCCGCGTTGGCCATGTTGGCCGCCACCACTTCAGCGCGCATGCGCTCGGCCTGCATGGCGCCGCCAGAGGTCTCCATCATTGCAAAGAGGTTCATCCTGCCCTCCTTTTCAGATGAACCCCTGCACGTCGCGGTCCATGCTACTTGCTGTCGGAGTGAATGGCGTCCAAGACGCGCTGATACTCCTGGCGGAGCAGCGCCACGCCGGTCTTGAACCTCAGTTGCGCCTCGGCCAGGTTCAGGCCTTCGCGGTCCATGGAGACGTTGTTGCCGTCGGGACGGGCAATCAGGCCGTCGACGGCCTTGAGGCGCACCGCATGCGCCGCCTGTCCCTGCTCCACTCCCGCCATGGCTGACTTCATCTCGGCCTCAAAGTCCATGCCCAGGGCCTTGTAACCGGGGGTATCGATATTGGCCATATTGGCTGCGGTCAGTTTGGCCTGGCTGGTGGCCAGATCCAGGTAGCGCGCGATCTGGTCGCTGAGTTGGGTCTCAACCTGCATCTCCATTCCGTCCTCCTTGGGCAACTCTCAGTACGAACAAAAGCGGATAACCAAATTCAGTTCACCAACAGCCCAAAGTCGATCTCCCGCACCGTCAGCACGGCCTCTTCACCGGCCAGAATGACGCCCCGCTCCAAAACATGCTCGAGCTCGCGGACATTGCCCGGCCAGTCGTGGAAGGCAAGCTTGGCCAGCGCCCCCTGGTCCACGCGTTTGACTGGAGCCTCGCGGCCCATCTTTTCGAGGAAGTGATCCACCAGCAAAGGAAGATCCTGGGCGTGCTCGGCCAGGGGCGGGGTGCGGATCAGGAAGACCGCCAGCCGGTAGTAGAGGTCGGAGCGGAAGCCGCCCGAGAGAGTCTGCTGCGCCAGCGCCTGGTGGGTGGCGGCCACAATGCGCACGTCCACCTTCACGGTTTCGTTGTCGCCCACCCGCTGCAACTCCCCGCTCTCGACAAAGCGGAGCAGCTTGGATTGCAGGGCCAGCGGCATCTCGCCGATCTCGTCCAGGAACAATGTGCCCCCGTCGGCGGACTCGATGCGTCCGATGCGCCCCTTCACCGCGCCGGTAAAGGCGCCGCGGGTATGGCCGAAGAGCTCGGCTTCCAGCAGCGCTTCCGGAATGGCCGCGCAGTTGATGGCCACAAATGGCTTGCGGCTTCTCGGTGACAGCCGGTGCAGGGCCTCGGCCACCAGTTCCTTGCCCGAGCCGGTGGGCCCTTCGATGAGCACCGTAGTCATGCGCGGGGCCACCAGGCGGATGCGCCGGCTCACTTCGAGCATGCACGGCGCGTCGCCGATCAACTCCGGCAGCCGGTTGCTGGATCCCGGCTCGATCCCTTGCAGGGGCGGATCGGCACGCATGGGTGCGGCTGTAGAGGAGTCGGGCTGGGCGTGGGCCACGACGGGCGCGGCATCCTGCGGCGAGGAAACGGCGAGTGCCGCGGCAGCGTGAGCTGGAAGCGGCCATGGGTCAGCATGCAGGGGGCCGGAGACAGGCTTCGCTTTATTGAGCGCGGGCGCGGTATTCCACGCCGCCGTATCGGTGTCTTGAATGCGGCGCAGCGCGTAGAGCAGTTCCTGGCGATAGGGGCCGCGCGGGCTCTCCTCGGCGGAGGCGCCGCCCGCGGTCACCAGGTCGACTTGAGGAAAGCTGCCCCGGAAGTCCTTGAGAAACTCGGCCATGTCCAGATCGGGCAACCAGGAGTCGACGATGATGGCCTCCGGAGGTGTGGCCTCGGCTTCAGCCCAGGCCTGGGCGCCGCCCTCGGCCTCGCGCACCTGCCAGCGCAGGCCGGTCAGGATTTCGGAGAGCCGCTGGCGGAAGCTGCGATCGGCGCTGGCCACCAGCGCGGTGCGCGGCCGGATGCGGGTTGCGGCGGGCAGAACAAGAGGAATCGGAACAGGCTGCATGGGCGTTCTCCTAACCATCGAGCTAGTTGATGAAATTAGTGCATTTATGAGACCAGACCGGCAGCAGCCGGTTGGGCAGGGGTTACGGGCAGGAGCACGGGAGCGGCAAGGGCCAGATCGGCCTCCGCGGGCACTACGTAGCCCTGTCCGCGCACCGTCCTGATTAGCTGGCCCGGTGGCGGATCCTTGAGCTTGCGGCGCAGGTAATTCACGTAGACGTCCACGATGTTGGTGGTCTGCGCCGGCTCCAGATTCCACACCGACTCCAGCAGCTCCACCCGCGAGACGCACTGGCCGCGGTTGAGCATCAGGTGTTCGAGCAGGGCGAATTCTTTATTGGTAAGCACGATCGACTGGCCGGCGCGGCGGGCGGTATGGTCCAGCCGGTCCAGTTCCAGATCGCCGGCGCGCAACAGCAGGCGCGCCTCGCGCTTGCGCCGCAGCAGCGCCCGGCAGCGCGCCCGCAGCTCGTGCAGGCTGAATGGCTTGAGCATCAGATCGTCGGCTCCGTGGTCCAGGCAGCGCACGCGCGTGTCCACTTCCTGCCGGGCGGTCAGCACCAGCACCGGCAGGTCGGCGTTCAGGGCGCGAAACTCCTTGAGCACCTGCTCCCCGTCCTTGACCGGCATGTTCAGATCGAGAATGGTCAGGTCGGGCATCTCCTGGCGAAATGCCTCCACCGCGGCTCCTCCGTCGTAGGCCAGGTGAACGCGATGCCCGTCGGCCTCCAGGCCGCGGCTTAGAAACAATCCCAGGGCGCGGTCGTCTTCGGCAATCAATAACCTCATGGCAGCCTTTCTGTTGAGCAGCGTCCTCAACCCGCGGCGCCTGCCTGCTCGAAAATCATCCACCTTCCAGGCAGCCGGCTTAGCGCACGCTAACCGGTGCTACTCCTTAACCTTCCAGCGTGGTGAAGAGAAACTCAAGATTAGAAGAAAGAAGGAGGACGGAGCGATTCCAGGAACGGCACAGCAAGGGGAGATGTCCCAAATTGGATTAGGCTCATCCACGCTTATGACCGCGGTTCAGTTCACTGCTAAAAAAGGTGCCTGCCCCTGGCCGGCCTAGCGCATCGAAGCCGCCGCCTGGGCGCGATAGACCGTCTTGTTCTGGTACATCTCGGCATCGGCCCGGTCGATGAGCTCCTTCAACGTCTCCTCCGGCATGCGTTCGGCCAAACCGAAGGAGGCGTCGACCCGCAGCTTGATAGGCTCGGCGTTTCCCCGCACTGTGTAGTAGCCGCAGACCCATGCCCGCAGCCGGTCGATCTGCGCCTTGGCCTCGGGCAGGGCGCAATCCAGCACCAAAATGAACTCGTCGCCGCCCAGCCTTCCGATCACGTCCGTGGAGCGGCTCGCCGAGCGCAGTTCCCCGGCAAACTGCTTCAGCAGCTCATCGCCGATCAGGTGCCCATGCTCGTCGTTCACCTGCTTGAAGCCGTCGATGTCGACAATGGTCACGCAAAGCGGCGTTTCGGCCTCGATGCGCCGCTCGATCTGGTGCTCCATGCACAGACGGCTGCGCAGGCCGGTCAATGAATCGCTGGAGGCGATCTCCTCGGCCGCTTCCAGCTTGGTCTGATAGGTCGAGACTTCGCTCCGCAGCTGGTCGATGGCCGTCTTGCCCTCGGCGGTCATGCGATCGATCGAGCTTTTCAGCTCCGAGGCGCTTTTCACAATGGAGGCGCGAATCTCGGTCAGGTCTTCGAGCTTGGCGATCTGGTTCAGCCGCGCGGTCACCTCGTTGATCTGCTGGGCGCAGCGCTGGTCTCTTTCCCCCACCGATTCGGCGGTGCGCGCCAGAAGCAGCAGCAGTTCCTTCACCTCGCCGGTCTGTTGCCGGTAGTGTTTGGCCGTGCGCCTGCCCCAATTCTGCAACTGCTCCTGAACGCTGCTCTCCGCGGCTTCGACTTTCTCGCGGGTCACGGTCGAGGCGAGATTCTCATTCAGTCCCTCCAGGCCGTGTTTCAGCCCCTCGCCCAGCGCGGGACAGGCATCCAGGCTGTACTTGCCCGTCTCCAGCAAGGCGGAGCGATAGGCGGCAATAGCCACGGGGAGCAGTTCCTTGGCATTGGGCGCGATCAGCGCCTCCAGCCTCTTGGCTGCGCCCATGGGCAGCGGAGTTGAGTCGCCTTTAATTTGCGCCAGCGGTTCGCCGTCGATAGCATCCAGGTACTTTTTCAATGAGATCATCTGTCCTCGGAGGAACACTCTCCGCGCAGGATCCGAGCGCGGATGATTTACCTCCGGTATATCGGCAGTGATTTGGTTTTTCTTTAGCCATGGATGTAGGATGGCTTCGCGCGAACTCTGTGCCGGAAAAGTTGATTTCCGCTAAAGGACTCGATCTTGAGGGCGGCAAAGTCGGCAAGAAGGAGAGATGTTATGCATAAACAAACATTGTTTGGACTTGTTGTGATTCTGGCCCTGATTGGACTCGGCAGCGCGTCTGCAAGCGCGCAGGCCACATGGACCGATCCCGCAACTCGGCTGATGTGGACGCCGTATGACAATGGAAAAAACGTTAACTTATATCAGGCAACCGAGTATTGTTCCAATTTGAAGTTGGGTGGTTACGCCAATTGGGGAGTGCCGACCCTCGCCGAGCTGAAATCGCTCTCCGGCAAGGTTGATGATCTTGAGTGGATGCGTAACAACAAAAGTCCGGTTCATATCTCTAACTACCTGTACTGGAGTAAATCGGCAGGAGATAAGCCTGGTGAGGGGGCGATGTTCAACTTTTTGGTTGGCGGGTTTGAAGCATCGGAAAGACTCGATCTGTTTCAAGATTCCGGCTTTCCCTTTCGCGTTTTGTGCGTGCGCCGCCCCTGAGTATGCGTATGGGAGTATCAGGCTATGAAACGGAAATTGCTGCCCGAACCCTGTGTGCGCTGCCAGAAACCCACCTCGCGCAGACGCGACGGCAGGCCCGTGTGCCTGCGCTGCTGGGTGGTGTTGACGGAACTGGAAGCGGACAAGGAAATGCGCCGCATGGGCAAGCTCAAAGGCACGCACGGACGCTCCTGAGCTATCTTGTGAGCACGGCGCGCGATAGGCTCGTCCCTGGAGTTTTGAAGATGAATGAAGAAGAGCGGCAATCGAAGCTGGCCTGGCTTGCCCGCTGCAAAGATGAGGCGGAGAAGGCCTACGACGGCATGTACGAGGCGCATTCCTTCCGCGACGCTAACGACTGCTACCGGGATGCCAAAGACTATTTCTATGCGGCCATCGGGCACGCCGAGGATCTCGGTTTGCCGGAAGAGGTGGAGGCGCTGCAAAAGCGCCTGGAACACGCAAAAGCGGTCTTCAGAAGCCAGTTTGTGCAATGACCGAAAAAAACGACGAAAAAAAAGGTTGACACGGTTCGCTTTTTATTCGCTATAATGCGCCCATGGCTGTTACCAGAAGGCAAAAAGAGGTTATCGATTTTCTCGAGTCGTTTGTGGCCCGCAACGGCTACTCCCCGTCATTTGAGGAGATTGCTCGCGGGATGGGGCTGAAAAGCCTGGCCACGGTGCACAAGCACATCACCAACCTGGAAAAGAAGGGGCTGCTGGACCGCGTGCATAACCGCAGCCGCTCCATCGACGTGCTGCCGCCGGGCGCGCGCACCCGCTCCAGCGACAAGCTGCCGCTGGCCGGGCGCATCGCCGCCGGGCAGCCAGTGGAAGCCTGCGAAACGCCGGAGAGCATCTCCCTGCACGACGTAGTGGGCAACCGCGACGTCTTTGCCCTGGAAGTGCGCGGCGACTCCATGCGCGACGAGCACATCATCAGCGGCGATTACGTGCTGGTGGAGCGCGCGCGGACGGCCCGCCAGGGGGAGATCGTCGTAGCCCTGGTGCGCGGCGCCGAGACCACGCTGAAGCGCTTCTATGCCGAGGGCAAAGTGGTGCGGCTGCAGCCGGCCAACCTGGAGATGGAGCCCATCTATGTTCCGGCGGCGCAGGTGGCCATCCAGGGCCGCGTGCTGGGCGTGCTGCGCAAATACAGGTGAAGCAGGGACTAAGGGACTAGGGACTAAGGAACAGGTATTGAAAACACGGCTATTGAGCCAATCAATTCGCGCATACGATTTTGCAGAGAAGGTCCGACCTATTCTCGACCATAAACAGCTAGTCCCTTAGTCCCTAGTCCCTGCTTTTCTCACGCCAGAAGGCGTTTAACTTTCTCTTCAATCACATCCTGGGCTCGGGGATCGAGGCCGACCATTTGATCGGCCACCTTGCCGCCCTTGAAGAACAACAGCGCGGGAATGCCGCGAATGTTGAACCGCGATGGCGCGGCCATATGCTGGTCCACGTCCACCTTGACCACCTTCAATTTACCCGCGTATTTCGTAGCCACTGCGTCCACAAGGGGCGCGATGGCCTTGCATGGGCCGCACCAGATGGCCCAGAAATCCACCAGAACCGGCTGCTCGCTCTTGAGCACCTCCTGGTCGAATGTTGCATCGCTTACTTCCAGAATTCCCATCCCAGCCATGATTCTCCTTGCGGCTTCCAAACTCTTTCAAGTTTATCGAACCTTGCTATTATGGGATGCTCCAGCCAGAGGAAAGTCGCAAGCCGCGCCTGATGTGTAAACAGCAAAGCGATCTGCGCTGCGCGGCGCAACCCGCGGAAGATCAGCGAAAGACGGCTCCCAGGCTTCAAATGGGGCGCGATTCTAAGAACTGGCTTGCCCCCTCAGACGAGAAACGGCAGACCGCCAGTTCCGGCTCCAGTTGGCCCTTAAGCGCTGCGCGGATGGCGGCCGAGGCCTGCGCCAGGCTCCCCTCGCCGCCGACGATCACCAGCACCGCGGGGCCTGCGCCGCTCAAAGCCACACCCAGAATGCCGTGCTCTCCGGCCAGCGGCAGAAGGGGCGGCAGCAGCGGGCAAATGGAAGCGCGGTAGGGCTGGTGAATACGGTCCTTCATGGCCACGCGAAGCAGTTCGCCCCGCCCTCCAGCAAAGGCCTGTCCCAGCAGAGCCACGGACTGGATGTTGGCTACGGCGTCGGCGCGGGAGTAACTGGCGGGAAGCGCGGCGCGGGCCTGGGTGGTGGACAAAGGCTCGGCGGGAAGAACGATGATGGCCCGCCAATCGGCTGGAGGGGCGGCGCGGGCCACGTGTGCTGTCCTGCCTTCACAGGCGGCGGTGACAAATCCTCCCAGCCAGCAGGCCGCGGCGTTGTCCGGATGGCCTTCCAGTACGCAAGCCTCTTCCAGGATGCGCTCGTGGCTCCAGCCTAGCCGGCCAAAGTGCACAGCCAGGGCGATGGCTGCCAGCCGTCCGGCCGCCGATGAGCCGCAGCCCATCCCCAGCGGAATGTTGTTGACCATGCGCAGAGCCAGGGGCGCAACCGGCCGCCCGCTGCTCTCCAGCAACTCCGTGTAGGTTTCCAGGATGAGATTGTTCTCCAGCCTTGAACAACGATCCTGGTCGCGGCCCGTAGCCGCAATGGAGAACTCCGCCGCCGCTTCGGCCTCAATCTCAAGATAAATATCCAGGGCCACGGCAACGGCGTCGAAGCCGGGGCCAAGATTGGCGGTGGTGGCGGGCAGGCGCAGCAGAAAACTTCCAGCGTTCGTCCTCACAGCGTCGCTCATCCCACTCTGCCCTTCAGCACGGCCAGCACCGCGGCCGGCGTGGCCTCCACCACCACCGCATCGCGCCTCAGAGCGTCGATCTCCGCCTTCAGGCTAACCGTCTCCTCGTCCTTCAGGAGCGTTCCGCGATGGAATTCGATGGTGTAATCGGCATCCTTGAGGGTGTGGCCTGTCAGTACCAGCACCACCGTCTCGCCGGGCGCGATCTCGCCCCGCGCATGCAGCTTCTTCAATCCCGCCAGAGTGACGGCGGAGGCCGGCTCGCAGCCCAGGCCCTCGGCGCCCAGTTCGGCCTTGGCCACGGCGATCTCCGCCTCGGTCACGTCCAAGCACCAGCCGCCGCTCTCCTGGATGACCCGCGCGGCCTTGCGCCACGAGGCCGGATTGCCGATGCGGATAGCCGAGGCCCGCGTGTGCGCCTCCACCGGCTCCAGAGTGGCGCCGTTGCTCTCGGCCAGGCAGCGCACCAGTGGATTGGCTCCCGCGGCCTGGATCACGGAGATCTTCGGCAGCCGCGCCACCAGCCCCAGCTCCTGAAGTTCCCTGAAGCCCTTGCCCAGCGCCGAACTGTTGCCCAGGTTGCCGCCGGGAACGATCAGGTGGTCGGGCACGTTCCAATCGAAGGCTTCGGCGATCTCGAAGGCCGGCGTCTTTTGCCCCTCCAGCCGGTAGGGATTGACCGAATTGAGAAGATAAATGGGCGCTTCCTTCACCACCTGCGTAAGCACGCGCATGCAGCCGTCGAAATCGGCCTTGATCTGGCAGGTGACGGCGCCGTAGTCCATGGCCTGCGAGAGCTTGCCCCAGGCGATCTTGCCCTCGGGAATCAGCACCAGGCTGCGCAATCCGGCGCGGGCGGCGTAAGCGGCCATGGAGGCCGATGTGTTCCCCGTAGACGCGCAGGCCACCCACTCGAAGCCGCGCTCCCTGGCCACGCTCATGGCCGCGGTCATGCCCGTGTCCTTGAATGATCCTGTGGGGTTCATGCCCTGGTGCTTGGCGTAGAGCTGGTCGATGCCCAGCGCCCTGGAGGCGCGGGTGAGGCGATAAAGCGGCGTGTTGCCTTCGCGCAGGGTCACGGCGTCGCCAAAGCTGTCCAGAATCGGCAACAGCTCGCGGAAGCGCCACACCCCGGAGTAGTCCAGCTCCTCGGATGAGCAACGCCGCTCCCGCCACAGCCACTTGAGCGCGCCCGCATTGGGGCGGTCTGGCCCCCGGCGCTGGCTCCAGCCGGGGTACTCCACTTCAAACAACTCTCCGCAGACGGCGCAGCGAAAGTCCGGCTGGGCTTCCGCGCCGGCGATCCGCGCCCCGCATCCGAAACAGCGCAACTGGTGCAAATTGTCGTTCATGCCTGAAGACAGGTTACCAGCCAGAGGCGGCTTGTAGCGTCCTGCGCGTTAGACCGCAACACAGAAATGCGCGCTCTCGAAGACTTCGGACTGGAGATCGTCGAGCAGGCGGCGATTCATGTGGAGGAGTGCAGCCAGGTGGTGTGAAGGCCGCGGCAGGAAGAAACCTCTCAGAAGATGAATAGAACCTCTTTCCCAGATCGGCAAATAGTGGTCAAAATTGAACAGACAACATGATTGGGAGCCCTTACAAAGTATTCGGTGGAGTTATTCACATGCTTATTGATTGCCAGTTACAACTTTCGGGGGGGGGGGGGC
>JBEKNO010000039.1:0-16951 GCA_049522735.1 Occallatibacter sp.
CTGCTCCTCGCCGGTGCGCAGGGCCGGATAAACCCGCACCGTCTGGGTGAGCGGCGCGCGGGCCCAGCGCTCGGCCAGGCCAAGCGGCGAGCGATAGCGCACATAGAGCCAGCCCGTCTCCCAGTCGCCGCGCTCCTGGGGCTGGACGCGATAGCGGAGCGAGGCCGGCACACGCGGAAAAACGGTCAGCCGAAGCGTGGGCGGCTCGGCAACCAGCGCCGGCGGCAGATCGTCCACCAGCCGGCACTCCACAATCATCTGCCCGTGATTCTCAATGGTCAGCTCGATCTCGGTCTCGCTGTCGAGGGCCGGCGCGTTGGACCAGTACCGGCTGGTGGTGAGTTGAGCGGCGTGGGGCAGGCGCAGGCCGTCGAGCAGCGCCGCCAGCAGTACCAGAGAGTCCCAGGCCGGCATGGCGTAAGCCAGCCGTCCGTCCCAGAAGCCCGGAATGAGCCATAAGAAGCCCACACAGAGCAGGCCGATGGTGCGCGGCGTGAGGCCGAAGCCCCAGCGGCGGCGGGGTTCACAGGTGGCACGCACCGGGTCGGGATGGAGTGAGGGCGAGATCATTGCGTATTGGCCTGATCTTCGAGAACGTCGAATATGTCGGCCTGATATCGCAGCACGTCTTCCGCCTCGCGGTTCAAGCTGTCCGCGTTGGCATTGATGAGTTCCAAATCCCGTTGATGAATCGCCCGCCGCTCCAGTTTTTGGAGATGGTCTTTCAAAACCTTCTCAATAAATCCCGAGCGCGAACCGGATGCGCCGATTTGCCTATCAATCTTGAGGAGCAAATCCGTCGAAAGCGTAATGGAAATCCTCTTTTTCATGTAACCTCATTGCGTTTGGTGCTGTTGACGATAGATCCTTTCGAGGTAGTCCATCGCTCGTTTGCCCCGGGTGTTAAGCATATCCCCTCCTAGGAGCAGCGTTTGAGTGTCTATTTGCTTGCCCATCTGGTATTCGTCGTGCCCGAGCTGCGCAAGTTGATCCTCGGTTAGATCGTCACGGCCTGAATTAGCAAGCACATATGCATCTACAAAAGTTTTCTCTGACACCGGATATCCCATACTAGCCTCGGACGTAGGGGAAGTTTCTGCCTCTCCTTGACATGGGGTCTGTCTTGCAGGGCTTCCAAGTCCGTTGCTTCGCTCGTAACATATAGAGTTTATATATTTTCCCCCGCGGTATTCATAAAGATATAGCCCTAACTTACCTTCAATAAGCAGATCGTAATAGCCATTTGCAATTTTATCTGTCTTGTGAAGCGCTCCCTGTTCGCCTTCAATGAGACCACGTTTGGTGGTGGCATCTAAAAGATCCCAGACGCAACCTCCGCTTCCCATGCAGTCTTCGTCTTTTACAGATGGGATGATTTGCTTTTGGCCGTCAATTCCAAGGATTAGTTCTCTTGCGCCGTCCTTGGGGTCAGTTGGGGAAAGGCTGGGTGTATTTAGCGCATTAGCAATGTAAGCTGGAAGTCCATTAGTAGGCCATCGGAAATTATCAGACTCTTGTGATGTTAGAGGTGGGGGCTGTATTGCGCCCTTGGGTTCTATTCCTTGTTGTGGTTTGTGAAACAGTACGACTAAGGCGACAACAACCACTACTAAAAGCAGTACCAATAAGACGAACTTCCTCGCGTACCCATTACTTTGCATATTGTTCATTTCATCCTCCCAGTCTGATGAGTTTTTGTCGCTAAATGCAATCAAATCTCTACATCAACGATGTTTTCTGCGGTCTGCAGAGCCACCTCATTGCCGGGGCACTGGCACGGCGGCCACCACGTCGGCCAGCACGCGGTCGGCGTCGAAGCCCTCCAGCTCGGCCTCGGGCTTGAGCATCACGCGATGGCGCAGCACCGGCTGCACGGCGCGCTTGACGTCGTCGGGGACCAGGTAATCGCGGCCGTCGAAGGCTGCCGCGGCCTGGGCCACCAGCATCATGCAGAGCGCCGCCCGGGGGCTTGCGCCCAGCAGAAGCGTGGGCCACTCGCGGGTGCGCCGCGCCAGGGTCAAAATGTAGCCGTACAGCTCCGGCTCGATGCGGATGGAACGCACCTCGGCGCGCGCCGCGGCCAGCAACCCCTCGGGGATAATCGCAATGGACGCATCTTCCAGCAACCCGGCGCCCGAACCCGCGTGGTGCCGCTCCAGAATCTGCATCTCCTCGGAGTCTGAGGGATAAGCCACGCGAATCTTCAGCAGAAAGCGGTCTAACTGCGCCTCGGGCAGGGGATACGTGCCCTCGAAATCCACCGGATTCTGCGTGGCGAAGACCGTGAACCACGCCGGCAGCGCGCGGCGCACGCCGTCCGAGGTTACCTGCCGCTCCTCCATGCACTCGATGAGCGCGGCCTGGGTGCGGGGCGGCATGCGGTTGATCTCATCCACCAGCAGCAGATCGGTGAAAACCGGGCCGGGGTGGAAGCTGAAGCTCTCCGCGCCGGCTTTGGCTCCGGTGCGCAGGATGGTGGTGCCCAGAATGTCTGCCGGCATCAGGTCTGGCGTGGCCTGCACGCGCTGGAACCCGAGGCCCAGCAGGCGGCCCAGCGCCTTCACAATCAGCGTTTTGGCAATGCCCGGCACGCCTTCCAGCAGCGCATGGCCCTGGCACAGAACGGCGATCAGTACCTCCTCGATCACCTTTTCCTGGCCGGCGATCACCCGCCCCAGCTCTCGACAAGCGTGGGCGATGAGTTGGTTGGTCGCGCGCAGGTGCTCCGCACCTTTTGCGTTTTGGTTTAGTTCTTGTTTGTTTTCCTGGCTCATGAAGCCCTTTCCTGCGGTTTGAAATCAATGTCTTCGTATTTCGTGCTTGGCCCGCCTTGTTTTGCCGCGGCCATCAGTTTTTCCTGGTACGCATACAGCTTCCGGACCAGCTTGAGCGCCTCGCCTGGATTGATTGTCTCGCCCCACGCGGCCTCTTCGCAGGCGGCCAGGTCGGATTCGAGGCTGGCGTCGGCCTGCGGAAAGCGGCTGCGAATGGCGCCGGCCAACTCCGCCGCGCCCATCTTGCAGCCGCGCAGGCCGCAAAGCTGCAATGTATGCCGCCTGAAGCGCTCCCATGCAATCGATACTGCCGTAGACGCGGCGCCTGCGTTTCGGTAGAGCGACCCCAGAGCCTCAAGAAACTCAATGGGCGTGGCCCGCGGCGGCGGCGGCAGGTCGCGCACCGGCCCGCTGCGCCGGCTGAAGCTGAGCACCACCAGCAGACCCAGAACCGCCAGGCCGATCCACAGCATATTCAGCGCCGGCCCGGCAGCGTAACTCCAGATGGAGCGAATCTCTCCGTGCAGCGACTCGTCCCAGTAGAAGCGGTGGCCCTCGCGCGGCCCCAGCGAATTCAAAAACAGGTCCAGATCGTGGGCGCGCGCGATAGAGCCGTTTTCGAGCGGCGTGGAGTTGGCCCACCATACCGCGCGCCCTTTGCCCCAGCCGTACTCCACCACCGCCGGTTGCCCTGCGCAACTGTACTCCACGCGGTGCGCCGGATTGCCCACAGCCCATGCGGCTTCAGGAATCATCCATGCCTCGCCCGAATAGGAGAGAGGATCGAGCCCCTCCGGCTCCAGCCTGCAGGCGGCAAAGGCGAAGGCCTTGGGCATCTCGCTGGCCGCGCCGGGCAAAATGAATCCGCCCCCGTATCCGGTGGCGAGCACCCGGCCCCCGCGCTCCAGAATCGCGCGCACCGCCTTGATGTCCTCGCTTTCGCGGGTGAAGGGTTCTGCGAAGATCACCACCGTCTCCGGTCCCGCCGTGGCGGCCAGCTCGCTGAGCGGCCGCTCCCAGCGCTCAATCGGATAATTGGAGCGAAGCAGCGTCTCATAGGCCGCGCGGGCGCCGTGCCGGCCGGAAAGATAAGTCGAGGGGAGGGGATTGTCGTTGCTGTTCCCATTGGGCAGCAGAAAGCCGGTCAGCACCGCCAGCGTCAATCCAGTGCCCAGGCTCCACAGCAGCAGGCGGCGATCTTTGGCGTCCAGCGAGGAGAGGAAGTTCATTGCGCCGCGCCTCCCTCAATGCGAATGGCTGAAGCCGTGCTTCCCGAGATCAGCGCCGCCGCCAGTTGCTCGGCCTTGCGGTAGTCGCTCTCAGCCGCTGCCCGCCCGCCGTACCAGGTGCGCTCAAAGCTGCCTGTGAGCGTGGCCAGTACGGGCCGGCGCGGGTCTTCCGGCGCCACCAGCGCCAGATACTCGCGCGGAGTGCGGGCGCGGTCGGCCGGCCACAGCCTTCGGGATTCGAGGCGTGAGATGGCGGCCCAATAAACAAAATGGATGGCCTCGCGCCACTGGCCGGCGGCGGCGGCCCGGCGCGCATCCTCGAGGTAGAGCTGCCACTCGCGGGCCGAAACGGCGGCGGCCGGACCGCCGCTCTCCGGCGCAGGCCGGTTGCGCCAGCGGCGTTCCAGTTGTATCAGTCCCCACGCCAGCCCCAGGCAGACGGCCAGAATGAATCCCCAATAGATCACGAGGCCCACCCACGCCCCGCGGGCTCTGAATTGCGCGGCGCTCTCGAAGAGCTTGTTGAGCCAGTTGCCCAGCTTTTCCAGAAGCGTATCCCGCGCCGAGGGTTCTTCCAGGTGGCGGAAGTCGCGCCCCGCCAGCACCTGCTTCATGGCCTCGCGCTCCTGCGCATGGGCGGGCGCGGCTGTCGTTGCGGCATTGGTCTGGGCCAGGTCTTGGGCCAGGCGCGTCCCGGCGGCTTGCAACAGCTCTGTCGTGGTCGGCGGAGGCGGCAGAGCGCTTTCCTCGGATGGCGCGCCGTTCGCGGCGGCCCTGGACTCGGGTTTGCCGAAGTCTTTGTCTTTCTCCTGGGCCTTTGCCAGCAGCACACGCAGCCAGCCGTAGCGCACCGGCCGCCGCTCCGCGCTGCCGCTTTCCCCCGCCTGAACCCGGTCGTCCGCTCCCACCAATGCGGGGTCGCAGATCCTGGCGTCGCGCGCTTTGGCGCAGGCTTCCACCAGGGCCGCCAGGTCCTGCAGATGCTTGCGGTACTCGTCCAGCGAGGCATCATGCCAGCGGCCCGCTGCCGGAGCGGGTAATTCAGGGATCGGTCCGGAGGCGCGCGTCGGCGCGGCGGCCAGAAATGCGGCCAATGCAGCGCCTGCGAATAGAGACCGGGCCGTCACGCCCTGACCTCCTGCGCGTTCATTTGAGCGGCATCCATCATCCCGTCGATTTGGCACCCCTGCAGGCGCATGCGCTGATGATAGTAGAGCATTCGACGGGCCTGCCGGGAAGGCGTAGTTGCCGATGCTCCTTCGTCCTCAAGGCGTCCCGGCCGGATGAATCCAGATTGCGTTGCCGCCGCCTGAAACCATGTGCACATCGAGCACTGTTGTTCGATCCACGGGCTGTTTCGAGAAGGTGGTGTGCGTCGCCTCCTGGGCGGCGTCGGGCGCGTCGGCGTAGATCTCGGCTACGTACTCGCCGTCACCGAGAAAGCTCAGCGGAACCTTCACCGTGCGCTCATCCCAATTAGTCAGCGAGCCCACATACCAGTCCCTGCCGCTGCGCCGCGCCAGAGTGATGTTTTCCATCGGCCTGCCGCCGATCACCCGCACCTCATCCCAGGTGGACGGAACCCGCTTGATAAAGTCGAACTCCTTTTGCCCCTGGTAGCGCTCCGGGTAGTCGGCCACCATCTCGAAGGGGCTCTCGAAGACCACGAACAACGCCAGCTCGTGGGCGCGTGTTCCCAGCCCCATGGGCATGAATTGCCGGGCCACAAAGTTTTCACGGTTGCTGTTGCCGAAGGCGCCGGGGGTGTAATCCATGGGACCGGCCAACATGCGGGTGAAGGGCAGCGTGGTGTTATGCGTGGGAGCGGTGCGGGCGCTCCACTTCAGATACTCCTTGCCCATCACGCCTTCGCGAGTTATTAAGTTCGGATAAGTGCGGCGCAGTCCATCCGGCTTGTAAGCGCCGTGGAAATCGATCATCAGATGATGCGCGGCAGCGGCTTCAACCACGCGATGATAGAAGTCCACCATCCACTGATCGTCACGGTTCATGAAGTCGATCTTGACCCCGGCGATGCCCCACTTCTCAAACATGGGAAAGGCCTGGTCCATATATTTATCCACCGAGGTCCAATGCGACCAGAGCCACAGCCGGACATTCTTCTCTTTTGCATAGCGCAATAACTCCGGCATGTCGATCTCCGGCGACGTGCGGGTAATATCGGCCAGTGCCGCGTAGTCGTCCGGGCTTTTGTAATCAGCGAACGCCCAACCCGCGTCGACCAGCATGTAAGGAAATCCCGACTCCGACGCAAAATCGATGTAGTGCTTCATGGTCGCGGTGTTCATGCCGGTCTTGAAGCTCACGCCGGGCGCCGCCTCGCCGGACCACCAATCCCAGGCCGACTTGCCGGCGCGAATCCACGATGTGTCCGCGATCCTGGAGGGCGGATTCAGATTCAAAACAATGTTGGACTCGATGAGGCGTCCCGGCTCATCGGCAATCATCAGCACGCGCCAGGGACTCGAAAACGGCGCCGCCGTCTCCACTGCGATCTCCGGCTCATCCACGCGCGGCGATAACTCCGCCCGCACGTTGTAGTGTCCGTCGCCCCTGCGCAGGTACATGCCCGCGTAGTGATCGATGTCAGCTTCGGTTATAGCCACCCAGCCGATGCCCGGCTCTTCAGCCAGCAGCGGCAGCCCGATCAGCCAATCGTTATGCAATCCGTTCACCAGACGCTGTTGATATTCGTCCTCCCACGCGGATTGAAACCCGTCCAGAATCAGCGGATAAGTGGTGGCATCTTTCACAAAGCTGAATTCGGTCATCTCGTGGGCGATGCGAACCGACTTGAAAGCCGGCTGCTCCGGCACAAGATACCTGAATCCCACTCCATCGTCGAAGACGCGCGCCTCGACGGTTAACTTACGCCCGGCCGGATCCTCAAAATCAACGCGGAGAGAGTTATAGTGGTTGCGCACGGTGCTGGTCTTGCCAACGGGGATGGTGTAACTCTCATCCACGCTCCCGGTTTGCGCGCCCGTCGAGCGCATGCCCGGGCCCAGCGCGGGCTGCCCGGCAATTACCAGGCCCAGTTTCGACTTATCGATCAACCGCCGGCCGTGGAACTCCACCGCGTAGCGCAAGTCGTCCGGGGGCGGCGTCTCCCAGGAGGAGCGCTCCGGGTGCTTCGCCGGCGCGGCATTGAAGAGCAGAAACGTGATCTGGCCATTGGGCGAAGTTACTTTCAACAAAGCCGCGTCATTACTTTGAGCGGACGCAGTTACAGCGGCATAAAACGCGAGCAGGCAGAGCAGAGTTGCGCGTAGAGAGGTCATCGGTCCTCCAGGCGAACCGGAATGAATCCAGGGTTGTAATGGTGCTTTCCCGGCCACGCGCCAGTATACGCCCGGCCGCCTTCACGCCATCCCTGCGGCTGGCGCAGGCGGAGGCAAGGGGCCGTTCTTGCGCAGGCGCTGGTCGTGGTAGAGCACCGCAAGCGCCGCCATCAGAGCGGCATAGATCAGTGACGTGAAGAGAACCATGACCACGAAGGCGCAAATCCCGAGCAAGCCCGCCCCTATATAACTCCATGGGGGCGACAGATGAGCGTGCAGCGCTATCGCGCCAACGACGCCAATCACAGCGAACAACATGGCCACGACTTCGATAAGCAGAACGGAGGCATAAAGGATGGCATAGATAACCAGCACGACCAGAAAGATGCGGCCCCTTGCCCCTTGCGTGAGCTTCGCGCTGCGCTGCAGCGAGGCCCATGCGGATAGCTTCTCCACCACGCTGGCCGGGTAAGCCAGGGAGAAGCGCAGCATAATGAGGATGGAATAGACCAGGATTCCCAGATACAGCAGAACCAGAAGAAGAACCAGGAAAAACATGCTGACGGGGCCCGCGCCCACCCCTCCCACATAGTGCAGCAGCAGGACTGCCAGGCCGATCAATGCCGCCGCCGCGGCAATCGGAACATATATGTACAGGTAGACCAGAACCATCAGCCAGAGGTAACGGCCAAAGCGCCGGCAAGCCAGCGCGTAAGCCTCGCGAATGGTGACCTTGACGCCTGAGTCTGCCTGCGTGGAGGCATAGCTTGCCGCCGCCAGATAGACCGAGAAGATGACGAGGCTCAACAAAGAGAAGACGACAAACGCGGGGATAAAGACCGCCGGCGTGAAATAGCGTTGCATGGCGTCGGGAGAGGGCTGTTTGGGCCATTGCTGGATCATCGGAATCCAGATGACCGTCTCCAGCAACCCGATAAACAGGAAGAGCAGAGTGGAGGGGATGGCCGCAATGCCCACCAGCAGTATGAAGTGCGTGCGCATCAGCCGGTAAGTGCGGTCCAGAATCTGGCCGAAGGTCATGGGGAAGTTGGGCGCCGGTCCAAAGGGCGCGGGAGATGCGGATTGGCTCATAGGGACTCCTTTGATTTTGCCTGAGGTGGTGTTGCGGGTTGCAGTAGTTCACCCGCTTGCGGCAGTTCAACCTCAGGCGCCTGCCGTGGAACCGCCGGCAGCCACGGCGCGGCTTCAGGCTGCGGCGGAGGCGGAACCACCAGGCCGGCCCGCTGCATCATCCACTCGATATCGTAACCTTCCAGGCGGATGCGCTGGTCGTAGTAGAACAGCATGAGCGCGATGCCGTAAACCGGCCTGGTGAGCGCCTGGACGGCAAAGCCGGCGCCGTACATGACGAACAGCATCACCATGCCCGCGTTTTGCGCATGTTGCGGGTTGCTGGCGCCGGGCAGCAGGGCGATTACGATGATCAACGGCACGGCGATCACCATGGAAAGCAGGTAGTTGAGCGCCGTTCCCAGCAGGTAAAGCAGAAAGATGCGCCCTTTGGTCCCGTTGCTGAGCGAGAAACTGCGTTTGAGCGCGTCCGTGGCGCCAATCCGCTCCACCACGCAGGCGGGGAAGGCCATGGAGAGCCGCAGCAGCATCCAGATGCAGTAGCCCACCAGAGCGACCGCGAAGAGGATTATGAGCAGGCCGAAGAGCGCGCCGCCGGCGACGCCGCCCATGCCGGCCGTTTGCGCCAGGGCAACCGCGCCCGCGACGACGATCTGCACTACAAGCAACAAACCAAACGGAGCTACCCAGACGATGAGGGTCTGAAGAAGAAAGAGTCCGATGTAGTTCCATCCGCGCCGCCAGGCGCCCTTCCAGGCGTCGCGGATGGTGATCTTTTCGTCCAGCCAGGCGCGGGCTACGGCGTGGTTCATGGCCGCCGTGCCCAGCGCGGTCACCGCGATAAGCACCGGCATGGCCACCAGCAACGCGGCGGCAATCACCGCTACTGCCAGGATGCCAACCAGCGCCGGGTCAGCAGAAGCTGCCTCGCCGGAACCCGCCCACGCGATAAAGAGAAAGCAGGCGGCCGCGAAGACCAGCACCACCGCGGTTGGAATGAGCGCAATGCCGAAAAAGACCAGGAAGCGCGAACGGTAGATCTGAACCGTGCGGTCCAGTATCTCGCCCAGGCTCAACGGGCGCGGGGTCTCATTCATGCCCGCTCCCTGGCTCCCGCGGTGCGGGCGGAGGCGGTTCAAAAGCAGCCGCCGGCGGCTCCGGCGCGGGCACGGTCAGCCCCGCGGCCTGCATCATCCACTCGATGTCGAACCCTTCCTTGCGCACCCGCTGGTCATAGTAGAAGAGCGTAATTCCGGTGGCGTAGATCGGTCCCAGGAAGGTGTTGGTAAAGAAGGCGATAATCTGCGAAATCGCGGTCAGGCCCGGTCCCAGTTGGCCGTGGTTCCTGACGACCGCAATCACAACGAAGATCTGCGTGATCAGGACCAGCCCGATTTTAATGGCGCCGATCAGCAGTCCCAGAACAAAGATGCGCCCCCGCGCTCCCTTGCTCAGGTCGATGCTGCGGCGAAGAGCATGGAAAGCCTTCAGATTCTCCACCACGCAGGCCGGCAAAGCCAGGGCATAGCGCAGGCCCATCAGAATGGTGTAAGCGCCTACGGGGATGAGCAGCAGAATGAAAACCACCGAGGCCACGCCGACGATCGCCATGGTATGCGGGTTGGCCAGGGCGGCCTGCTGCGACGCTGCGTCGGCCCGGGCTCCGAAGCCCTTCCCGTAGAAACCCAAAATCCCGAAATAGGCCCCGTAAAGCAGCACCATCGGCGTCCATACCACAAACGCGGTGATAGTCATCAGCCACAGGTAACGGCCCAGCCGCGGCAGGATGCTCGAATATGCCCCGCGGATGGTGGCCGGCTCGCCCAGGTGGACCCAGGCCACGGCCCGGCAGATGGCGGCCACCGCCGCCCCGAAGAGCAGAAAAAGAATCAGCAATTCAATACCGGTGGCGGCCAGGGTGACCCATGCCAGCGCCGTTGTGTGCATCGTTTTCAGCAGCTCTTGCAGGCCGATCAGCAGCAGGTTCATCACCAGCGCCACGCCGCAATACACGGCAAATATTCCCGCAAACAAAATAAAGTTGGTGCGGTAAAGCTGCGCCGTGCGGTCCAGTATTTCGCCGAGCGAGAGGGGGCGGAGGGTGGTTTCCATGCCGGATTCCTCAGAAATTATTTTGTCTGTGCTTGCCGGGATACTAGCACAGCTTGAAAACTTTTCGTCGTGCGCAGATTCTTTAAATTTCTTAACAAATACTGATCCGGCCTATAACGATCTACACGAAGCCAGGGTGGGATTTCGATGCTGCCTCACTCCCCGCCCAAATGATGTACGCTTCTCCTGCTATGTAAAACATCCCTGAGTCCCTTGTTCCATTGGGCGTCCTGCCCCTCCTGATCGTCTCCGCCGCCTGCCTCCCACTAACTTCGGCCCTATCGTCTTCACCCTTACGCAGTCGGCAGACGGCCAGGCCGTGCTGCATCTCAACCCCGGCTTCACCGCGCCGTCCCTCCAGATCGTCGTCCATCTGCCCTGGTTCGTCGAGTTGCAGAGCGCAACTGTTGGCGGCGCGCCGGCGCAGTCTGCCGGCGGGACGTTGGCGGTCTCAGTTGCCGCAAAAGAGATTCGCCTGCGCTGGACCCTCCAGCCCAACATTCCGGTCATGAGTTACGACCGCGCCGTGCGGGAGTACAAAGCCGAGTACGCCCGCCGCTACCGGGTGCTGATGCACGGAGAAGCTTCGCACAAGGAGTGAGGGCTCTCCGACTGAGGAAACAGATGTGCTGATGGGCAAAGATAGGCACGGGGCCGACCCGCCGGCTGCGCTATTCCAGCTTCTGCGTTTCGGTCCCCTCGGGGATCTTCACCACAAACTGGTCGTCGGTGAGTTGCTGGTTTTCTTTTACGCTCTCCACCTTGAGAACGATCTGGTACTCCTCCAGCGGGCGCTTGATGGTGATCGTGGAAGGGTAGAGGCCGGGCTCGAATTCCCGGTAGTCCGCATAAAAGACCTGGGTCTCCAGGTTGCCCTCTTTGTCGTAAATATCCTGTTGATAAGGAAGGAGATTGTCGCGACTAAAGGTTACCACGCGCACCGGTGTCTCCTTCTGGCTTCCCAGTTCGCGGCGCGTGATGCTCAGTACGTATTCCGGCACCGAGTAGAGGTGCTTCTTGGCCGCATCCTCCACCGTTTCGGTATCCGCTGTCACCGAGTAATAATCGTCCGGCTCCAGCCCCCGTACCACCATGGCATCGAAAAAGAACCCCGGCCGCATGTTCTCCATCCGGTTTGGCGACTTTTTCTCCAATGAGTTGGCGCCCGTCACGGCCTTGTTCTTGGAGGGAATGTAGAGGGTGAAGTTCTTGCCGTCGCTCACCATATCGAAGGCCCGCGTGCCGATCACCGGAACCCGCCCAAATACGCGCAGCATCTCCGGCTTGCGCATCAGGATGATTCCGCGGATGGTGGTGTAGTCCCTGGCCACGCCTTCTTTGCTTTTGAGCACGCTGGCCTGTATATCCACGGTGGCGTTCAGGCTCTCGAGCGCCTCCCAGCGCTGGTTGAGCCGCGTAACCAAGCCCTCCGGCGCGATGGACTGCATGACCAGCGGGGCCTTGGGCACGGGCAGCCTGCGCGTAGTTGAGAGCATGAAGCAACCCGAAAGCAGCAGGGGAAGAAACAGGGCTGCGAGGGATGCCGGAAGACGGCTTGCTTTCACCGGCCACCTGCCTTCTTCACGACGTGACGGTAGCCGGCTACGTTGCGGTTCTGCTCATCCAGAGTACGGGAAAACAGCGACCGTCCCTGGGGATTGGCTCCGGCGGCGACAAAGTACAGGTAATCCGTCTGTGCGGGCTCCATGGCCGCCCGCAGCGACTTCACGCCCGGGTTGGCCACCGGCCCCGGCGGCAGGCCGGTATGCAGATACGTGTTGTAGGGAGTGTTGCGGCTCAGGTCGGACTGGTGGATCGCGCTGCGCCAGCGGCCCTGCAGCTCCAGCCCGTAGATCACGGCGGGATCGGTCATCAGCGGCATGTGCCTGGCCAGGCGGTTCTGAAAGACGCTGGCCACCAAGGGCCGCTCCGCGTCCACCGCCGTCTCCCGCTCGATCAACGAAGCCATGGTCACCACTCGATGCACGTTCTCCTTCAATCCCACCAATCCAATTTGTCCGGCCACGGCACGGAAGCGCCTGACCATGGCCGCGCAAATCTGGTCCGCGCCGAACTTGCGGGGGAAATGGTAGGTGTCTGGAAACAGATAACCCTCCAGGCTCTTCGCCCCGGGGTCCAGATCGGCCACCAGTCCCGCCTGATTCACTGCCGCATCCAGAAAATCCTGTTGCGCGATAAACCCCGCCTGCTCCAGCCGGGCGGCAATATCGAAGACGCTGGAGCCCTCCGGAATGGTCACGGCCCTGGTAAAAACATCTCCGCGCGCGATGCGCTCATAGATCTCGGCCACCGGGGCCGGATGATCGAAGCGGTACTCGCCGGCTCGCAGCGTTCCCCGCTGCGCCCAGCGCATCAGGTCGAAGGCATAGCGGCTGCGCACCACGCCCGCCGCCTCCAGTTGCTGGCCGATGCGCGCCGTGGAAGAGCCCGGCGCCACCTCGACAAAGGTCTCCGTCTCCGGCCCGAAGGGCGTCATCACCAGCCAAGCTCCGGCGCCGGCCGCTAAAAGCAAGAAAAGAAAGGCCGCCAGGAAGACTCCCGCCGCGCCAGAACGCTTCTTTTTCCTGCTCTTCCGTCTGCGGGGCGCCATTCCAGTGCTATCGACCCTTCATTCGTTAAAGACCTGAGAATCCCCGTGAGGATTCTCTACCTTTGATTGTAGCGGGGGAGAGCGCCGCGCGGGCATTGCATTTTCAGGGTTGACCGATGCGATGCCCAGCACTGGAATTGTGGCCCTCCTGAGCGAAGAAAGCGAAGAACAGGCCACTCTCAAAGTAAAAGGTTAGGCGCCTCTAGTAACTTCGGCGTCTCTTTCGTTCTCTCCGCGCTTGCTTTTCCCGCGCTTTTCAGCCGATGCCCGCTGTAAACTTGGGATACGCCATGGTCCTGAGCCTGCCTGAGTTCATTCGACGCTGGAAAGACAGCGAGTTGACCGAACGCGCCGGCTCGCAGTCGCATTTCATCGACCTGTGCGAAATTCTCAACGAGCCGCATCCGGCCGCCGCCGATCCCACGGGCCACGACTACGCCTTTGAAAAGCACGTAAACAAAACCGGCGGCGACGACAAGGGCTTTGCGGACGTGTGGAAGCGCGGCTTTTTCGGCTGGGAGTACAAGGGAAAGCACAAAGACCTCAAAGAGGCCTATCGACAACTGTTCAATTACAGCGCGGACCTCGACAATCCTCCCCTGTTGGTCGTCTGCGATTTTGAGCATTTCGAGGTTCATAGCAACTTCACCAACACCCCGCCGCTGGTCTACAAGTTCACGCTGGACGACCTGATGCAACCCGCGCCCATCCCCGGCTCGGACCTCTCCGCGCTCGACATTCTGCGCGCCGTATTCCAGGAGCCGGAGAAGCTCATGCCCGGCGCGCTGGAAGTTCGCGTCACGGAAAGGGCGGCGGAGGAATTCACCAAGCTGATCCCTAACCTGCGCAAGCCGGGAGTCGATCAAGAGGCCTTGGCTCGCTTTGTCATGCGCCTGCTGTTTTGCCTCTTCGCCGATAGTGTCGGCCTGTTGCCGGACAATGCCTTCCGCAAAATGATCGAGGCGGATCGCCAGGAGCCGCGAAAATTCGTTCGCAAGCTCAAGAATCTCTTCCATGCCATGGCGGTTGGAGACGACAGCTTCGGTCTGATCAGCATCCGCCACTTCAACGGCGGCCTCTTCCGCGCGGACGACGACACGGTCTTCGACCTGACCCCTGAAGATATGAGCATTCTTCGGGATGCCGCGCAGTTGGATTGGGGACGCGTGGAGCCGGCCATCTTCGGCACCCTCTTCGAGCGCATTCTCGACGAGGGCAAGCGCGCCCAACTCGACGCCCACTACACCAGCCGCGAAGACATACTGCTGATCCTGGAGCCGGTGGTGATGGCCCCGCTGCGGCGGCGCTGGGAGGAGGTCAAAGCCGGCGCCGAAGAGATTGCCGCGGCCATGGAGACGGCCAGCAGCGGTACTCGCGCCAAGCTGCGCGTTCAATTAGAAGATAAAGTGCTTGGCTGGATGGAAGAGCTCGCTCACGTCCGCATTCTCGATCCAGCCTGCGGCAGCGGCAATTTCCTCTACATGGCGCTGTGGTTGCTGCTGGATCTATGGAAAGAGGCGCGGGTCTTTGCCGCCGATTGCCACTTGCCCACCTTCCTTCCCTGCAAAGTCGGCCCCGCCCAGCTTTACGGCATTGAGACCAACGTCTACGCGCATGAACTGGCCTCGGTCGTAGTCTGGATCGGCTACCTGCAATGGCGCAAGGACAACGCCATGGGCGAGGATGAAGAGCCGATTCTGAAAGTGCTCGACAATATCCAGCACCGCGACGCGATTCTTGAGCTCGATGCCCAAGGCAACCCGAAGCTGGACAGCGAAGGCAATCCCAGCGAGCCTGCCTGGCCCAAGGCAGACTTTATCGTCAGTAATCCGCCCTTCCTGGGCGGAAAGCTGCTGCGTCGCAACCTCGGCGACACATACGTGGACAGCCTGCTCAAGCTCTACCAGGACCGCGTTCCCGCCGAGGCCGATCTTGTGACCTACTGGTTTGAGAAGGCGCGGGCGATGGTCGAGCGCAAGCAGGCGCGCGCCGTGGGGTTGGTGGCCACTCAAGGCATTCGCGGCGGAGCAAACCGGGAGGTGCTCAAACGCATCGCCGAAACCGGCAATATCTTCATGGCGTGGAGCGACCGCAACTGGATCAACGAGGGCGCGGCGGTACACATCTCCATCGTGGGTTTCGACGGCGGCGATGAGGCGGAGCGTACGCTGAACGGCGCTGTTGTGGACGCTATCAACCCCGACCTCACCTCCGGCGTCGATGCTACACGCGCGCGGCTGCTGGCCGAGAACGCCGGACTCTGCTTCATGGGCACGACCAAGGTCGGAGCCTTCGATCTCGATCCGGAAACGGCGCGGAAGATGCTGGCCGCGCCGCTCAATCCCAACGGGCGGCCAAACTCCGACGTGGTGCGCCCCTGGGTCAATGCCCTCGATATCACCCGCCGTCCGCGCGGGATGTACATCATTGACTTCGGCGTGGATATGCTGGAGGAAGAGGCCGCGCTCTATGAGATGCCGTTTGAATATCTGCGGGAGCACGTGTATGCCGAGCGCAAATCCGATAACCGTGATCTTGGTGATAAACCGCGATGGTTGCACGGAAGACCTCGCCCCGAACTAAGAGCGGCGCTGGCCAAGCTCAACCGTTACATCATTACGCCTCGTGTCTCAAAGCATCGTCTTTTCGCGTGGCTGGGAACTGAAACCGTGCCCGACTCGGCGACTTTCGCTATCGCCCGCTCCGACGATTACTTCTTCGGCGTACTGCACTCCTGCGCACACGAGGTTTGGGCGCGGGCGCAAGGAACACAACTGCGCGAGGTGGAGAGCGGTTTCCGCTATACTCCCACCTCGACCTTCGAGACCTTTCCCTTCCCCTGGCCGCCGGGCCGGGAGCCGCAGGATTCGCCGCTGGTGAAAGCCATTGCCGAAGCTGCTCGGAAGCTGGTCGAAGAGCGCGACCGCTGGCTGAATCCGCCCGGCGCCTCACCGGAAGAGTTGCCCAAGCTGACCCTGACCAATCTATACAACAAGCCCCCAAAGTGGCTGGAGAACGCCCATCGCAAGCTGGACGAAGCAGTCTTTGCGGCCTACGGCTGGCCGGAGGGGCTGCCGGACGAGGAGCTGCTGGGCCGGTTGCTGGCTCTGAACCAGGCTCGCGCCTGAGAAGAGGCTCTATGCTGGAGGCCAGGAGCTAAAGCTGGAAACCCATCCCCGCTATCTCGGTCTCGATGTCGGCAATCGCCGCATCGGGGTGGCTGTGTCGGACGAACTGGGGCTGACGGCGCAGCCGGTGCTGACGCTGGAGCGGCGGCGCAACCAGAGAGATGATCTGCGCTCGCTGGCGCGGCTGGCGCGGCGGTTCAGCGTGGCGGGCATTGTGGTGGGGAATCCCGCGCACCTGTCTGGAGAGCCGAGCGCGCAGGCTGAAAAGACTCGGAAATTCGCCGCCGCATTGGGCGATCTGACCGGTTTGCCAATCCACTTGTGGGATGAGCGGCTGACCACCCGCGAGGCCCACCAGATTCTGTATGAGGCCGGCCACGCCCGCCAGAAACACCGCCGCGTGGTCGATCAGGTGGCGGCTACGCTGATTCTGCGGTCGTTTATGGAAGAGCGGGGAATAGGGAGTAGGGAATAGCCGGTCGATACCACTGAAAAAGATCAATCCACTCTCAGAGCCACTATCTTGCTGAGTTGCCAGTCCGTCGCCTTTCTATTCCCTACTCCCTGACTCCTGTCTTTCCCCCAGGGCAATCGCATGAACGGAATGTACCAAGAGAGCCACGGTGGTACCGGCGAGGTTATTCCCTGCATGTGTAGTTAGTCGTGTCTGAAAATCTGATTAATTGCCATAAGAATCAATAAC
>JBEKNO010000040.1:0-16879 GCA_049522735.1 Occallatibacter sp.
CGCGAAGCATTGCGCACGACCGCCCTGAATTTCATCGCCAGGTTTGCCTTGTCTCTCACCTTCGTCCTAATATTGGTATTATTCCCACGATTGACGGCCGTCCGTCTGAGCGTCATTTGGGGCTTTTGTTTGCTCTCAGCATTGTGCTATTCACTTGCCCGAGCGCGGCGTGTCTCCTTATGGTCCGAAATCTGGAAGCATGCTGTAGTTGCCGTTGTTGTAATTGTGATCAGCAAGGCGATCGGCATGGGGATCTTGAAAGTGACCGGTTCTGCGTAATGCGAATCGCAACCGGCTACGACAGGGTTTGCGATTCCCATGGGCGAAACCGTCAACTGTCTCTGGCAGGCCAAGTCGCTCATTAAGTCGGCCGGGGCAAGCGTGCCTGAAATTGGCCAGTGTGCGGAAGCGCTCTGGCTAGATTCTGAGGCCAAATTTCAGATCCTGACCACCAACCCAACGGCCTCATTCGCGGTGGCAACCACCTGCAGCAGCTTCCGATTTTTCGCCTTCAGGAAGCCCGCCGCGACCGCGGAATCCAGAAAAGCCAGCAGCCCGTCCCAGTACCTGGCCGTATTGATCAGGATGCAGGGTTTGGCATGCAGCCCAAGTTGCGCCCAGGTCACAGCCTCCAGCATCTCCTCCAGCGTTCCGTAGCCGCCCGGCAGCACCAGAAACGCATCCGCCAGCTCCTCCATGCGCGCCTTGCGCTCGTGCATGCTGGGAACCAGTTCGAGCGAGGTCAGCCCGGCGTGCGCAATCTCTTTTCCGGCCAGCACATCGGGCAGAACGCCGATCACTTCCGCGCCGCCCTTGAGCGCCGCATCGGCCACCGCGCCCATCAGCCCCACACAGGCCCCGCCATACACCATCCCCAGCCCGGCCGCGGCAATGGCTTCGCCCAGCGCCCGCGCCTCGGCCAGATATGCGGGGTTGTTTCCATCGGCCGATCCGCAGTAAACGGCCACGCGGCGTTGTGGTTGATGGGATGGCGTCATTGTGTCTTCAGGATAACGCGTCGCCTGAGAAACCTATCTCCGCACAAGGTACGTCCATCCCTCCACAACGGTACACTGGATTAAGGATCCTTCCCGCCTGGACTCACGCCGTGCCGCCGCAGCTCTCCAATCTGAATCCCGAACAGCGCGCCGCCGTCGAGGCCACCGAGGGCCCCCTGCTCATCCTGGCCGGAGCCGGCTCGGGCAAAACCCGCGTCATCACCAGCCGCATCGCCTGGCTCATCTGTGAAAAAGGTGTCGCGCCCGACTCCATCCTGGCCGTCACCTTCACCAACAAGGCCGCCAGCGAGATGGCCGAACGCGTAGACCGCCTGCTCGGCCACTCGTCGCTGGCCAAGCCCCTCATCTCCACCTTCCACTCTTTTTGCGTGCGCATCCTGCGCCGCGACATCGAAGCCCTCAAAGTTGGAAATGAAGGCCTCACCCGCTCCTTCGCCATCTACGACGAAAACGACCAGCAAGGGATCGTCAAGCAGGTCATGCGCCGCATGGGCCTGGATACCAAGCAGCTCACCCCTCGCGCGGTCCTCGGCCGCATCAGCTGGGCCAAGAATCACATGATCGATCCGCAGGAGTACTACCTCGACTCCAAGGATCCCAACAGCGAACGCATCGCCCACATCTACCAGGGCTATCGCGCCGAGTTGCGCAAGTGCAATGCACTGGACTTCGACGACCTGCTGCTGGAAGCCGTCCGCCTGCTCAAAGTCTCCACTGAAGCCCGTGAGCGCTACCAGCGCCGCTACCGTTACCTGCTCGTCGACGAGTACCAGGACACCAATCGCCCCCAGTATGAGCTGATGAAGCTGCTGGCCGGCGAGCGAAAAAACGTCTGCGCCGTCGGCGACGAGGACCAGAGCATCTACTCCTGGCGCGGCGCCGATATCCGCAACATCCTCGAGTTCGAAAAGGACTTTCCCAACGCCCGCATCGTTCGGCTGGAGCAAAACTACCGCTCCACTCAGGTTATTTTGGAAGCCGCCGGCGCCGTGGTCCAAAACAATATCCGCCGCAAGGGCAAGAAGCTGTGGACCGACCGCCAGGGCGGCTCCCTGATCGGCTACTACGAGGCCCCTGACGGCGAAAACGAAGCCCTCTTCATCGCCGACCGCATCCAGCAGTTCCTCAGTGCATCAACCTCGTCCGAAACGCAAGACCGCAGAGCGGCAGTGCTCTACCGCACCAACTCGCAGTCCCGCCTGGTGGAGGAGGCGCTGCGCCGCTACAACATCTCCTACACCATGGTCGGCGGCTTCAGCTTCTATGAACGCGCCGAAATCAAGGATCTGCTCGGCTACCTGCGCCTGGTCAGCAACCCCCACGACTCCATGGCCCTGCAGCGGGTCATCAACACTCCGGCCCGCGGCATCGGCAAAACTACCCTGGAAACTCTGGAACGGATGGCTCTTGAAACCGGCAGTTCCACCTGGGACGCCATCGCCGCCGCCCTTGCCAATCGCCTCATCCCCACCCGCGCCCTTATGGCCATCGAGTCTTTCCGCCAGCTCATCCTCGACGCCCAGGCCATGATGGACCCCGACTTCGCCGGCAAGCTCTCCGCCGACGTAGCCGCCGGCTCGGAATCCGGGGACGCTGGCACCGGCTTCGAGTTTGGCGCCGGTTCAGCCCCATCCGCCAACCCAAATGGAGAAAGCGAGGACCAGTTCCGGCTTCCCCACTCCAGCAGCGTTTCGCCCTTTGCCGTTCAGCCCAAACGCCCCTTCCTCACCATGCCGAAACAGACGGTCAATCAGGAGTCTCAACCAAAACCAGAAAAAGAATCGGAAGGGAAGCCGGCATTTCGCGCCCCCGGCGACGCCGCCACCCTCCCGGAACTGATCCGCTTTCTCATCGACCGCAGCGGCTACATCAAGGCCCTGGAAACCGAAGGCTCTCCGGAAGCCTTCAGCCGCATTGAAAACCTGAAGGAACTGGCCAACGCCGCCCACGATGCCGAAGCCCGCGGCGAAACTCTGTCGGAGTTCCTCGACCACGCCGCCCTGGCCTCTGACACCGACCAGTACGATCCCGAAGCCCGCGTCACCCTCATGACGCTGCATGCCGCCAAGGGTCTCGAATTCCCGCTGGTTTTCCTCGCCGGCCTTGAGGAGGGCCTCTTCCCCCACTCCCGCACCCTTTCCAATCCCGATGAGCTTGAGGAAGAGCGCCGCCTCTGCTACGTGGGCATGACTCGCGCCATGAACTCGCTGATCCTCACCCGCGCCCACTACAGGAGACGCTACGGCAACGACACACCGGAGATGAGCATTCCCTCCCGCTTCCTCGAAGAAGTCCCTTCCCAGTTGATTGAAAACCTCGGCGGTCGTTCCCCGGCATGGTCCACTCCCGGCTACCCCAATACATACCGCGCAGGCCGCAGGCACGCGCACACCGGCGACTTCGCCGACAAGCATTACAACTACGAAGATGAAAGCCAGGAGACGCAGCGGTTGCCAACCAGTTACGGAGCCGGTTCCAAAAGCAAAAGCACGCAAGCGCCGCAGCCGCAATCCATTGAGAACATCGCCCGCTTCTTCGGCGGCAAATCGGGTCTCGGCAGGCCCGGTTCGCTCCCCCGTCCGGCAATGGAATTGTCCGAACGCACCGGCGCCTCCAACCTTAAAAAAGGCCAGCGCGTCCGCCACGGCAAATACGGCGAAGGCATAATTCTCATGCGCGAAGGTGACGGCGAAGACGCCAAACTTACCGTCCTCTTCACCCGGCACGGCGTGAAGAAGCTGATGGAAAAGTTCGCCAACCTGCAGAAGATTTAGTCAGAACTTTTGTACACCATATGAGCCGTGCGCCCCAGGTCTCTCCGCTGTAATGGGCAAGACCCAGGGTACGCGAGCCATCAAGCTGACCATCGCCAACTTCATAATTCGCGCACCAGAAGTTGGTCAGGCAGCTCGGGGTGGGATGATTGACTGGCCAAGGTATCGTAAAGGAGAAAAGGCCGATCGCGAAGGGCGGCGTTGGCGCCGCCGGCCGCGACCGGCCTAAAGATCAGTTGCCCATCCAGAAGTTCCAGAGAGTGGACGACGCTGTCTGCGCGCCCACACTGTAGATCGACTGGCCCAGGTCGCGCGCGTCGATTATCGTCGAGGCGCGGTCCCAGTGAACCTGGGGATTGCCTTTTAGGTGTTGGCTTTGGTAAGTACCATCGTTGCCGTCGACGGCAGCGACTTCATGGAACCAGGCTGCGTTGATGTCTCCGCCAAACGCCGCGTCCTCGCCGAATCCGAACTGCAATGCATCGTCCGGGTAAAGCATTTCGGTGCGGAAGCCGATCACGTTGTGCAGTCCCTGGAAGACCGGCCACCACGGCGTGAAAGCCGCGCCGCCATTGCCGTTGCCGCCAATCTGGTTCTGGAGGTCATAGACCGAGGGAACCACTTCGCACGACATGATGACCCAGGTGGCCAGCTTTCCGCCCGCGGCGGCGCCAAACCCAGGATTGCCGCCGGTGCCAATCTTGTTGATATACCAGAAGTCGGCGTCGTTTCGCAGCGCAGTGTTGAGCCACCAGTCGCCATGCGGCTCGGTATAGGCAACGTTGACCGCGTTCATCCACTGTTTGGAGGAGGGGCTATTCACCTGCCACGAATAGGCCGTCCACCAGATGGTGCGTACAAAAGGCGGCTCCCCCGGTGCGAATATGTGGCCAAAGTTCAGGCCGTTGAGGAAGTTGTTGGCCATGTCGAGATAGGCGCCGCTGTTGGGCCAGTCCGCGTTGGCAAACTCGCCAACGGAGATGGAAGAGACGCCTCCAACGCCGCCGGCCATTTCAGTCTTCATCTCAGGACGAGCAGAGGCAGCGGCCGGCGAACTGGACATGGACGGCTTTTCGCCGCTCGGTGCTGTGGCCAGGTCGGGGATCGGCTCCAGTGCGGCGCCAATCGGAACATAGCCGGCGATGCGGGTATTTGCCGCGCCCTTTTGCGCGGGCGTAAGCGTGGCCGCAAAGCGATACACCGGCTGCAGGTAGTTGGCGTTGCCGTCGTAGTAGGCCAGTTCGATCTGGTCCACAGTGGCGCGGACGCCATTCTTGGCATATGGAGTAAGCTGCCGCACGATATCCGCCTTCACCTGTGCGGCATTCTTCTCCGGCTTGATTTTGTTGCCAAGCGAAGCGGTGCGCCAGCGGCGCAGCGCGCCGGTGATCGACTGATCGTTGGCAACGGAGACCAGCGCATGGGAGCCGCGCCCATAAACCCGCATCCCACCCGCGTATCGAAGCGCGGGCACAATGTGCATGACCGTTTTAGGCGCGACGGCCCCTGTCGCGGCGCTGTGCGCGGCTGAGCCGCCCATTACCGGGATGGCATCGGACACCCGCAGTTCCGTCACGTCCTTGGGAATAAAGCGGATGTCGGTAAGCGCAGTCCTGGCGACGCTAACGGCGGTCTCCGGGGTCAGCTGCCTGGCCTGATTGGCCGCCGTGGCCAGTTCCAGCAAGTTGGGTACAAAGTGAACGTCCCCGCTTACCGGATCGGCAAAGGCGCGAACCTGATCCTTTGGCGTCTGGCCGGTCTTGCCGCGTGAAACAAGAGTCTTCTCTTCCAGCTTTAGCGCCGGCAGTTTTACCGCGGTGAGCTTTTCGTTGATGAACGCAGTCGGCACACTGGTGGGCGCAAGCCTGTACACCTGCGCCTGTGCCGGTGCGGCCGGGACGGCGGCCGTGAACGTGATAGCCGGCTCTTGCTGCCTAACGGCCATCCGTTCGACCTGGCCGAAAAGAGACCTCGGGGTTATGGGAAAAGTGACTGCGACCAGCAAAAGCCCACGGGCGATTGCCGACAAGGCGCGAACTGCAACACGATCTGCTCGCATAAGCGGCTCCTTTCAAACTTGACCTCCCAAGGAAGCGTCTGCACAGTAGTGGCGCGGCGAATAGGATTGTTACAGAATGGTTCGCTACACGAACAAATATGCAGCGTGAGCCTCAGCTTGGGGAAGTCGTAGCCGGAATTTCCATCTTGCTTTCCCGGCTACTGACCAATATACCCCCCGTTGCGTCCGTACGCCATCTTTTTTGCATTCGTTCCAACGCCAAAGCCCCGAGCGTACCGGGCGCCCCATCCTTTCTGCGGCTTTTGGCGGAAAGGGTGGGAGACCAAATGCTGCCCGTCCGGCGCCGGAGTTCTTATTCCTATTCCCTGCTCCATATTCCTAGCTCCCCCATCCTCTTCGCCTTTTCCTCCCCGTCAAGCACCCGGAACACGCCCTCGGCCAGCGCCTGCAATTCATCCTCGCCGGGATAGACCGTGATGGGCGCAATCCATTCCAGATATCCGCGCAGCAGCTTTACCACTCTCTCTGAATAAGCCATTCCGCCCGTCAGCAGCAGCGCATCCACCTTGCCCTGGAGCACCGCCGCCATTGCGCCAGCTTCTTTAGCGATTTGATGGACCATGGCCTCGAAGACCTGGGCGGCCTTCGCGTCTCCCGCATCGATCCGGCTCTCCACTTCCTTGATATCCCGCGTGCCCAGGTAAGCGTAGAGCCCGCCGTCTCCGAAGACCTGGCGGTCGAGCTCTTTCTCCGTGAATCTGCCGCTGAAGCACAATTTGATCAGCGCCCGCACCGGCAGTTCCCCGGAGCGGTCGGCGCCGAAAGGGCCTTCCTCGATGGCATTGCTGTCGATCATGCGCCCGTCCCGGTGGGCCGAGACGGTGATTCCGCTGCCCATGTGCACCACGATCAGCCGCAGCGACTCATAGAGGCGCTCCTGCTCCCGCGCAAAGCGCCGGACCACGGCCTTGGTATTCAGAGCATGGCCTATACACGTGCGTGGAACAAGCGGTGAACCGGTAACGCGCGCGCACTCCTGCCACTCGTCCACCGTCACCGGATCCACAACGTACGCGTTCACCCCGGCCGCCTGGGCAAATTTAAGCGCCAGAAAGGCGCCCAGGTTCGACGCGTGTTCTCCCAGCCGGGCCAGGCGAAGCTCTTCCAGCATCGCCTCATCCACCAGGTAGGTGCCGCATGGCAGCGGCGGCAGTATTCCGCCCCGCCCGGCCACCGCGGCAAAACGGGCTACGCCGAGCCCTGCCTGGTAGTACCCGCCGGCTTCCAGTTCGCGCTCAATAAGCTCCGCGCGATAATCCTGCCGGTCCAGCATGGGACGCCCGCGGAATCGCCCGATCTCCTCATCCCCATGCCGGATGGTGCGCGCCAACTCGGCGCCATCTCTGGTGTAGACTCCGATCTTGGTTGACGTCGATCCGGGATTGATGGCCAGAACCCGGCTGCTTTCGTCGCTCAAACGTCACCTCTCCAGGCCGAAATCGAGTTTACGCTGTCGCCCGCCCTGTCCACATCCCTTTGCGGCAAACCTGCCAGCCTTCTGTTTCCTGCCGGGGTTCCCAGCAAGCGGCGGGTGCCCTCTGGGCGGCTCGCCGGGGTGGCTGTTCCTGCTTTTTCCGGTTCGCAACCAACCGGTGCGCTTCAAGTTCCCGTTTTGGAGCAGAAACTTATTTCCATCTCCGCGCTTGCCAATTCGTGCTACACTATATGTAATCGTAGAATTCGATCTGAAGTTCTTGCCTGTTCCGGTTACCGCCTACTCGCAACACTTCCACATTGCATTCGGACGGTAATTCAGTATCAGAGGAGCAACACATGGAAACAGGCACAGTCAAGTGGTTCAACGACGCCAAGGGTTTTGGATTTTTGAGCCGTGAAAACGGGGAGGATGTCTTCGTCCATCACACCGCCATTCAGTCGAACGGATTCCGTTCGCTGCAGGAAGGCCAGAAGGTCCAGTTCAACGTGACCAAGGGCCCCAAGGGCTGGCAGGCTGAGAACGTCCAGGTTGTCTAAGGGATAACCCCTGAGCAACCGGTTCGGAATCAAAGAAGAGGGACGGCAAAACTGCCGTCCCTCTTTTGCGTTTGGTGTGGATTCTTGCCCTCCGGGCAATTCTAAGCAGCCGGCTTGAGGCTCTTCAAACTCACCTGCGGGATGGCCGGGTGGAGACCTCCCTTGGGCGTATCATGGGTGCCTAGGAACTGCAGCACATCGTTAATGGAATCTTCAAAGCGCGAGCCGGTTTTATGGGTGGCTTTTACGCCCTTCGAGACGAGCAGGCAGACTTCAAAGCGGTTCATTCCCTGCGCAAGCGCACGGTGAATCTGGTTGGAACGCATAACGAAACTCCGGTCAACAGGATGCTGGTTGATTGGCGCGTGGGGTGCGGAGCTCGTCTGAAGCGGTAGGACGGCCGGAGCCGAGCAGTCTGGTCAGAATTCTGTTCTGTTTTCATTGTACGCCGGAAACCGCCGCGGTGCGGCATTTAAAGCGTTTTCTGCTCGCTGACGCCGCTTTCACCCCCGCAATTTCCCTGTTAACATAGAGGTCACATCTACCCGCTTTGTGGGAAACCTGAAGAGATTCGAGCGAAAGAGGTTACACGTGGCCGACACCGCCAAAGTCGAAGACAAACTGGAACGCAAGAAGCTGAAACGCGCCGCCCGCAAGAAGGCCGCCCCCAAGGCGAAACGGACCGGAGCGCGCGGCGAAAAGAAGAGAAAGGTCAAGAAGATGGTCCGCGGAGTCTCGAAGCGGTAAAGCAGCCGCTTCCGGCATTCAATCAGGGTTCCGGCCCGGCAAGCGCTGACCCGGAACCCACAGAAATCCGTATTGACAGACCCACTACCCGCGGGATGAGGACAACTGCACTGCCCAGCCAACTGCTTGCCCGCAAATCGATCGATAAGCTGATCCGGGACTCGGAAGAACCCGAGCACTCCCTGAAAAAGACCCTCGGGCCGTGGTCGCTTACCGCGCTCGGCATAGGGGCGGTCATCGGCTCGGGCATCTTCACGGTGATCGGCACGGCCATCTCCGGGGAAAAGTTCGATGCCCCCAGCATTCCCAATACCCCGCTGGCGCACTTCGTCATCACCCACACCGCGCTGGCTGGTCGGCCGGGCGCCGGTCCGGCGATTGCTCTTTCCCTGGTGCTGGTGGCCATTGTCTGCGCGCTCACCGGCCTGTGTTATGCCGAACTGGCGTCCATGATCCCCATCGCCGGTTCGGCCTATACCTACACCTACGCCACCATGGGCGAACTCATCGCCTGGATCATCGGCTGGGATTTGATTCTGGAGTATGCCGGCTCCAACATGACCGTCAGCGTGGGCTTTGCCGCCCACGTAGTGGACCTGCTGGATTGGTTCGGCCTGCATCCAACCGCCCAATGGATCTCGCCCGCATATCTGCCGGGAGGATTGCAGAACCTGGCCGGCAACTGGCTCTACCACCCCGGCTGGCACTTCGGCTTCAACATTCCCGCCTTTCTCATCGTCCTTATTCTCACCGTCATCCTGGTGCGCGGCATTCGCGAGTCGGCCAACACCAACAACGCCATGGTGGGCGTCAAGCTCATCGCCATCCTCATCTTCGTCTTTGCGGTCATCGGCTTCATCCATCCCGGCAACTGGCATCCGTTCATGCCCAACGGATGGTCCGGCGTGCTCACCGGCGGGTCGATCATCTTTTTCACCTACATCGGCTTCGACTCGGTCTCCACGGCGGCCGAGGAGTGCCGCAACCCGCAGCGCGATCTGCCCATCGGCATCATCGCCACGCTGGCTGTCTCTACGGCGCTTTATGTAGCCATGGCCGTTTGCCTCACCGGCCTGGTGCCGTGGCAATCGATGGTGGGCGATGCCGCTCCGGTGGTCAACGCGCTCAAGAAGCTCTCGGGATTACCCGGAGGAAATCTGCTGCACTGGGTCCGGCTGGTGGTCCTATTCGGCGCCATCATGGGCATGATCTCGTCCATCCTGGTTTACCAGCTCGGCCAATCGCGCGTCTGGTTCTCCATGTCCAGGGACGGCCTGCTGCCCAGGGTCTTCAGCAATGTGCATCCCGTCTTTCGCACCCCTGCCTTTTCCACCTGGGTGGCCGGGATCGTGGTAGCCGTTCCCTCCGGCCTCTTCGACATCGGCACCCTGGCCGATCTCTCCAACATTGGAACCCTCTTCGCCTTCGTCCTGGTCTCGGTGGGGGTAATCCTGCTGCGTTTTCGCGACCCGAAACGACACCGCGGTTTTCGCGTTCCGGGCGGCCTGGTGATTCCGGCGCTCAGCGTGATCTTCTGTTTCCTGCTGATGGCCGGCCTGCCGATCATCACCTGGTACCGCTTTCTCATCTGGCTGGCAATTGGCCTGGTCATCTACTTCCTCTACAGCCGCCACCGCTCGGAGTTCGCCAAATTCCGGTAACGTTTATGGCCTCTGAAATTGAAAGCTTCATTCGCCGCCTGCCCAAAGCCGAGTTGCACTTGCATCTCGAAGGAACCATTTTGCCCGCCACGCTGGTGGAGTTGAGCGCCCGGCAGCCGCCGCGCCTGCCCGCCGTGGTGGGGCGGACCCGCCCGCTCACGCTGTCCGAGGCCGAGGCGCTCTACCGCTTCACGGACTTCTCCGGCTTTCTGGATGCCTTTAAGGCCGTCACCCGCTTGCTGATCGATCCGGAAGATTACGAGTTGGCCGCCTGGCGCATGATGGAGCATCTGGCCGCCCAGGGCGTGGTCCATGCCGAGGTTTATATCGCAGTCGGCGTCATCTACCACTGGCGCAACCACGACCTCGCCGCCTTCGAGCCCATCTTCGCCGGCCTGGAGCGGGCCCGCGAGCGCGGCCAGCGTGAGTTGGGCCTCTCGCTTTACTGGATCTTCGACGCAGTGCGCCACTTCACCGTCGAGGAGGCCGCGCGAGTCTTTCTCAAGGCCGCCGAACTCAAGTCCGCGCACCCCTCGATCATCGGCATCAGCCTGGGAGGCGACGAGCGCCGCGCCGGTTCCGCGCCCTTTGCCGCGCTCTATGCCCAGGCCGCGCAAGCCGGCCTGCGGCTCACCAACCACGCCGGCGAAACCACCGGCCCCGAAGCCATCTGGGAAGCGCTCTCCATTGGCTCGGAGCGCATTGGACACGCCCTTTCCGCTGTCCAGGATCCAGCACTCATGCAGGAGTTAAAAGCGCGGAGCATTGGATTGGAGCTGAACCCCACCTCGAACGTCCGCACCGGGGTCTGCGCATCGTTTGCCGGGCACCCGCTGCGCCGCCTCTTCGATCTGGGCCTGCTGGTCACTCTCAACTCCGACGATCCGGCCTTCTTCGGCTCCGATGTGGCCAACGAGTACCTGCTGGCCCACGAAGTACAGGGCTTTCCCCGGGAGGAGCTGCGCCAATTGGCGGCCAATTCCATCCGCGCCAGCTTTCTTCCTACGCCTGCAAAAGCCCAGTGGCTCTCCCGAATCGACTCTACCCAGTAAACAATATCCGGCGCTTCCCACCGCTCCTCAAGCGGAGTCAGCCAAAACTGCGCTATCATAGGTTGTGTAGGAGGTCGCCTCATGTCCGCTGAAATCGAAACCCTCACGCCCGCTGAAGAGACCTACACAGACGGGAAAAGGGAATTCGGCACCCTGCGGATCATCACCTGGTTCTCGGTGGGAATGGCCGTGGCCGCGCTGGGCATCTTTCTGGGCCGCGAGCTGCGCAGCCGCTACAAGTTCAAGCGGCGCACGCCCTACGACTTCTACTCGAACGCCGGCGAACAGCGCGCCAGTGAGTTCGGCGTAGGCGTTTAGGACTACTCTTTCTGAAAGTGAATATTCTTATAAGGAATGCCGCGCTTGGGCTGCGTCATGTGGATAAACTGGCGGCATGAACAAATCCAAAACCCCAGGCCTCCGGAAGCCGCTCCTTTGCGGCTTATCCTGACAGCCTGGCGGATGTGGTGATCGATCATCCTGCTCGCGAGTGCTATATGGCTTGCACGCCGGCTGACAAATCGCAACCTGGCGGCACGGGAAATGCCCTTGCCGCTGCACGCAAGCGGCGCGACCGCATCCAGCTTTCTGTTGCCTATGGGCTCATCCTGCTGGCGCTGTGGACACCTCTGCCCTGGCAAAACCTGGTCTCCCTGGCCGCACTGGCATGGGTAATGTTGGCAACCGGCGACTCCTTCGACGGCTGGAGCGCGATGGGGCTGACCGGGACCGGTTTTCTCCGTTCGCTGTGGGTAGCTGGCGCGGCGCTGTTGCTGGCAGCGGCCGCTGTCCTGGTGGCAGCCAGACTGCAAACTCTGCATGTACCCGCTTATCTCGCCCAGTTCGCCCGGCGCTACTGGGCCTATGCGACCTGGGCGTCTCTGCAGGAGTTTCTTCTGCTGGATTTCTTTCTGCTGCGTCTGTTGCGGCTGTTCCCCGGCAGAACGGCCGCGGTGCTTGCGGCCACAGGCCTGTTCACGGTTGCACACCTGCCCAACCCCATTCTCACTGTCTTGACGCTGCTTTGGGGATTGGCTTCCTGCCGCCTCTTCCTTCACTATCGCAATCTCTACACGCTGGCCCTGGCGCACGCCATCCTGGGAATTGGCATTGCCATCACAATTCCCGGTCCTGTCGTCCACAACATGCGCGTGGGGCTCGGCTATCTCACCTACCGGCCGAACCAGCATCTTCACCGCAGCCAGTAGGACCAGACCGTGTCCACGCAGGCATGGGTAATGGCAGAGGCGCCCACGCGGCGCTCCTGGCGCCATGCCCGGCCATAGAAGATTCCTGCAAGCGCCGCCAATATCACGTAGCGCCAATTGAACAGAACCGCCCGCTTATTGAAGTGCGCCAGGCCAAAGAGGATGGCGGTCACCAGCAGTGCAGCGGAGCGTCCCATGCGGCGTTCCAACAGGTTCTGCAGCCATCCGCGAAAGAAGAGTTCTTCCGGAATAGCGATGAAGAAGAAGGTGAAGAGGAATGCGCCGGCAAGCTGCGGCAGATGCGGCCAGGAGGCGTGCAGATGCAGAAAGCCGATGCCCAGGCCAAGAGCAATCGCAATGGGGGCATAGAAAGCAAACTCGCGCAGGCCGATGCCGGCATCCCGCAGGCGCAGGCGCAGGTCGAATCCAACTCCATTGAGCTGGCGAATCATGAGCAACCCATAGATGCCCGCATCCAGCAGCAGAATCTTGTTGAAGACAGTAAGGTGCGCCGGCCACGCAGCCTCAAACCAGCGCAGATCGACGGCCAGGCCTAATACGGCAAGCACCAGAAAGTCGCGCCAATTGCCGTATTGCTGGGGATCGATGCGCCCGGCCTGCTCCATCAGCGCCGAGACTGCGACGGGAAGCAGCGCGTACACCGCCAGCCAACTCCAGCGAAAGCTTCCCGAGGAGCACACAACCAGAAGATAGGGTACGCACAGAACGGCTGAAGCCAGAATCCGCACAGGCGCCACAAGCCGGTCGGCCGCGACAGCCAGCCGATGCGCAAAGAACGCCGCTGCCAGAAAGGGCGCCAGCGTGAGCAGTGCCGCGATCGCTATTGCAGGATTGACCATCGGGAACATCCAGTCTACAAGCGAGGTTCTGCCGGCCTCAAGCTTACTGGGCATCCAGATCAGGGTTAGCGGGTGCATGGACCTGGACCATCCGCCCCTTGCGAAGTGTAGCCGAAATGGCTACACTCAATGTAGGAGACAAATCATGCGTCAAGTTTCGCTGCGGGAGTTCCGAACTCGTGGCTCGAAGGCCCTGGAGGCCGTTCCGAAGGGGGAGACCGTGCTGCTGGCGGGCCAGCAGGGGCCGGCGTTCTTTCTGGTTCCTGTCATGGGGGATGTCGCCGCTGAAGAACTGGAGTTGAGGCGGGCGATGGCGAAGGCCAGTCTACGGCAAAGCTGGCGGCTTGCGGAAAAGTATCCGATCAGCGATGAGGAGATCGAGCAGGAGATTGACGCGGTAAGAACGGCGCGGCTGGCCAGGCAAAAGGGCCGGAAGAGCTGATGCGGCTCGCCGTCTTCGACACGAATGTGATTGTCTCAGCGGGCTTGAAACCGGGCAGCATACCCGCGAAGCTGGTGATGGATTGGGTGCTGGCGGGGCAGGTGCAGCTTGTGACTTGCCCGTCAGTGATTGCGGAATACAGCGAGGTGGCTGCGCGCTCCAAATTTGCCCGCTATAAATTTCCGCCCGCGTGGCTGGAGTTACTGATCGAGAGCAGCCTTCAACTGCCCGATCCCCCTCCGTGGCCGCATTCAACCCCGGATATAAAAGACGCGCCCTTTCTTGCTCTGGCTTCTGCGGCGGGAGCCTGGCTGGTGACGGGGAATCTAAAGCACTTCCCAAAACCTGCCCGAGTTGGCGTCACTGTACTGTCCCCGGCTGAGTACCTTACGCATCTCGGAGAAGGAAGCCAGCCATAAATTGACAAGAACTGCCATGGATGTTACGTTGAAAACAAAGGATTTTACGATGCAAACCATGAACATCTCGCTTCCCGACCCCATGAAGCAGTATGTGGAGGAGCAGGTCACAGTCGGGGACTATAGCAGCGCAAGCGAGTATATGCGCGAACTGGTGCGCGCCGACCAAAAGCGCAACGCCAAGGAACAGCTTGAGCGGACGCTACTGGAATCGCTGCTGGAAGGCGAGGCGCAGGAGGCCACTCCGGAATTCTGGAGCACGCTCCGCGCTGAGTTGAGCAAGCGGACGAGGACCGGACGAGGGGCGCGGACGAAGAGCCGGGTGGCCTGAGTTGGCGGAAGTCTTTGTCCGCGCCCGCGCTCGCAGGGATATTCTGTCGAACGTTGAGTATCTCGAAGAGCAAGGCGGCATGGAGACGGCTCAGCGTTTTCTAGATGCAACACAAAGCACATTCGAGGCGCTGGCGAAGATGCCGAAGCTCGGCGCCTTGTGCGCCTTTCGCAGTCCAGTCCTTCGCCGCATTCGCCGCTGGCCGGTGAAGGGCTTCGAGAACTGGTTGATCTTCTATCAGCCAAGGCGGAATGGAGTGGAGATCGTCCATCTCATTCACGGAGCCCGTGACATTGAGAGTCTGCTCGACGGCTAGTCTGGCGGGGGTACGGTTGGTTGGGAAAAGGGAGACGGACGGTTGGGGTGGCGAAGCCGGGGGGGCTCCCACCTTTTCGCCAACCGAGACCCCCAGCGCATGAACTTTGTGCGTTGGGGTGGAAAGTGCGCGAAAGGATGGGGCAGCCGGCCGTGCGAGTTGCTCATGAACATTTTGCCCTGTAGGACAATTCGGCATACAATAATTTAAGTTGGCCTGTTACGGAAGGACGGATTGCAAGATGATTTTGAGTGCTGAGGCGTTATCGCCGGCGCAAAAATTGGTGATCGAGCAGATCCTGGGCAGGCAGATACTGGAGGCCGAAGCCATCAGCCTTCGTGCGTTTGCTCCGCCGCCGGTTTCTATGCCCGAGCGCCAGGCCGCGGCAGAGAAGCTGCGTATGTTTCTGGAGAAGAGTGACCATCCACGCGCATGCGTCTCCGACGAGGAATGCGAGGCCGCGCTCCTTGAAGCCCTTCGCAGTGAGCGTCCTTCCTTCGCGCAGGTGCCGTGAGAATCGTTCTTGATAGCAATATGCTTGTGCGGTCGTTTGTAAGTTCGCATGGAGTTGCGCGCGATCTGTTGCTGGCGATTTCTGCGAGCGATCACACTCTGAATCTTTCCAATGAGATGCTCTCCGAGGTGGCGAGAGTGCTGCGCTATCCGCGCCTGATTGCGGTTCACGGAGAGAGCGAAGAAACTATCTACAATTTCACGGGATGGCTGCGGGATGCGGAAGCTGAGGGGTTGATTCGCGGACGGTTGGGGTTCGCGGTCTCCCACCCAGTAAAGGGCTCAAGGACTCGGGAACCGCTCTAAGGCTGCAAGATCGGGATCTGTGGCGCCTGGCCGGAGGACATCTGGATCCCGTAGAGGAGAACTGCGGCGCGGCGGGCACTGATGTGCCCGGCGGCAAGGGCCTGCAGGGTTCGGTGGATGGTGACCTGAGTGCCTTTGCTGTCGAGCCGGTCGGGCATTTCAATGCGGGCCTCGCGTGAGCGGACGGGACGCTGGGGGCGTGCGTGGAAGTAACAGAAAGAGCTGCCGCGCATGGCGGGCGACTGGCAATGGAGTCCGCTGGGCATGACGTGACGACATTCGTTGACCATGAAGTCCTTTCTTGCGGGTGACAGGGGGCCTCCCCACCCGGTGCGTTTCAATACAAATTGGCTATTTTCAACGGGTTGGGAGCAGGGTTCTACCGTAATTCGTTTGTTTTGAGGAATCTGGAAGCCAAATTCATGAAAATGGAGAACTTGCGCGGACTGGTGTGGGAGATGGAGCGGAACGCGACGCTGCGGGTCTACGCTTAGAACACACCTTTAAAGACAGATTAGCGCATTGAGAGAAATTACCGGCAAATGGGCCGTGAGTGGAAGGCGCTGATGATAAGGGAGATACCTTGACGATAGGAGGAATGGGGCTTGACACCCAGTTGCGTCAGGATCAACTCAGCGAACGGCTAGCGGATGGGGAGGGCGAGCATTTACCATGTATCGGCAGGAAAATAAACTGGGCTGAATACACGACTTGGAGAGGTTGAGCATGGACGCGTACAACGCGATTGAGAAGCTGATCGCGGACCAATATGGGAAAACGCTTGGGACGAGAAAGGCGATCGGCGATTTCATGCTCACTGATTCGCACGCCGTGAACGTCAAGAGCAACAACGTCGACAAGCAGAACTACTCACCTAACATGATCTCGATCAAGAAGATGCATGAGTGGGTATTCGAGGAGCGCCACGACCTTAGTTTCCTTTTCGTGGATTACAAACTCCAACACGGTAAACTCAAAGTTATTAAGCAGAGCAATCTGATTCCGATCGAGCAAATCAGTTGGGACTGTTTGTCAATCGAAGCGCAGGGATACGGCAGGGCAATCGCATTTGAAAACTGCTTGAACCAGCGTTGACACTTACTCGGGGCGAACAGGCAAGCGACTCTTGCAGGAGGGCCGAGTCATGCCCAAATCTGCGTCCCGCGAAGAAACTCTG
>JBEKNO010000041.1:0-16831 GCA_049522735.1 Occallatibacter sp.
AGATGATGTAGCGTGATTCGCAAAGGCTCTGGTCCTCAAACCAAGCTGGCAAAAAAAGCGGCGCTGGCGCACCGCCCGGGACGAGTGTGCGCTTGACAAAGCCTTCGTCCTTATCGAGGGGCTCCCGCTTTGTCGGGATGGCTGCTACAGGGCGGTTTCGCCGCGTTCGTCGTTGCGGATGCGGATGGCTTCCTCCACACGGCTGACGAAGATCTTTCCGTCGCCGATGCGGCCGGTGCGGGCGGCGCCCATGATGGCCTGCTCCACCTTCTCCCTCATATCGTCGGGGACAACCATCTCGATCTTGACCTTGGGCAGCAGGTCGACCGTGTATTCACGGCCGCGATAGAACTCGGTGTGACCCTTCTGGCGGCCATGGCCGCGGGCCTCGAGAATGGTCATGCCTTCGATGCCTGCCTCAAGCAGCGCATCTTTGACGGCGTCCAGCTTGGATGGCTGGAGAATGGCTTCGATCTTGAGCATATGGAAATACCTCGTTTGACAGCGTAACAGGCGGGAGGGCTCTTGTGGGACTGCTCCCGCCGGATTATTGTCGATTCGTCCCGATTCAATTGAATCGGGATCGATCAAAAAAAAACAACCGCAGATCCTTCGACTATGCAGGCCGCAAGAACGTGGCCTGTTTCGCTCAGGATGACAAAACTACTGATTACGAGTTCAGGTCGTAGCCTTCCTCACCGTGCTGCGAGAGGTCGAGGCCCTCGGATTCGTCTTGCGGCGAAACGCGCAGCCCGATGAGCTTGTCCACCAACAGGAGCAGCACCAGTGTACCCAAAATGGAGAGGATCCAGGCAATGGCCACGCCGGCGGACTGGTTGAGCATCTGTCCCCAATGGCCGTCGATGGCGCCGGAGGGGAGCGGGTTGCCTGCCGCGTCCTTAAAGACCGGGTTGATGAAGCTGGCGGCAAAGATGCCGGTGAGCAGGGCGCCAACGGTTCCGCCGGCGCCGTGCACGCCAAAGGCGTCCAGGGAGTCGTCGTAGCCGAAGAACTTCTTGACTTTGAAGACCATGAAGAAGCAGACGACGCCGGCAATGAAGCCGATGGCGAGCGCGCTCATGGGTTGGACAAAGCCGGAGGCCTGGGTGATGGTGGCCAGTCCGGCGACCGCGCCGGAGATGGCGCCCAGGGCGGTGGGCTTACCGTTGTTGATCCACTCGGCAACCACCCATCCGAAGGCGCCGGCGGCGGCGGCGAACTGCGTGTTGACAAAGGCGCTGGTGGCCAGCGGACCGGCATTGAGGGCGCTGCCGGCGTTAAAGCCGAACCAGCCCACCCACAGCAGGCAGGCGCCGATGAAGCTGAGCACCATGGAGTGGGGCGCCATTTTGGTGTGGGGGTAGCCGATGCGCTTGCCCATATAGAGGCAGCAAACCAGCGCCGAGACGCCGCTGGAGATGTGAACCACGGTGCCGCCGGCAAAGTCGAAGACCGGCCAGCGGCCGCCGGCGATGTTGAGGATTCCGCCCACCCCCCAGATCATGTGGGCCAGGGGGCAGTAGACGACCAGCGACCAAAGCGAGAGAAAGATAGCCATGGCGCTGAATTTCATGCGCTCGGCAAAGGCGCCGCAGATCAGCGCCGGGGTGATGATAGCGAACATGAGCTGGTAGATCATGAAGGTCTGCTCGGGGATGGTGCTGCCGTAGTTGGGATTGGGCGCAAGCGAGACGCCGCGCAGGAAGAGGTGCTCGAAGCCGCCGATGAATGGGCCTGTGTTGAGGTGTAGTTGCCAGAAGACCATGGTGCCGCCGTGGCCAAAGGCCAGCGAGTATCCAACGATGGCCCAAAGAACGGTGACCAGCCCCATCATGGCGAAGCTCTGCATCATGGTGGCGAGGATGTTCTTTTTGCGGACCAGGCCGCCGTAGAACAGAGTCAGGCCGGGCGCGGTCATCATCAGGACCAGGGCCGCCGAGACCAGCACCCAGGCGTTATCGCCGGCCTGCCGGGCGTTGTCGGCGGCGGCCTGGGCGTTTTGTACGGCCTGTTGCAAGGTGGCGATCTGGGCCTGCGTGTCGGAGGCGGCCGGTTGAGCGAGAGTCAGGGCCGGGGTTGCCAGCGCGGCAGACAGGAACAGCAGTGTGATTCCGCGACGAAACATAAAGATTCCACTCCTAAAAAAATGCGATAGGCAAGAGCCTTGCGCAGGGCCGGTATTCCGGCCTCCCGGATAAGGTGAACAAAGACGCGCCGGCAACCACAGTCAGCGCGGATTAAGGGCGCTGCCGGAGCGGGAACTTCGCTTGAGGACAATCAGGCGTGGCTGGACCAACTCGTGGCAAGGGCATAATGGCTCAACTCTTCGATGATTCTAATGAGGGATTCTAGAAATATCCGTATAAGGAACCCATGAAGATTTCCGGCAAAATATGGAACCCATAAAGATTTTTTGCAAAAAACGGCCAAAAAGGCCGGCCAGTGAACAAAACCCCGCGGATATTTCATCGTCTCTGGACAACAGGATTCTCCCGCAGCCCGTCCCAGCGGCTTGCATGGAGAGGCTCTAAATGGCCGTTTCGCCGCGCTCGTCGTTGCGGATACGGATGGCTTCGTCGATGCGGCTGATGAAGATTTTGCCGTCGCCGATGTGCCCGGTGCGGGCGGCGCCGAGGATGACCTCGATGGCCTTCTCTTTCCGGTCGTCGTTGACCACCAGCTCAATCTTGATCTTGGGCAGGAGGTCAACGGAGTATTCACGGCCGCGATAGAACTCGGTATGGCCCTTTTGGCGGCCATGGCCGCGCGCTTCCAGAATCGTCATGCCTTCAATGCTTGCCTCAAGCAGCGCTTCCTTGACCGCATCCAGCTTGGATGGCTGAAGAAAAGCTTCTATCTTGACCATGTGCAGATTCCTCGATTGACAGCGTAACAGGCGGGAGGGCTGGTGTGGCCGTTCCCGGCGAATCTTTTTGTCGGACCGATTCAACTGAGTTGAATCAGAGGGGAGCAAAAGCAGGCCCACTTCGACTTTGCTCAGTGCAGGCTTTCGATTGCGCAGGCCACAAACAACGTGGCCTGTTTCGCTCAGAATGACAAATCTGCTGCTTACGAGTTCAGGTCGTAGCTTTCCTCGTTGTGCTGCGAGAGGTCGAGTCCGGCGGCTTCCTCTTCGGCGGAGACGCGGAGGCCGACGAGCTTGTCAACGACGAAGAGCAGCACCAGCGTGCCGATGATGGAGATGCCCCAGGCAATGGCGACGCCGGCGGATTGATTGAGCAATTGGCCCCAATGGCCATCGATAGCGCCGGAAGGGAGCGGGTTGCCGGCAGCGTCCTTGAAGACCGGGTTGATGACGCTGGCGGCAAAGACGCCGGTGAGCAGGGCGCCAACGGTTCCGCCGGCGCCGTGCACGCCAAAGGCGTCCAGAGAGTCGTCGTAGCCGAAGAAGCTCTTGACCATGAAGACCATAAAGAAGCAGACGAGCCCGGCAACCAGGCCGATGACCAGGGCGCTCATGGGCTGGACAAATCCGGAGGCGGGGGTGATGGCGACCAGTCCGGCAACCGCGCCGGAGATGGCGCCCAGGGCGGTGGGTTTGCCGTTGTGAATCCACTCGGCGATAGACCAGCCGATGGCGGCCGCGGCGGTGGCGAAGTGGGTGTTGACGAAGGCGCTGGTGGCCAGAGGGCTGGCCGCGAGCGCGCTGCCGGCGTTGAAGCCGAACCAGCCCACCCACAGCAGGCAGGCGCCGATGAAGCTGAGCACCATGGAGTGGGGCGCCATCTTGGTTTGGGGGTAGCCGATGCGCTTGCCCATGTAAAGGCAGCAAACCAGCGCCGAGACGCCGCTGGTGATGTGGACGACGGTTCCGCCGGCGAAATCGAAGCTGGGGAAGCGGGCGTGGATGTTGGCGGAGTTGAGCAGGCCGCCCACGCCCCAGACCATGTGGGCCATGGGGCAGTAGACAACGAGCGACCAGAGCGAGAGAAAGATAGCCATGGCGCTGAATTTCATGCGCTCGGCAAAGGCGCCGCAGATCAGCGCCGGTGTGATGATGGCGAACATGAGCTGGTAGATCATGAGGGTCTGCTCGGGGATGGTGGCGGCGTAGTCGGAGTTGGGCGCGAGGCCCACGCCGCGCAGGAAGAGGTGCTCAAAGCCGCCGATGAAGAGGTTGCCGTGGCCGAAGGCCAGCGTGTAGCCGACGATGGCCCAGAGAACAGTGACCAGGCACATCATGGCAAAGCTCTGCATCATGGTGCCGAGGATGTTCTTTTTGCGGACCAGGCCGCCGTAGAACAGCGCCAGTCCGGGGCCGGTCATGAGCAGGACGAGGGCGGACGAGCACAGCATCCACGCGTTGTCACCGGCCGACTGGGCGTTCTGAACGGCCTGTTGCAGGGCGGCGATCTGAGCCTGCGTGTCTGGCGCGGCAGGCTGTGCCAGAGTCATTGCCGGGATTCCCAGCAGGGCGGAGAGAAACAGCAGTTTGATTCCAATACGGCGCATAAGGTTTCCACTCCAGAAAAATTGCGTTGGGCAAAAGCCTTGTGTTGGGCCGGAACGCGAACCGGTTTTCCGGACCAGGTGAAGTTTGATACACTGGCAGCCTAGGTCTGTTTCGTTCCAGGCCCTGCCGGAGCAGGAATTTCGCTGAAGAACAGTCAAAGGTGTCTCAACTCTTGCGTGATTCTTAACAAGAACTATAGAGCCATTTGAATAAGGAACCCATGAAGACATATAAGGAATCCATGAAGATTTACAGCATCACCGGAAAAAACAAGACGGAGAAGAGAAGGCCGCGGTTAGCAGCCAGCGCGACAACCCCGTATCCCGCCAAGCAGTGGAGGTATATTAGTTCTATGACGGCGACGGCAGAGCGGGATCGATATCTTTTCGGAGCGCTGGAGAGCAGCGCGCGGAACCGCATTAAGTTGAAGGAAGCGAGCTACGGCTACGAGCAGCCGGAGGGCATCCTTCTGACCTCGCTGGATTTTGCCGTGAACTGGATCCGCAAGAGCTCCATCTGGCCCTTGACCTTTGGCCTGGCCTGCTGCGCCATCGAGATGATGTCCATGGGCGCCTCGCGCTTCGATATTGCGCGCTTTGGCGCCGAGGTCTTCCGGCCCTCCCCGCGGCAGTCGGATCTGATGATCGTTGCCGGCCGCGTCTCCCAGAAGATGGCCCCGGTCATCCGCCGGCTCTACGATCAGATGCCGGAGCCGAAATGGGTGATCTCCATGGGCGCCTGCGCCACCTCGGGCGGGGTTTTCAACAACTATGCGCTCGTGCAGGGCGTCAACCAGGTGATTCCCGTGGACGTGTATGTTCCGGGGTGTCCACCGCGCCCGGAGCAGCTCATCTACGCAATTACGCTCCTGCAGGAGAAGATCCAGCGTGAGCCGCGCAGCCTGCTGAAGACCCTGAATATGGGGTGATGGGTGGGCTAAAGAGCGGATTTTTCAGGCAGAAGGTTACCAAGGTAACCACTTTTGACCAAGGTAATCATCTCTTGCCAGCGGATGTTGAAGAGATGGAAGAGGCAAAGTGTTGAAAAAATAATATATACTGCCGGATTCGTCCTATGGTACGTTTAATTGTGTTGTATGTATTCAACTACGTTCCGTGACGTTCACGGAGCGAAAAAGCCCGAGCAGGAAATTGTGCTCGAAAACATCCCCATCCATAGGTCATCAGCTTAAGAGCGGAGGAAAAACGCATGTACGTTCGTGTTTCGAGGTCTATGAGTTTGGTTTTTGCCCTGGCAATTGTGGCGTTATTGCCCGTTGTTCTGGGAGCCCAGGTTACTGCCACGTCGTCCGCCAAGAAAGCGGCGCCTGATTCTCCGTCCAAAGCGGACATCTTTCTGGGCTACAGCTACATCGCGCCCCACGGGACGGTGAATACGCCGCTATACGGCAGCGTAACCGCGCCGATTAACTTCGTGCCCGTCAACGTGGGCGCCATCGGAAGTATTTCCTACTTCTTCAACAAGAATTGGGGAATTCAGGCCGAGGGCGACGCGCACCCCCAAACTGGGTACTGCATCCAGTATGAAAACAGTCAGCCGGTGGTGGGCTCCGGCGTGCACCCCCTGTCAGAAGTTGTCTATGGCTGCAACCCGGAGAGATCGCAGGTAGCCAATGCTTTCTACGGTGGGTCGGGTGGCGTGATCTACCGCTGGCCGTATCCCAACTGGACCCCCTTCCTACACGTTCTGGGGGGCGCCGAGAGCGTTAGCGGTCCTCTCGATCAGCCTGCCACGTGGGGTGCGGTGGTCACAGCCGGCGGCGGCCTGGACTGGGAAACCGGCTGGCTCAACCATCATTTTGCCATTCGCCTCTTCCAGGCGGATTACCAGTACATCCATGAAAATTTCCAGGACGACGGTGGCACTGTCAGCATCAATGCAGCGCGGCTGAGCGCCGGCATTGTTTTCCACATCAATCCCGCGCCGCCGGTGCCGGTGACGCTGGCTTGCTCGGCCAATCCGTCCTGGGTCTACCCCGGCGATCCGATCACGGTGAGCGCGACGGCCGGCAACCTGAATCCCAAGCTGCCCGCGGTTTATTCCTGGTCGGGCAGCGGCGCGACGGGCAACGGAACCACGGCCACGGTGGCCACAGGTTCGCTGGCGCCGGGCTCTTACTCGGTGAAGGGCAACGTGAAGGAAGGCAAGGGGGACAAGACCTGGGAGACGGCCGACTGCACGGCCAGCTTCACGGTGAAGCCGTTTGAGCCGCCCACCATCAGTTGCACGGCCAACCCCAGCACCATCAAGCCGGGCGACACCAGCACCATTACCTCTGTGGGCATGAGCCCGCAGAACCGTCCGTTGACCTACACCTACTCGACTGCGAGCGGCACGGTGAGCGGTAACGGCACCACGGCGGTCTACAATTCAGCGGGCGCTCCGACCGGCGCGGTGGAAATCAACTGCAACGTAGCCGACGACAAGGGCGGTACCGCATCCGCAAGCACCGCGGTGACCATCACGGCGCCGTATGTGCCGCCGGTTCCTCACGCGCAGGTGCTGTGCTCCATCGCCTTCGAGAAGGACACGAAGCGTCCGACGCGGGTGGACAACGAAGCCAAGGCCTGCCTGGACGAAGTAGCGCTTGACCTGCAGAAGCAGCCGGATGCGAAGGCTGTTGTTGTGGGCGAGGCCACCGCCGCGGAGAAGGCCAAGACCGCAAAGCAGGAAGCGGCGGCGAAGAAGCACAAGAACGCCAAGGTTGAGGACATGGCCGCGCAGCGCGCCGTCAACGCCAAGGCGTACCTGGTGACGGAGAAGGGCATTGACGCCTCGCGTATCACCGTCGTAACCAGCGCCACGGATGGCCAGAACGTGCAAGACTACCTGGTGCCTTCCGGAGCCGACTTCTCGGCCGATGTGACCGGAACCACCCCTGTGGATGAAACCGCGGTGAAGCCGCAGGAGCGCAAGCCCCTGGGCGCCGCGCCGGCGCACGCCAAGAAGCCGGCCAAGGCCGCAGCAGCGGCTCCAGCCGCCAAGTAGGCGCGGCAGGCCACTGGGCTGCACAGGCAGCAAACCAGTTCGTCAGGCCTTCCCGGCAATCCAGGAAGGCTTGACGAACGCAAGGCTGAAAGATTCCTCTTGTAATGCTTCGAGGCTGACCGGCTTGGCCGGTCAGCCTCTTCAGTTTAGTACGCTTAATTTGTCTGTCTTTTCATTAGAGATATGGGAGCTTGTTTCCTGAATGAGCCGCTTGCGGATTTGTCTTGATTTTCTATACCGGCGCGGAGGGTTGGCGCGGGCCATTGCAATTTTTCTGTTGGCGCTGGCCAGCCAGGCATTGCCGGGGCAGGGCTTGCCGGCGCAGGCGGCCTGGAGCGCGGTGGGTCCGGCAGGCGGGGACGCGCGCGCCTTTGCCGCGGTTCCCGGCCATCCCAACCATCTTTACCTTGGCACCACCAACAGTTGGATCTACGAGTCCGTGGATCAAGGCGCTTCCTGGCGCCGGCTTTCAAAATTGGACTCCTCCGACGGCCTGATCGTGGACAACATCGTCGTGGATGCGGCGAATCCCGCCACCGTCTATGTGGCCGCATGGAAGGCCGACCATCCCGATGGCGGGTTGTGGGTGAGCCACGACGGAGGCCTGAACTGGAGCGCGGTCAAAGACCTGCTCGGGCAGTCGATTCGCGCTTTTGCCCAGGCGCCTTCCGATCCCAGGATGCTCTTTGCGGGAACCCTGGAGGGGGTCTTCCGCAGCAGCGATGCGGGCGCGTCTTGGACGCTGATCAGCCCCCCGGGCAGCCGGGAGATTCACGAGGTGGAGTCGCTGGCGGTGGACCCCGTGGACCCCAATATCGTCTATGCGGGCACCTGGCATCTGCCCTGGAAAACCTATGACGGCGGCAATAGCTGGAAGAACATCAAGAAAGGCCTGATCGACGACTCCGATGTGTTTTCCATCATTATCGATCCGGCTAATCCGCGCATCGTCTTTCTGAGCGCGTGCAGCGGGATTTACAAGAGCGAAAGCGGGGGCGAGCTGTTCCGCAAGATCCAGGGCATTCCCTCCACCGCGCGGCGGACGCGCGTACTGATGCAGGATCCGGTGAACCGCGAGATTGTGTATGCGGGAACCACCGAGGGGCTCTATAAAACCGTGGACGGCGGCAAGCACTTTCAGCGCATGACCGGGCCGGACGTGATCGTAAACGACGTCTTTGTGGACCCAGGGGATACGAACCGGGTGCTGCTGGCCACCGATCGCGGCGGCGTGCTGGCGAGCAAGGACGGGGGCGCGAGCTTTGCGGCCTCGAACGAGGGCTATTCCGGGCGCAAGGTGGAGGCGTTGCTGGTGGACCGCGGCAATCCGGCGCGGCTGTTTGTGGGCGTGGTGAACGACAAGAGCTACGGCGGTGTTTTTGTTTCCACCAATGGCGGCGCCAGTTGGGAGCAGATCGGCGAGGGGCCCGATGGCGGACTGGACGGGCGCGATATATTCGCTCTGGCGCAGGCGGCTGATGGAACCGTGCTGGCTGGCACCAGTCACGGCATCTTCGCCTTGGACGAGGGTTCGGCGAGAGGTAATCACCCTGACGAAAAAAAACCGTCGCCGGAGACTCCGGTCAATCCCCCCAATGGCCAAATCCCGTTGCCGGAGACTCCGGCCAGTTCCCCCGATGTTAGAGAACCATCGCCGGTGACTCCGGCCAGTTCCCCAGACGTCAAAGATCCATTGCCGGTGACTCCAGCCAGTCTCCCCGACGTCAAAGATCCATTGCCGGTGACTCCAGCCAATCCACCCGAAGCCAAAGACCCGTCGCCGGTTGCTCCGACCAATGCCGCCAACGACGAAGTTGGTGCCCCCTGGGTACCGCCGGTGACTCCGGCCAGTCCTCCCGGCGTCAAAGACCCGTTGCCGGTACCCCCGATCAATCCTCCCAACGACGGAGTGGTCCCCGGTACCCAGAGCCCGCCCCAGTCCTCGGAAACCCCGAAACCTGTTGCGACCTGGAGGCCGAGGAATACCATCGCGAACACGGTGGTGAAACCGGGCACGATGATCATTGCCGGAAAGCACATCAACGTGGAGAAGCAGGTGAAGGCTCCGGTCATCGAGCTGGCCAGCCGCGTGAATGCGCTGGACGCCTCAGAAGATGTTTGGCTGGCCGCGACGGCTATTGGCCTGTTGACCAGCAGAGACCAGGGCGCCAGTTGGCAGGGCGGCCCGGTGATGGGAACGGGCGATTATCTCTCGGTTGCGGTGCATGGGGAAACCATGGCCGCGGCCCGGCCCGATGGAGTGGTTCTGTCCACCGATTCCGGCCAGACTTGGATGCCCATGCAGATTCCCACCATGCTGACGCGCATTCATCGCGTGGCCTTTTCCGCGGATGGGACGTTATGGCTGGGGGCGCGCGAAGGGGTTTATTTTACCCGCGACCAGGGCAAGACGTGGCTTTGGATCGAGCGTCTTCCCTTCCGCGATGTGGACGATCTTTCCTATGACGCCGGCATGGGCAAGGTGCTGGTGAGTTCGCGGTCCAGTGACCAGGTCTATGCCATCGACCCCAAAACGCTGAGCTGGAAGTGGTGGCAGACCGGCTACCGCATCGCCTTGGTTCGCGCGGCGGGAGAGCGGTTGCTGGCGGCATCGCTGTACGATGGGGTGTTGGTTCAGCCGCAGGCTTCAGGAGCGGAAACCGGGCAGAAGTGACGGAACAGGGAGCAGCTTCTAGCTTCTAGCCTCTAGCCTCTAGTTCTGGCGCATTGTTGGCGCACCGCTCGACTGAAACTGGCCGGTTCCCGACCGACGAAAATCAATATTTCTGTATCATAGGACTATGCGCGCCGAGACCATGGAATCCCGCCAACCTGCCGCTTTTCGGAGTCATGATCCGCGGCTGGAGCCGATTGCGGCCAAGGTGCTGGGGGGCGAGCGGCTCGGCTTCGACGATGGAATGGCGCTTCACGGCTCGCCGGATGTGCTGGCGGTGGGCTGGCTGGCCAACCATGTGCGCGAACGGCTGCATGGCGACGTAACCTATTTCAACGTCAATCGCCACATCAATCCCACCAATGTGTGCGTGGCGGCCTGCAAGCTGTGCGCCTTCGGACGCAAGAAGGGCGACCCGGCGGGCTACACCATGGCCCTGGAAGAGGCGTGGCAAACGGCTGCCTCCGGCTACTCGGAGGCGGTGACCGAGTTCCACATCGTGGGCGGGCTGCATCCCGATCTGCCGCTGGAATATTTTCTCGACCTGGTGCGGGGACTCAAGGAGCGCTTTCCGCAGGTGCACATCAAGGCCTTCACCATGGTGGAGATAGCGTACCTGGCGCGGCGGGCCAAGCTGACCATCGAGGAAACGCTCAGGAAGTTGCGTGATGCCGGAGTTGACTCGATGCCGGGGGGCGGAGCGGAGATCTTTGCAGCGCGGGTGCGCTCCATCATCTGCGACCACAAGATCGACGGCGAGGAGTGGCTGCAGACGGCGCGGCTGGCCCACAAGATGGGCTTCAAGTCCAACGCGACCATGCTCTACGGGCACATTGAAAACGACGAAGACCGCGTGGACCACCTGCTCAAGCTGCGCGCTCTGCAGGACGAGACGGGCGGCTTTCAGACCTTCATTCCGCTGGCCTTTCACCCGGAAAACACGCCGCTCGACCATCTGCCGGTGACCACGGGACTGACCGATATTCGCCAGATCGCGGTGGGCCGGCTGCTGCTGGACAATTTTCCCCACATCAAGGCCTATTGGCAGATGATGACGCCGAAGATTGCCCAGATTTCCCTTCGTTTTGGCGCCGACGATCTGGACGGCACGGTCATCGAGGAGAAGATCTACCACGATGCCGGCGCCACCACGCCGCAGGGCATGACCCGCAAGGAACTCTGCCGCCTGATCACCGAGGCCGGGCGGATTCCGGTGGAGCGGGATACTATGTACCACGCAGTGACGCGCACCGAGGATAGCTATACAGTTGCGGTATAGTAGAGAACTGAAATAAGGAAGAGCGCGATGGATGCTTTCGGACGGGCTGCTTTGTTTGGACTTTGCTGGGGCTTCCTGTGGGGAATCGGATGCTCGCTGGCGATCATGTACTCTATCTACCTGGGCGGTTACCGCAAGGCGATCAAGGATTCCCTAAAGCAGGTAAAGCCGAAGCGGTACACGCAGGTGCTGGAAAAGCTCCAGGCTCGCCGGGCGGAGAAGAAAGCGGCGTCCGCATCGAGTAAGCCGCTCTAAGGGCGCGCCACCACGCCGCCTTTCATCACAAAGCTCACGCGTTCCACCGCGGTAATGTCTTGCAGCGGATTGCCGGGGATGGCGATGATGTCGGCCAGGTAACCGGGCTTGAGCGCGCCGATCTCCCCCTCCCAACCCAGCAGCCTTGCGCCTTCGATCAGGTCGGCCTGCAGCACGGCCAGCGGCTTCATGCCGTAGCGGACCATCAACTCCAGCTCGACGGCCTGCGTGCCGTGCGGGAAGGGGCCTACGTCGGAGCCTACCGCAAATGGGATGCCGGCAGCGACCTGCTTCCTGAATTCGCCGATCTTGTAATCGAGGAGAGCCTTCTCGCGCACGGCAACGGCGGGCGAGGTTGCGTGGCGGGCAAAGTACTCGAAGATGGCGAAGGTGGGCACGGCGGGAATGTGTTTTTCGCGCATCAGGCGCATGGTTTCATCGCTGAGCTGGGTGGCGTGGTCGATGGAGGCGACGCCGGCCCGCGCGGCGTAGAGCGTGCCCGGCTCGCCCATGGCGTGGACGGCCACGCGCGTGCCCAGGCGGCGAGCTTCTTCAACGGCGGCGGCCAGTTGCGCCTCAGTGTACTGGTAAGGGGTGTGCAGGACGCCGTCGATCATCCTGTCCGGCCCGGTCTCGTAGATCTTGGCGAAGTCCGAACCCTGCTTGTGCTGCGCGCGCATGACTTCAATGAGCTGGTCGATGGAGTTGGCGTAGTCGGCGTTGGAAAACACGTGCTGGGCGGGGTTGTAGCGGTTGGCGTCTTCGTGGCCTCCCAAAATGTCGATGGCGTTGCCGCTGATGCGCAGGCGGGGACCGGGAATGAGGCCCTGGTCGATGGCGTTGCGGACGGCTGTATCGGCCGAGCCGGCGCCCTCGGTGCCCATGTCGCGCTCGGCGGTGAAGCCGGCCAGCAGGTCGGCTTTGGCGGCCTGTGCGGCCAGAATAGTGCGCCAGGGAACCGACTCCTCGACGGTTTGCAAATCCTCCGCGCCGGGATGCAGGAAGAGATGGACGTGGGCGTCAATCAGGCCGGGGAGCAGCGTGGCGTCGCCGAGGTCGATGATTTTGGCGCCCTGGGGATGGTCCACCGATGCGCCCACGGCGCGAATGCGATCGCCCTCGACCAGAACTTCGCCGGGCTGGAGCAGGGTTCCGGTATCGACCTGGAGCAGGCGCGCGGCGTGGAGCACGATGGGCGCGGCGGCGGGCGGCTGCTGGGCCAGTGCTACGGTGACAACACTGAGCGCCAGAGCCACGATTGCAATGAGACGCGAATAAATCTCAGGAAATGCACCATGCTGAGCGTGTTGTGACTGAATCATGTGCAATACCGTTTTGTGTGGAAATTTGAGGAGGTCACAGCGTCCCTCCGCAGGCTTCAATGTTTACCCTCTTTTACTGCTGGCGTCGGCTTTTTAATAGGAGCCGTGGACTTGCTAGCGGGGCCTTTGGTTTGCCAGCCGGGGCCGTGAACACGAAGAACCTGCGGTTTAGCCCTTCGATCGCCTCTTCTGCTGTCCTTAGCCTGTCTTCAAGGGTTTCAATTTTTGTTTCGGCGGTGTGGAGATCGAGTTCAGTTCGCTTAAGTTTGTCCTGCAGATCCTGGATCTCGTTTCTAAATTCAAGATGACTATCGGCGATCCATCCCATCTGGGTATGAAGGTTCTTAACACTCGTCCTCAGCCGTATCAGGTTTATGTCAAGACAGTTTTGTCCATCCACCAGCATATTGACTCTGTCCTTTAGCTCATCGAATCCGAACGCCAGCTGCGTTGCGCTTGCTCCTAATGGCCCAATTGACGTGTAGATTTTCAGGGCGGGAGGAAACCCACAATCCTCGTGAATCCCTAAAATATCCCGGGCACAGCCGACGGCGGGCAAGAAGACAAAAACACTGGACAGAAGAAACTTCGCTAAGATTTTCACGAGCTATACCTCCTCTTGTTGTGTTTAGAAATGCGGAAGCCGCCCATGAAAAGCGGCTTCAGTTGAACCGGCGTCCTCAGTAGGCGGGAATGCCGGTGAGGTGCTGGCCGACGATCAGGGTGTGAATGTCGTGCGTGCCCTCGTAGGTCTTTACGGATTCCAGATTCATCATGTGGCGCATGATGGGATAGTCCTCCATAATTCCATTTGCCCCCAGGATGTCGCGGGCCAGCCGCGCGGTTTCCAGAGCCATCCATACGTTGTTGCGTTTGGCCATGGAGATGTGCTGATGCCCCGCCTTGCCGGCGTCCTTCAGGCGGCCGACGTGAAGCGAGAGCAACTGGGCCTTGGAGATCTCCGAGGCCATCCACACCAGTTTTTCCTGGATGAGCTGGTGGCTGGCGATGGGCTGTCCGTGGAATTGCTTGCGGAACCGGGCGTACTGGAGGGCGGTGGAGTAACAGTCCATGGCCGCGCCGATGGCGCCCCAACTGATGCCGTAGCGAGCCTGGTTAAGGCACATCAACGCACTCTTCAGGCCGACGGCGCCGGGCATCAGGTTGGCGGCGGGGATGTGCACATCCTGAAGCGAGTGGCCGCTGGTGATGGAGGCGCGCAAGCTCCATTTGCCGTGGACTTCGTGGGTGGAGAAACCGGGCCGGTCGGTCTCAACGAGGAAGCCCCGCACGCGCCCCTCCTCCTCTTCCACTTTGGCCCAGATAATGGCCACATCGGCAATGTTGCCGGAGGTGATCCACATCTTTTCGCCGTTGAGAATGTACTCATCGCCGGCCTTGCGGGCGGTGGTGGTCATCCCTCCAGGGTTTGACCCGAAGCCGGACTCGGTCAGTCCGAAGCAGCCCAGCTTTTCGCCCGTGGCCATGGCCGGGAGCCAGGTGTTCTTCTGTTCGTCGGAGCCGAAGGTGTAGATGGGGTACATGACCAGCCCGGACTGCACGCTGACAAAGCTGCGCAGGCCGGAGTCGCCCCGCTCCAGCTCCTGCATGACCAGGCCGTACTCCACGTTGGACATGCCGGCGCATCCGTAGCCCTCCAGGTTGGCGCCGTAGAAGCCCAGTTCGCCCATGAGAGGAACAAGTTCGCGCGGAAAACGCCCCTCGCGGAAGCACTCCTCAATGATGGGGATAAGGTTGTCGTCGACGAAATCGCGGGCTGTGCGGCGGACCAGAAGCTCGTCTTCGGTAAAGCTGGAATCGAGGTGGAGAAAGTCGAAGTTTTGGAATTTGAAGGACATGATTGCACCTGCCGTTCGATCTGGAAACTCAAAACAGACGAGAGTATCAGATGGAGGTGAAACAGGGAAGAGCAAGTGGGAAACGGGATCCCATACTCCGGCCTACTGCAGAAACTCGCGCACGAATTTGTTTTGGGTGTGGACCAGGTCGTAAAGGGAGCCGTCGAAGATGAGGCGGCCTTCTTCGAGCATGAGGAAGGTGGTGTCGGGATCGGTTTCGCCCTTGGGCAACGGGACCATGCTGCCTTGCCCGGGGTCAAAACGGTGGGTGCAGAGGGTGAATGCGTCCTGGAGGCGATGGGTGACCAGCAGCGAGGGGGTGCGGTGGACGTCGCGCTCCTTGACGATCAGTTCGATGATGGTGGTGGAGGTGACGGGATCGAGGCCGCCGGTGGGCGAATCATAAAGCAAGAGCTCGGGCTGGTGGATGAAGGCGCGGGCAATGGCCACGCGGCGTTTCATGCCGCCAGAGAGGCTGGAGGGAAAGTAATCGAAGGTCTCCTCCAGCTCGACAAAGCGCAGGGCATCGCGGACGCGGCGGTCGATTTCATCATCGTCGACCCGCTCCTGGATCAGTTGATAGGCCACATTGTCGCGTACGGAGAGCGAATCGAAGAGGGCGCCCTCCTGGAAGACCATGCCGGTGCGGGTGCGCAAGTGGAATTGCTTCTCCTCCGGCATAGAGGAAATTTCTTCGCCAAAAAGCAGGATGCTGCCCCGGTCGGGGCGGAGCAGGCCGTTGACGAGCTTGAGCAGGACGCTCTTGCCCACCCCGGCCGGTCCGAACACGATGCGCGTCTCTCCCGGCGCCACCGAAAAGCTGATGTCTTCCAGCACCGGGTGGCCGTTGAAGGCGATGGAGACGTTGCGAAAGGCCACCACGGGGCCGGCATCCGCGGCCGGGGCCGGGTTTTGGACGGGTTGGGCAAGAGCGGGGGGCTCATTCATAGGGGAGGGAGGAGGGTGAGCAAGACCTGGGTGAGGAGGAAATCGACGAAGATGATGAGCACCGAAGCCCAGACCACAGCCTGAATGGTGGAGCGGCCCACGCCCTCAGTGCCGCCCGAGGTTCTCATGCCGTAGAAACAGCCGATGGAGGCGATGATGTAGCCGAAGAAGAGCGGCTTGACCAGTCCCTGGACGATGTCGGGATAGCGGAGGGCCTCCCAGGCCTTGGAGAAGTACTGGGTGCTGTCCTGATGGTTCATGAAGACGGTAACGAAGGCGCCGCCGAGGATGCCGAAGGCATCGGCGACGATGGTGAGAAAGAGGAGCATGGAGATGCAGGCAAAGATGCGCGGGGTGACCAGCTTGCGCATGGGGTCCACGCCCAGGGCGCGCATGGCGTCGATCTGCTCGGTCACCACCATGGAGCCGAGCTCGCTGGCCATGGAGCTGGCGTTGCGGCCGGAGACCATGACGCCGGTGAGCACCGGTCCCAACTCGCGGATCATGGTGATGCTGACGAATTGGCCGGTGACGGCGGTGGCGCCGAACTGAGAGAGCGTGGCCGCCGACTGCAGGGCCAACACGCCGCCGGTGAAGAAGCCGGAGAGCAGCACGATGGACGTCGAACCCACGCCGACGATGTCGGACTGAATGAGATATTCCGGCCAGTAACGCGGCTCGGTGAAGAGGTTGGTGAAGGCGCGGGCGGCGAACAGGGAGTAGTCCTGCACGGTGAGCACAATATCCTTGGCGGTTCTCTCGATGGTGTTGGTCGCCATTGTTTTTTGCCGGTTCGCCGGATAAAGGGCGAATGCCGCTCTCCACGACTCAATGCCGCATGGACAGAATAGCGCATGGACTAGGGAATAGGGACTAGGGACTAGAGACTAGGCAGGGCAATCGCATTTGAAAACTGCTTGAACCAGCGTTGACACTTACTCGGGGCGAACAGGCAAGCGACTCTTGCAGGAGGGCCGAGCCATGCCCAAATCTGCGTCCCGCGAAGAAACT
>JBEKNO010000042.1:0-29379 GCA_049522735.1 Occallatibacter sp.
CACCCACAATGGCAAACTGCCTGGGCAACAGATCGTTCTGCCGAAGGTGGAAGAGCGCCGGCAGCAGCTTGCGTTTTGTCAGGTCGCCCGAGGCGCCGAAGATCACCAGAATCCCCGGCTCGGGAATCCGTTCCTTGCCCACCGGAAGCTGGGAAAGATCCTCCGGCCGCACGCTCATCTGCATCGTCGCCATGATGGTTTACCTCCTGCGCTCTGCAAGCGCCACCGCTGACTGGCTAACTCGCCCGCCGCGTCTACAGAACACCTAGACTCTCCAATTCCCGCCGCAAGCTGTCGGCATCTACGAACCGTATGGCCTTGATCCCCGCAGCCGCCGCTCCAGCCACATTCTCCGCGCGGTCGTCGATAAACAGAACCCGCTGCGCCGGACGGCCCAGAATATCCAGCGCCCGGCGGTAGATAGCCGGCTCCGGTTTGCGCAGCCCCAGATAGCAGGAACTCAGCGCCACCTGAATGTACTTGCGCAGGCCATAATGCTCGAATCTGTACTCGTTGGTCTCCCGCGCCTCGTTGTTCAGCGACCCCAGCAGGCATTTACCAGATGCCGCCAGCTCGCCAAGGATTCCCAGCGCCCCATGCGGCTGCGGTTTCGACTGGGCGAGTATGAAAGCGAAGAATTCGTCCTGAGAAAAATTGCGCGGCTCGTAGAAGACGGTGGCGCCCAGATAAGCTTTGACCGGAATCGCGCCCCGCTCCCAGGCGTCGTAGGGCGCCGGGTGCCTGGTCTCGAAGGCCGCCGCATCAAGGTGGAAGAGTTCCATTGCCGCCGCGCGCTCGCGCTGGTCCCAGCTGTTGGTCAGCAGCACTCCACCTACATCAAAGAGAATCACGTCGAAGGGGAACATCGGCGCCTTTCAGTATCCGTATCTGCGATGAATGATTGATGAACTCTCTTGAGCGGCTGGCGGAACGGGCGGTGCTCCTACTAATCGCCGGTATAACGAACCTGCGCGCTAGGCCGGGTTCGCGCCGCCGTCTCCACATTGATACCTGGCCTCTATTGCCAGCACTTTCTTGAACCGCCGCACATAGCGCTCTTCCGTGGCAATAAATCTGGCGCCGATGAAGGCATTGACAACTTCAAAGGCCAGCGCGGAACCGATGATGCGCGCTCCCAGCACGATCACGTTCATCTGGTCGTGTTCCACGCCCTGGTGCGCGGAGTACGTATCGTGGCAAATGCCGGCGCGAATTCCCGGAATCTTGTTAGCCGCCACGCACACTCCCACCCCCGAACCGCAGATGAGAATCCCGCGCGGCGCATCGCCCCGCCTCAAGGCCAAACCTACCTTCTCGGCATAGTCGGGATAGTCCGTCGGCTCCGTGTTATAAGCTCCCAGGTCGATCACCTCATGGCCGGCCTGGGCCAGATAGGCGCGAATCTCCTCCTTCAGAGGAAATCCCGCATGGTCGGAACTGATGACTAGTTTCAAAGTGCGCTCCTTCGGAGTTAGTGAACAGGGATCAGGGAACAGGGAACAGAAAAACCCACTTAAGATGCCAAAATATGGGCTCTGCAAGCATATTTTTGTCAATGCACGGGCCGGACTGTGCTGCCGTGGACACCAGCGGAGAAAAAGTAGTCATTGTGCTTGATTGAGATCGCCGAGCACTTTCGCGGCCAATAATGCGGCCCCTAAATTACACCCCTGTGGTGTTGTTCCTGCCTCCGCGACGCAAGCATGATAATACCTTTGGAAATCATCCGGGCAGTCGGAGATAAGTTGCATGACCGCTGCGTCATTTGTAGACGTGTAGTGATTTGACGTCGCTTTAAGCGCCAGACATTGGAACAAAGCAAGCGTCTGGGGGTTTTCATTATCTGTTGCTTGCGGGGTTTGCGGCGCTGCGACTTGTGGCACTGCAGGCTGAGGTGCATCCGACTGATTCGGAGGCGAAGGGAGCAGGTTTCCGATGATTACTAACAGGATGAATATCCCTACGATGGCGCTTCCCCAAGCGATAAATTTCCGCGATGTAAGAGAAATTCCCGGCTTTGGGAACACCGGAGGAGGAGGCGTGCCCATCCATACCGGCGGGATTGGAGTTGCCACGGCGGACACGGGCGCCCCGCAATTCCCGCAAAATCGCGCGCCTTCTACGTTGCGAAAGCCACATCGGGTACAGATCGGCATGGGCGTCACCGGCGGCGTTACGCTTCCGGCCATCACTTGCCGTGCTGTCGGTGAATTTGATGGGATCAATGTTTTTTGCCCGCAATAGCCGCACCTCATCCTGAAACCGGCTCCCATACTAAGCGGCGGGTAACGCCGGGACAATATTCCGCAAGAGAGGCAAGAGAATTCCTTCTTGCCCTTTAGAATCATAAACAAACCTGCGAAAGGCCAGGTGATGATTGCTATCACGAGCCCTATGCCAATGAGAGAAAAGAAAAGGCCCAGCATGGTTCACACCCTATCTTGCGCGCCGGTACGCGCTTTGGCAGATCGTCATTTCAGTGCTCCAGGAGTTTGCAAAGATCAGTTTACAGCCAATGGCTCGATCAGAGGACTGTTCCCTGTTCCCTATTCCCTGTCTTTCTACTTCACCAGCTTCTTCGCCCGCGCCGCTATATTCTCCGCGGAAAATCCCAGTTCCTTCATCGCAATCGGCCCCGGAGCCGAAGCTCCAAACCGGTCCAGCCCGATCACGTCTCCGTCCAGGCCCACATACTTCCACCAGCCCAGCGTCGCCCCGGCCTCAATCGCCAGCTTCGGCACGCCTGCCGGCAGCACGCCGGTCTTGTACTCCGCCGTCTGCTCCTCGAAGATCTTCCAGCTCGGAAAGCTGACCACACGCGCCTGAATCCCATCGGCCGCAAGTAGCTTCGCTGCATCGAGCGCTAGCCACACTTCGGCTCCGGTGCCGATCAGGACGACTTGCAGCTCCGCCGCATCTTCCAGAGTGTAGGGGCCCTTTACTATACGCTGAAAGGTCGGAGGATACACCCGCGGTTCGGCACCGCCCATAAGAATGTACGCACCCTTACTCACCCCGGCATACAGGTCGTGCGCGGCCGGATTGATGACCGGCAGGTTCTGCCGGGTGAGCGCAAAGAAGCACGGCCCCTTGCGCTCCAGCGCCAGCCTCCAGGCCGCGGCCGTCTCGTTGGCGTCGGCGGGACGAAAGTCCGTCAGTCCCGGAACCGCGCGCAGCGCCATCAGGTGCTCGATCGGCTGGTGCGTCGGCCCGTCCTCGCCCAGCGCGATCGAGTCGTGGGTAAAGATGAACAACGCATGTACCTTCATCAGCGCCGCCAGCCTTATCGCCGGTTTGGCATAGTCGGAGAACACAAAGAAGGTTGAGCCGAAAGGGATGAGCCCTCCGTGGGCAGCCATTCCGTTCACCTCCGCGCACATGCCAAACTCGCGCACCCCGAAAAAAACATTGCGGGCGGTCGGGTCCACGTGAAAGCTCTCTCCCGGCTTGAAGATGGTCCTGGTCGAGGAGGTCAGGTCCGCGGCTCCGCCAAACAGCTCCGGCACGGCGTCGGCAATGGCGTTCATCACCGCTCCGCCGGCGTTGCGCGTGGGCTGCGGCTTGTCTGGCGCAAAGCTCGGAATGGCCTTCTCCCACCCGGCCTTGAGCACGCCTTTTTGCGTGCGCTCAAACTCCGCCGCCAGCTCAGGATTGGCCGCCCGATAGCCCTCGAACAGCTTTTTCCACTTGACCTCCAGCTCCGCGCCGCGAGCGACAGCCTTGCGCCAGTTCTTGAGCGCCTCCGGGGGAACAACAAAGCTCTGGTCCTGGGGAAATCCGAAAAACTTTTTGGTCGCGGCCACGGCTTCAGTGCCCATCGCTTCGCCGTGCACCTTGTTCGTCCCCGCCTTGGGGCTGCCGTAGCCGATGATGGTGCGCACGGCGATGATTGACGGCTTGCCGGTCTCCGCCTTGGCCGCTCTAATCGCCGCCTCAATCGCAGCCAGATCGTTGCCGTCGGTTACGCGCTGCACGTGCCAGTGGTAGGCCGCGAAGCGTTCCAGCGCATCCTCCGTGTAGGTCAATTCGGTAGGCCCGTCCAGCGAGATCAAGTTATCGTCGTAGAGACAAATCAGCTTGCCCAGCCCCAGCGTTCCGGCCAGCGAGGCAGACTCGTGCGAAACCCCTTCCATCAGATCGCCATCGCTCAGTAGCACATAGGTGTGGTGATCCACAACCGCAAAGCCGGGGCGGTTGTAAACCGCGGCCAGGTGCTTCTCCGCCATGGCCATGCCCACGGCCATGGCCATGCCCTGGCCCAGCGGCCCCGTCGTCACTTCCACGCCGTCGGTGTCGCCGCGCTCCGGGTGGCCCGGCGTCCGCGAGCCCCACTGGCGGAAGCTTTTCAGATCATCCAGCGTCACATCGTACCCAGCGAGGAAGAGCGTCGCATACAAGAGCGCGGAGGCGTGCCCGTTGGAGAGCACAAACCGGTCCCGGTCCGCCCACTTGGAGTGCGCCGGATTGTGCTTCATCAGCTTGTGAAACAGCAGGTAGGCGATGGGCGCACAGCCCAACGGAGCGCCGGGGTGGCCGCTATTGGCCTTTTCCACTGCGTCCACGGCCAGCAGCCGCAATGTGTCGATGGATAGTTGGTCGAGGGATAGATCCGCGAGGCTGGAAGTCATATGAGTTTGGACAAATTCCTTTCGTTGGAGTGCGGGATGCGTCAATCAAGCTGTTTATGGGGCATTCATTGTTCCCTGGCATCAACCGGCACTCCCACAATTGTATCCAAGCCAGCCTTCCGGCTCCTGCGGATGGGCGTACATGCGTAATGTTGCATGCGGAAGTGTGGCCCATAAGAAACAAGAGGTGCAGCAACTGTTCCGCACCCTTGCCGCCCCCTCCCGCATCCATTCTTATAGACAGGGCCATGCCGGCCGGTGGGCAGATCGCCTCTCACCGCGCCGCGGCCCGCAATTTCCCTTTGCTGTCGAACGCAACTCTGCTCAGACAGTACAATCCGATTGGAGGAGATTTCCCCTATGGCTTACGAACTTGCGCCCCTTCCCTACGACTACGCCGCTCTGGAGCCGTTCATCGACACTGAGACGATGAAGCTCCACCACGACAAGCACCACCAGGCCTATATCAACAACGTCAATGCCGCCCTGGCCAACTACCCCAACCTGGCCGCCAAGTCCGTTGACGACCTGGTCCGCGACCTGGCCCAGGTGCCCGAGGAGATTCGCGGCGCGGTGCGCAACAACGGCGGCGGCCACTCCAACCACACCGCCTTCTGGAACCTGATGGGCCCCGCGGGCTCTAAAGGCATCGGCGGCGCGCCCACCGGCCCCATCGCCGAGCAGATTTCCAAGGACTTCGGCGACTTCGAGGCCTTCAAGAAGACCTTCAATGAGACCACCGCCAAGCAGTTCGGCTCCGGCTGGGGCTGGCTGGTTCTGGCCGGCGGCAAGCTCAAGGTGCTCACCACCGCCAACCAGGACTCGCCCCTCACTCACGGCCTCTACCCCATCCTCGGCAACGACGTCTGGGAGCACGCCTACTACCTCAAATACCAGAACCGCCGCCCCGAATACCTTGCCGCCTGGTGGAACGTGGTCAACTGGGCCGAAGTCAACAAGCGCTTCGCCATCGCCAAGGGGTAAAGAAAAGTATTCAGTGGTCAGTTGTCAGTGAAAGTCCACGGTTTCCCACCCTTTCCGCAGAAAAAAGCGGAAAGGATGGGGCACGGTGCATTTGCGGCCAGCCGCTTTTCTGAGAACTGATCACTGACAACTGTCCCTCTGCAACCCTTTCCCAAATCCCGTGTCTAACTGCTCAGGAGCCATGCGGAAACTCGTGCCCAATTTCACTTTTCTATCCCTCGCCGCACTGCTTGCTTTGCTTCCAACCGCTGCCCCGGCCCAATCCGGCAGCTTCACCGTCGCCCAGCACGGCAAGCCCGTCGGCACAGCCAGCTACAACTTCGTCTCCACCCCCCACGGCTACGACTCCACCTCTCTAGTTCGCGTGGCCATGCAGGGCCTGGACTACAACCTCTCCAAAACCGAGCAACTCAGCCCGGCCAACCACCTTAAACACGTCCAGTTGAGCGCCGCTGTCAACGGCAAGGCGGTCTCCGTCACCGGCGCGCCCGACGCCGCCCAGATCCTGCTCAACATCTCCGCCAACGGCCACAGCTCCACCACGCGCCTCGATCCCCACCCCAACGCCGTCTTCCTCCCCGACTTCGACCCCGGCGCCCTGGAAACCCTTCTCACCCTGGCCGTAACCAATAACAATCGCAACCTCTGGGCCATCATCCCCAAGCAGGCAGGCTCCATCGTCCCCATCCAACTCGCCACTCACGCCGATGAGCAGGGAACCCTTGACGGCAAGCCCGTCACCGTCCACCACCTCGTCGCCACCATCGCCGGCGCCCGGACTGACCTCTTCTCCGGCCCTGAAAACCAGCTCCTCCAGGCCGAACTCCCCCAGCAAGGCTTCGCCCTCATCCGCAAAGGCTTCGTCCTCACCCCTCCCGCCAAGCCCGGCGCCCCACCGGCCCAGCCACCGGCTGAGAGCGCCCCAGCAGCAACCCCACCCGCTCAGTAAGAGACCGAAAACGCGCGAACGCCCATCCCCTAGGCTGCGCTCAGGATTGCAAATCTGAACAGAGCGGAAAGTTAGCCGGGCTGGGTGGCGAAGTATTGCGCCACTTCTTCCCAGTTATTGACGCGGATAAAACCGGTGGCAGTGAGGTTATGCGGGGCGGTGTAGAGAATGCCCTGGCCTTCAAAGCGGAGCAGGTTCTTGGGCAGGTCGTCGATGAGGTAATCAGCGCGGAGGATGGACTTGTTGCCGCAGAAGACGTAGTGAGTGGGCGGGATAAAGGGGAAGTGGCGCTGCAGCCAGCGGTATTTGGGGCCGAGGGAGTTGGGGACGGTCATGGCCTGTGTGGCGATGAAGATCTCGAAACGCGCGGAAAGGTCTTTGAGCACATGCTGCGCTCCGGGCATGACGGCCAGATCCTCAAAGAAGTCTTCGGCATCGAGGAAGGCGCGGAGCTGCTGCTGGCGGTCGAGGGGTGTGATCTCCCACAAGCCCTTGCCGGCCAGATCCTGGGGAGTAACTTCCTCGTCAAAGGTCTGGTTGTAGCGGCGCAGGTGTTCGGCGAGAGTGTCGGCCATGACCTCATCCATGTCCACACAGATGCGCTGCATTGCAGATCCTCTAGGCTCCGGCCTGGTGGGGTTTGGGGATGCGGGGGCGCGCGGCGGGGGTGTGCTCGGGTTGCGGCTCTTTAGGGGCGGGAGCCATGGCCGGATCCCAGTAGAGCAGGCGGCTGCAACTGTCGCAGGCGAGCAGTTCGCCCTCGCGAAGCTGGTTCCAGGTCTGGGGGCGGATGCCCATGCGGCAGCCGGTGCACTGCTGATTTTCAACGCGGGCCAGGCCGGTGCCGCGGACGGCGGCGAGGCGATCGAAGCGGGCCAGCAGCTCGGGCTCGACTAGCTGGCGGAGGGCTTCGCGTTCCTGGTTGAGAGCGATCAGCTTGGCGCTGAACTCCTGCTGGCAGAGGGTGACGCGGGCGCGAATCTTGTCCAGGGCGGCGGCCAGGGATTCGACCTGGGCGCGGGCTGAGGCGAGCGTGGCCTCCTGGGCTTCAGAGCGCACCAGGCTGTTGAACTCGTCGTTTTCGAGACGGTCAGCTTCAGAAGATTCGAAGTGAATTTCGTGCTCGAAAGCTTCAGCCTGGGCGGGAGTTTTCACTGCGTCGAGCTGGGTGCGGAAGCGGACGGCTTTCTGGCGGTGGCCGGCGATCTCGCGCTCCAGGCGGGTGCGCAGGGTTTCCTCGCGGTTGAGCGCGTCGGAAGCCTCGGCGGACTGGCGCTCGGCGGCGGCGAGCAGGGCCTCGGCCTGGGCAATCTCGGCCGGCAGGGCGCGCGCGGCAAGGGTAATGCGGGCACGTTCCAGATCCACGTCTTGCAGCTTTACCAGGTTTTCAATGTGCGCTTGCATCCGTTTTATGAAGTCTACGGCATTCAGAGCAGTTCTCCAACTCACATACCCTTGACTGTGCTGGAAATGGCGGTCTTTCCCATGCCGCGATCCATGGCTTCATTGGCCAGGCGGTCGGCTTCCTGGTTGCCGCCGCGAAGGATATGGCGCATCTCGAAGCGGTCGAGGCGGGCGGCCAGTCGTCTGGCCTCCTCCCACAGCGGGCGCAGGCCGGGATTCTTTACCTTGTACTGGCCCTTCATCTGCCTGACCATCAGTTCGGAGTCGGAGAAGACGCGGAGGTGCTTCGAGTTGTGCTCGACGGCCCAGGCCAGGACGGCCAGCAGGGCGGAGTATTCAGCGTAATTGTTGGTCTGGCGTCCGAGGAACTCGCTGAGGCGGGCTACGACCTGGCCGTGGGGGTCTTCAATGACGGCGCCGTAGCCGGAGGGGCCGGGATTGCCGCGCGAGCCGCCGTCGCAGTGGGCGATGAACCAGCCGCCGGCGGTGGAGGAGTTGGGATCCTGAAAGAGGTTTCCGGTCATTGAGTTTCAGTGTAGCCTCCGAGGGAGGACGGCCGGGGTTTGTTGTTTCCCACCCTTTCGCCAGAAAAAATGCGAAAGAATGGGGCACGGAGCTTATTGTGTGGCGTGCAGGAGAAGGCCTCGACGGAGGTCTGGCCTGGTTACCAAAGCGTGCCTGTCGCGTCTGTTGGAGTGCGGACAATTCTCCATCCCCCGGAGCAAAGATTCCATGGCGACGGATGCGGTGAGCTATCCCACTTCCACGGTTGCGGTTCCGGCTGCTTTGGCGTGGCCAGCCGTGCGGAAGGTACAATCCTTCCCAGGCATGACGGCGGCTACGGCAATGGACGGATCGAAGCGGGCGCGGGAGCGCTTGCAGGCGCGCGCGTCGGAGATGGAGCTGATCCGGGAGGCGCAGGCGGGTTCGCGGGCGGCCTTCGACACGCTGGTGCGGCAGTATGAGCACCAGGTCCTGCGCCTGGCGCTGCACCTGACCGGCTCCGAGCACGATGCCGAGGATATTTACCAGGAGGCTTTTCTGAAGGCCTACCGGTATATCGGGAATTTCCGTTTCGAGTGCTCGTTTTATACCTGGATCTACCGCATTGTAACCAACCTCTGCCTGGACCAGTTGCGGCGAAAGAAGACTCGCCGCGAAGACCACGCGGTGGTAGTGGACCGTTCCGGAGACGAGATCGACCTGCTGGCTTCGGTCTCCGACGAGCGGTCGTTTTCAAACCCGGCCAGGGAGTTGGACCGCAAGTTGCTGGGGGAGAGGATTCAGGCGGCGCTGGACAAACTGACGCCGCGGGAGCGAATGGTTTTTGAACTGAAGCACTACCAGGGACTCCGCCTGCGCACCATCGGAGAAATGCTGAACACCACGGAAGAGACGGCCAAGAATACGCTCTTCAGGGCAACGAAAAAGTTGAGAACGCAGTTAGTGGGGTTACGGTAGCTGCTAGCTTCTAGCTACTAGCTGCTAGCTCATCCCGGAGATACGAGCCTCTTCGATTGAGCAAGATGAAGCTAGAAGCTAAAAGCTAGTGGCTGTTCTTTGAGGCTGGAAGGACGTAGCGATGAATTGCGAAGTTGCACACGAGCGGATTGTGACGGCGGCGTACGGAGAGCTTTCAGACCAGCAGGCGCATGAGCTGGAGCGGCACATGGGCGATTGCCCGGATTGCAATACGGAGCGGGAGCAGTTGCGGGCGCTGAAAGTGCTTGCCGATGCGCTTCCGGTGGAGGAGCCGCCGGCCAACTTGGTGGCGCGGGCGCGACTGCGCCTTGAGGAAGCGCTGGACGCGCTGCCTCCCCGCCGCTGGTATGAACGTCTGGGCCAGCGGATGATGAACAACTTTGCCGGTTTGCAGGCCGTACCTTTGGCTGCTTGCCTGCTGCTGGTCGTTGGAGCCGGGGCGGGCAGCCTGGGCGGTTACCGGTTTGCGCAAAACCGCGCCGCGCGCACGGCGGCAACTGGTACTGCGGCCGCGGCGCCCAGCGCGCCGGCGGAGATTGCCAATATATCCAGCATTATGCGCCAGCCCAACAGCCATGTGGTGGAAGTGCGCTACAACCAGATGGTGCCGCGGCGCATCGAGGGGTCGCTGGACGATCCGGCCATCCGGCAGTTGCTGATGCTGGCCAGCCAGAACTCGGCTTCGGCGGGAGTGCGGGGCGACTCGGTGGGCCTGCTGGCGGCCGAGTGCCGCGCCGGGCACAGTTGCCAGGCGGCGGGCATCCGCGATGCGCTGATGGTGGCGCTGCGTTACGACAAGAATGCCGGGGTGCGCGAGAAGGCGCTCGAGGGGCTGGAGCCTTACGTGGCCGAGGATGTGCGGGTGCGGGATGCGGTTCTGGAGGCGCTGATGAACGACGCCGAGCCGCGCATTCGCACCGCGGCCATCAACATTCTGGAGCCGGTGGAGGGCGATACCAGCGTGCGGCAGGTGCTGCACTCGGTTGCCGATACGGACGTGAATCCGTATATCCGCACCGCTTCCAGACAGGTTTTAAGCCGGGTTCCGGAGATTCAATAGCCATGCCAAACCTTCCGGCTACCGCAACGTCAGAAAAGAGTGCGGGGACGGGATGGACAGGAACACGCGGGAGAAACAAAGATGAAACACCTTTTGAGGCCGTACCGGAGTCATTCGTATTACTGTCTTGGATTCATCATGCTCGTGGGCATGGGGGCGCTGATGGCGCCGCCTGGAGCCTCGGCGCAGGCGGTTAAGATCGCGCAAATTTTTCAGGAGCACAGTCCGCTGCTGCTCTCAAGCTCGCAGGGCTACCTGGGCGTGGACGTGGCCGACGTGGACCAGGAGAAGGCGCAGGCGCTGAAGCTCAAGGAAGTGCGCGGCGCGGTAATCACGCTGATTGACCACGACGCTCCGGCGGGGCAGATCGGGCTGAAGGTCAACGACGTGGTGCTCAAGCTGAACGGCCAGGCCGTGGAGGGCGCCGAGCAGTTGCGCAGGATGCTCAGGGAGATTCCCGCGGGACGCAAGGTGAGTCTCGAAATCAGCCGCGACGGGAACATACAGACTCTGGCCGTGGAACTGGCGGATCGCAGGGTTATGGAGCACGACGTCTGGAACCGGATCGGCAACAGCGGCGATGTGTTTGCGCAGCCGGCTCCGGGGATGGGGATTCTTTCCGACGGGGGCGATGGCGGCAGCGGGTCGGCGCCCGGCGGCTTCCACATGCCGTTCTTCGGCAGCACGTTGAACGTGGGGGCGATGGTTGAGCCGCTGACTTCGCAGATGGCCGAGTACCTAGGCGTGCCGAGCGGGCTGATGGTCAAGCAGGTGGCGCGCAAGAGCGAGGCCGCAGCGGCCGGGCTGAAGGCCTTCGACGTGATTCTCAAGGTGGGTTCCGACGCGGTGACCACGCTTTCGGATTGGGACCGCGCGCTCAGGGCCAACCAGGGCAAACCGGTGCAGGTGACCATTCTGCGCGACAAAAAGCAGCAGACGCTGACGCTGCAGGTGGATTCAAAGCATCACCAGGGCGAATTGGAGATGGAGGAATTCTTCCCGGCGGGAGAGGGGCTGGTGGTGGCGGAGATCGCGCCGGAGTTGGCGCAGGAACTGGCCGGAGATGCTGCCGCAACGGCCGAGGCGCTGCGCGATCAATTGCAGGCTGGCGGGATCGAGCGCTTCGCGCTCAGCCCCGAAGAGGTTGAGGCGCTGCGGAAGCAGGCTGAGAAGCTGCGCGAGAGTTTGAAGCCGGAAGAATTCAAGATCGACCCCAAGGAGTTGGACCAACTGAAGCAGCAGATGGAAGAGTTGCGCAAAAGCTTCAAGCCGGAAGAGTTCAAAATCGATCCCAAACAGATAGACGAGTTCAGGCGGCAGATGGAACAGTTGAAGCGGCAGATGGAAGAGATGAAGGCGCTGCGGTTCGGCAACTACGTCTGAGAGATTGCGATTTCCTGAATACACAGGGCGCCGACGAAGGATTTTCATGTGCTGGCGACCGAGCAGGATTTGCGGGATCGCGTGTTGTGGGCATTGGGACGCGGAGAACGTCCGACTGCAATTGCACGGCGTCTGGAAATCAGCCGGGTATGGGTCTATCGAGTGCGCGACCGTGAGCAGAATACCGTGAGCAGAATACAGGCCAACGCACCAGCTATCAGATTGGAGGTCATCGCCGTTCGCGGGTGGCTGATCTGAAATTTGAGATCTGCGCCTGGATCGAGCAAGAACCGGATCTGAGTTTGGCCGAGTTATGCGAGCGGCTGGCCAAGCAAGGCGTTGCGATCAAGACCGGCGCGCTGTGGCATCAGTTGAACAAATGGAATCTTACCTTCAAAAAAAACCCCGCACGCCAGCGAGCAAGAACGCGAGGACGCGCAGCAGGCGCGGCGCGCGTGGATCGAGGCGCTGCCGACGATGAACGTAGAAAAGCTAGTGTTCATCGATGAAACGTGGACTACGACCAACATGACCAGGCGTTGCGGGCGTGCGCCCAGAGGCAAGCGTTGCATCGGTTCGGCGCCGCATGGACATTGGAAGACAACGACCTTTGCGGGCGCTCTGCGCCGCCGCCAACTGAGCGCGCCGATGGTCATCGATGAGCCGATGGACGGTGAGATGTTTCTTGCCTATGTGCGCAAGTTTCTATGCCCGACGCTGCGGCCAGGAGACATTGTGATTCTCGACAACCTGAGCAGCCATAAGGTGACCGGAGTCGAAGAAGCGATCACTGCGACCGGCGCAACGGTGCTCTATCTGCCGCCCTATTCTCCCGACTTTAACTCGATAGAAAAGTTCTTTTCCAAGCTCAAGGCACTTCTGCGCAAAGCCTCCAAACGATCCACAGATGAGCTCTGGAAAGAAATCGGAAGACTGCTGGACGGCGTAACGCAAAGCGAGTGCGAAAACTACATTATAAACGCAACCCTCCCTGCGAACATGGGGCGGTTGCGCCGAACCATTTGAGCGAACATTTCGTTCATGCGCAGGCGGCGCGGGCGTTGGCTATAAACTCCCGCACTTTTTCAGGGTCTTTCTTTCCCGGCGCCGCCTCCACGCCGGAGACCGCATCCACTCCCCAGGGCCGCAGCGCGGCGATGGCCTCGGCCACGTTGGCCGGATTCAGTCCGCCCGCGGCGATGCGGCGCCGCCGCGCTGCCGCGTTCTGGAAGAGGGTTTTGCGTGCGGCAGCCCAGTCGAAGGCCGCGCCGGTGCCGCCTACAGCCGTGGCTGTCCGCGAGTCCACCAGCACCGCATCCACATGCGGATCCCGGTCGTGCTCGGCGATCTGTTTCTTGAGCAGCTTCAAAGCCCCGGCGTCAAAATGAACCACGCGCAGGATCCGCAGCTCCGGTCCCAGCAGATGGCGCAGCTTTGCCGGCAACTCCGGCTCGGCCTCAAAGTGCAGTTGCACGCCGGTCAGGCCGCAGGCGCGAACAGTGGAGTAGATCTCGTCCATCGCGGCATCCACAAAGACGCCAATCTTCTCCACGGTCACCGGCAGATGCGGCACAATGGCCGCTGCCTGCGCAATCGTCACACAGCGGGGGCTGGGCGCAAAGACAAACCCTACCGCGTCCGCACCGGCCTCCACGGCCAGCCGCGCGTCCGCCAGCGAAGTGTTGCCGCAAATCTTGATCCAAAGACTCATGCCTCACCGCGCCTCGGCGGCTCCCGCCAGCAGTCCCGCGAGCGCCGCGCCGGGATCGGCTTGGCGCATCAGGCTCTCGCCGATCAGAAAAGCATCAAATCCCGCCGCCCGCAGCCGCGCCAGATCCGCAGCGGTGGAGATGCCGCTCTCGGCCACGCGCACCGCGCCTGCCGGAATGCGCTTCACCAGTTCCAGCGAGGTTTCCAGGCGCACCTCGAAGGTTTTGAGGTCGCGGTTGTTCACCCCGATGGCGTCCGCGCCGCTCTCGCCCAGCGTTTCCCGTACGCGGTCAAGCTCCTCCGCGGTATGCGCCTCGACCAGCACGTCGAGCGCGAGTCCGCGAGCCGCATGAGCAAAACGCCGGAGTTCGGCATCCGTGAGCGCGGCGGCAATCAGCAAAATCGCGTCGGCGCGGTGGGCGCGGGCCTCTACGATCTGGTACTCGTCAACCATGAAATCCTTGCGCAGGCAGGGCAGAGCCGCCGCCGTCGAAGCCAGCTCCAGGTTGCGCAGGCTGCCCTGAAAATACGGCTCATCGGTGAGCACCGAAAGCGCCGCCGCGCCGCCCGCCTGGCAGCGCCGGGCCAGCCACTCCACGTCAAAGTCACCGCGAATCAACCCTTTAGAGGGCGAAGCCTGCTTGATTTCGGCAATCACCGCCGGCCCCTTTGCCGCCTGCCGCCGCAAAGCCGCCGCCCAGCCGCGCGGCTGGTGCGCCGCCGCCCGCCGCTCCAACTCGGCTAACGGCACACGCGCCCTGGCCGAGGCCACCGAGGCACGGGTGGTGGTCAGAATCGTGGCCAGAAATGTGTCAGGGCGTGTAGTCATGCTCTGCGTCGAGTATACGAGGAGCCGGCGGGCGCGGTTGCCCTCCTCGACTAAAGCAGATCGTGCGACAATCCTGATAGAGAATGCGTCAGTTGCAAGCGGCGCGAAAGTGGCGGAATTGGCAGACGCACCAGACTTAGGATCTGGCGGAGCAATCCATGGGGGTTCGAGTCCCCCCTTTCGCACCAACCTGGTCCGCGCCGGTTCCCCGGCGGGAGTAATCTGGTAAAACCATGAGCCCATCCGCGCAACAGCCCCAAATGAACCTTGTTCAGACCTCCGACTACCGCGAGTCCTATGCCAACAGCGTGCAGGTGCGCGTGAGCGTGTGGGACTTCCAACTGGTTTTCGGCCTGGCCTCCGCCGAAAGCCCCGAGCAGGTGACCATCCGCAACCATAATGCGATTTTTCTCAGTCCACAGCAGGCCAAGGCCCTGTGGAACGTGCTGGGGCAGAATCTTGCCCAGTATGAGCAGGCCTTCGGGGTGCTGAACCTGGAGCCGCACGGTCACAACTTTCCGCAAGGACCTGTCAACTAAACTGAAGAGAGCATCAACCCATCTCTGGAGCGATCGCTTGCGCTCAAAAAGACTCATGCAGCCGCGGCTGGACGCGCCCTTGCCTCTCTGGATGATCTTCCCGGTGATCTTTGCGGCGCTCTATGCCAGCCACTTCACGCTGCTGCGCCTGCCTTACTACTGGGACGAGGCCGGCTACTACATTCCCGCAGCCTGGGACTTTTTCCGCACCGGCTCGCTGATCCCCATCACCGTGCCGTCCATCGCTCATCCGCCGCTGCCCAGCATCTACCTGGCGTTGTGGTGGAAGGTTTCAGGCTTCTATCCCGAGGTCACGCGCGAGGCGGTGCTGATGGCGGCTACTCTGGGACTGCTGGCGGTCTGGCGGCTGGCCATGCGCCTGGTGGGCGTGGGTTCGGTCGCATTCTTCACCGTGGTTCTCACCGGGCTCTACCCCATCTGGTTTGCCCAGAGCACCCTGGCCCACGCGGATATTTTTGCCGCCGCCTGCACGCTGTGGGGGCTGGCTTATGCGCTGCCGGGCAGGGATCGGGATTGGTACCCCAAGAGCTGGGTCGCCGCGCTGTGGTTTGCCGCCGCCGCGCTATGCAAGGAGACGGCTATTGCTGTCCCGCTTACGCTGGCCGTGGTGAACCTGGTGGAAGGTTTTTGGGTTGCGCTGCCAGCCCGGATGAGGCTTTGGCGCGAGGCCGCATGGCTGGCCAGTTGCGCGCTGCCGCTGGCCGCCTGGTACGCCTACCACCGCTGGAAGACCGGCTCTCTCTTTGGCAGTCCCAAGTTCCTGCGCTACAACGCTCAGGCCAATCTGGATCCGCTGCGCATCCTGGCCGCCTTCAGCCACCGCGTGCTGCACCTTACCGCGCACATGGACCTCTTTGTGCCGGTGCTGATGACCGTTGCGGCCCTGCTGCTTGCCCCCCGGCCCGATGCCGAGGGCAATGAGAGAGCGGCCATCAGCGTTCCCGCTTTGCGGCGGATTTTTCCGCTCTTGCTGGTGAATGCGCTGCTTTTCAGCGTGCTGGGAGGCGCGCTGCTCACGCGCTACCTGCTGCCTATGTATCCGCTGGTGCTGCTGATGGCGGTTACCACCTTTTACCGCCGGGTTCCTTACTGGCAGGGCCTGGCGGTCTTCTCCGCGGCGGCCTTCGTCTTGGGCCTGTTTATCAATCCGCCCTACGGCTTTGCCCCGGAAGACAACCTGGCCTATGCCCACGTGGTGCGGCTGCACATGGCCGGAATCGCCCAGCTCAACAAGCTCTATCCCGGCGCGACCGTGCTCTCCGCCTGGCCCATGAGCGATGAACTCAGCCGCCCCGAACTCGGCTACCTGAAGCAGCCCTACGAGGTTTACGTGCTGAAGGATTTTACCGCCGCCGAGATCGCCCGCGCCGCCACCGAGCCGGAAAAGTACTCCGCGGCACTGGTTTTTTCCACCAAGTACGATCCGCAGTCGACGGTCTTCACTCTGGGGCCTGGAAGCAAAGTGATGGACGAACGCTTCTTCGGCCTGCACCACGACCTGCCTCCGGAGGTCATTGCCAGGGAGTTGGGCGGCGCGCTGGCGTGGAAGGGGGAAGACCAGGGCCAGTGGGTGGCTCTGATCCGGTTCAACCGGCAATTCGAGGCCGCCGCGCAAATGCCGGTTCATCCGCAGTAGCCGACGCCGACGTGGCCCACCGCCTATAATCAGCCTGTCGTGCATACTATTTTTTCATCGCGCTTACACCGGGCCGGGCGGTTATCCGCCACTCTGGGACTGGGTCTCGCGTTCGCTCTTTCCTCGACGGCGAACGCCCGCGGGCAGGCAGCTGCGGAGAGCGCTTTAGACCGTTCCGCGGGAGACCGCGGCCGCATTCTGCTGGTGCTGCCGTTTGACAACCGTACCGGACAGCCCAGCCTGGAGTGGATTCGCGAGGCGGCGGCGGAGATTCTGAGCAGCCGCTTCGCCTCGGCGGGTTTCGAGCCCATGAGCCGGGCGGACCGCATGTATGCGCTGGACCACCTGGGTCTGCCGCAGGGCTTTCATCCTTCGCGGGCCAGTTCGCTCAAACTGGCCGAGACGCTGGACGCGGATTCGATTATTGTGGGCAGCTATGTGACTGACGGCACGAGCATCGTGGCTGAAGCGCGGCTGGTGGACGTGCCGCATCTGCGCATGAGCGACCCGGTAACCGCCCGCGGCAGGATGCTCGATTTGATTTCTGTCTTCGACTCTCTGGCCTGGATGTTGACCCGCAAGCTCGATCCCCGTTTCAAGGGCTCCGAGGAGACCTTTGTGGCCGCCGGCGCGGGGCTGCGCCTGGACGCCTTCGAGCAGTACATCCGGGGCATCACGGAGCCGGACCAGGCGGAGCGGCTGCGCCACCTGAAGCAGGCCGTAGCGCTGAGTCCGGAGTTTAGCCCGGCCTGGATGGCGCTGGGCCGCGAGGACTACAACGGCCAGCAGTATGAAGAGGCCGCGGCGGCCTTTTCAAAGGTGGGACGCGACGATCCTGATGCGCTCGAGGCAGGCTTCTACGGCGGGCTGTCGCTGATCTTCTCCGGCAACTACAACAGGGCTGAATGGGCCTTTGGCGGCGTGGCGCGCGTTCTGCCCCTGGCCGAGGTGGTGAACAACCAGGGAGTGGCGGTGAGCCGCCAGGGCCACGACGGGAGCGCGCTCTTTCGCCAGGCCGTGGCCGCCGACCCCAATGAAGCCGGCTACCACTTCAACCTGGCGGTGAGCCTGAAGCGCCACGGAGATGCCGCCGAGGCCCTGACCGAACTGGCGCAGTGCCTGCGGCTGCGCCCCAGCGACAGCGAGGCCCAGGCGCTGCAGGCAGAGTGGAAAGAGCCGGCCAGGCCGAAGACCGCGGGACCAAAGTCAAATCCAAAACCAGGTTCAAATTTGAGTCCAGCCTCTGATGCGGACGCGGAGCCGAAGGCTGATCCGCTGGAGCGCATTGCGCGCAGCTTTGACGCCGTCGCCTTTCGCCAGGCCGCGCTGATGATGGACCAGGTGGAGGCGTCGCGGCTGGCCGTGCTCACGCCGCGCGAGCGGGCGCAGAAGCTGGCCGGTCAGGCCAGGGATTACCTTGACCGCGGATTGCTGCTCGAAGCCGAGCGGCTCTACCTCTCTGCCGTGGCCGCCGACCGTAAGGTTGCCGAGGCGCATGAGGGATTGGCCGAAGTGCGCGAACGCACCGGCGATGCCGAGGCCGCACGCAAGGAAGCGCGCGCATCGCTGGAACTGATGCCCTCAGCCGATGCGTACCTGGTGCTGGGCCGGCTGGACTTAGCGAGCGGCCGCCTGGGCGAGGCCCGCAAAGAGACCGGAGAAGCTCTCAGGCTGGCCCCGCAAAGCCGGGCGGCTCAGCAACTGCTGCGGCAGATTGAGGCCAGGGAAGGCCGGATGAAGTAGGGTGGGACACCCAGAATCCACTGGACAGTGACGGCGAAAAGCACGGAGGGATTAGGGCTGTGGTTTCCCACCCTCGCGTCAGAAAGAAGGCGCGAGGATAGGGCACGGGGCATTAGGGCCACAGGCAGGCTCTGGAGGAGCAATCCATGGTTCAACGCACAGGCGGGCTCGCAGCCCGGATTGGTTTGATTACGGTAGCGGGGTTCGTGGCCTGCGGGCTGGCTGTCCCGGTCACCGCCCAACAGCCGCTGGTGGACAAGCTGGTTCTTTCCGACACCATTCAGCCGGTGAGCGCGGGGCAACTCGACCGAGCCATTGCGCGCGCCAACGCTGACGGAGCCCAGGCGCTGCTGGTGGAACTGAATACGCCGGGCGGGCTGCTCGACTCCACCCGCACCATGGCCGGCGCTATCCTCAGTTCGCGGGTTCCGGTCATCGTGTATGTGGCTCCGGAGGGGGCGCGCGCGGGGTCGGCCGGCTTCTTCCTGCTGGAGTCGGCGGACGTGGCCGCCATGGCCCCCGGCACCAACGCCGGAGCGGCTCACCCGGTGACCGAGTTCGGCGAGAAGCTCGACGAAACCATGAGCCAGAAGATCGAGAATGACGCGGAGGCATTTCTGCGCTCCTACGTCACCCGGCGCAACCGCAACGCCCAAGCCGCGGAAGCCGCCGTTCATTCGTCCCACTCCTACACCTCCCAGGAGGCGCTGGACCAGCACCTGATCGACCTGGTTGCGAGCAGCGACGCGCAACTGCTGGCCGCTCTGGACGGCCGCGAGATTACCCGCATGGACGGGACAAAGCTGACCCTTCATCTGGCCGGGGCGCGGATTGAAGTGCTGCAGCCCACGCTGCGCGAGCAACTGCTGGGCTGGCTGGTGAATCCCAATATCGCCCTGCTGCTGCTGGTGGGCGGAGCGTTCCTCATCTATCTGGAATTCAATGCTCCCGGCACCATCGTCCCCGGCGCGCTGGGCACGCTGATGGTGCTGCTGGCGATCTTTGGGCTGAATCTGCTGCCCATCCGCTATACGTCTGTCCTGCTGCTCATGGCGGCGCTGGTTCTGCTGCTGCTGGAAGCCAAGTTTGGCGGCCATGGGGCGCTGGCCATCGCGGGCATCGTCTGCCTGACCTTTGGAACGCTGACTCTGGTTGCCGCACCTGTGCCGGAGATGGCCATCAGCCCTTGGGTGGCCTTCGCTGTCAGCGCCGCCTTCGGGTGCATCACCGTCTTTCTGGTCCGCCTCGCCGTGCGCGCCCGCCGCAGGAAGTCGCGCCTGGGCCTGGATGCCCTGGTGGGCAGCAGGGCCACAGCCATGGAGCCGCTGACGCCAGCGGGTCACGTTCTGGTGGAGGGAGAAATCTGGCGCGCCGTGGCCAGCGAGCCGGTGGCCGCCGGCGCGCCGCTGCGCGTGGTGGGGCATGAGCAGTACCTGCTGCAGGTGGCGCCGGCCGAGCCGGCGCAGCCCTCCGCATAACGTTGTTGGAGTACAATCCGCAAGTAAGTGAGGGAAATCCGATGCCCGATATAAGCATGCCGTTTCTGATCTTCGCAGCCATCGTCGTCCTGTACCTGCTCAATTGCATCAAGATTCTGCGCGAGTACGAGCGTGGGGTCATCTTCACCCTGGGCCGCGTTCGATCAACGCCCAAGGGACCGGGGTTTATCTTTGTTTACCGGCCAATCCAACAGATGGTGCGCATCTCGTTGCGCCAGGATGTGCTGGAGGTTCCGCCCCAGGACGTGATTACCCGCGACAACGTCACCATCAAGGTGAACGCGGTGGTCACGCTCTACGTGGTCAACCCCAACGACGCCGCCATCAAGGTGGCTAACTACGTCTACCAGACCTCGCAACTGGCGCAGACTACTCTGCGCACGGTGCTGGGCGAGGTGGAACTGGACGAGCTGCTCAGCCACCGCGACAAGCTGAACCTGCGTATCCAGTCCATCATGGACCAGCGCACCGAACCGTTTGGCGTAAAGGTTATCTCCGTCGAAGTCAAGCAGGTGGACCTGCCCGATCAGATGCAGCGCGCCATGGCCAAGCAGGCCGAGGCGGAACGCGAAAAGCGGTCGAAGATCATCCACGCCGAGGGCGAGTTCAACGCCGCGCAAAAGCTGGTGGACGCCGCCGCCTTGATGGCCACGCAGCCCATGACCCTGCAGTTGCGCTACCTGCAAACCCTGACCGAGATCGGAGTGGAGAAGAACACCACCATTATCTTCCCGCTGCCGCTGGAGATGATGACGCTCTTCAACAAGCTGATCGTGCCGGCCCCGGCCAAGGCAGAGGCAGACAAGAAGTAAGCGGCGGGCCGGATGCCGTACAACAGTTGGGTGGGAAACCACGATCTTTGACCGGGCTCCATTCATGAGGAGCGTCGGTCTTATGCCGTGCGAAGATCGAAAGGCCAGGCTTTTGAATTGCCGTAATTCCGGGGACAGGCAATGAGGGGACTCTTTGACGACGAAGAGCCGGAGCCGGACCAACCCCGGCGCGACACCGAACTCACGTTGGGCTCCACAACGCTGCTGGTTCTCTTTTTTGGCCTGGTGCTGATCTGCGGGCTGTGCTTCAGTTTGGGGTACTCCGTGGGCCGTCACGGTTCCCAGGAGCCCCCGGCAGCCATGCAGCCCGCAACCGGCGCGCAAACGGCTTTGCAGGCGGACAGTTCGCGGCCCAAGCCCTCGGCGACCGCGCCCGCCGGCGTCCCTCCGGCACCGCAAAGGGCGGTTGTCAACCTGCCTCCGTCCGCGGCTCCGAGCACCAATCCGGCGGCGAGCGGCTCATCGTACGGCCAGCCTCAAGTGCGGTCCGCCCTGCCAACCGTGGCCAACCCGGCCCAGCCCGCGCAATCGGCGGCAACGCCCAGGGTGGCGCCGGCCTTCGCCCCGGCGGTTCCGCTGATGGTCCAGATTGCCGCTGTCTCCCACGAGGAGGATGCCGCGGTTCTGGTCAGCGCCCTGCGCAAGCGCGGCTATGCGGTCGTCGCCCGCCGCGATGCCGCGGATGGACTGATTCACGTGCGTATCGGCCCCTTCAGCAGCCGCGACGAAGCCAACCGGTGGCGTATGAAGCTGCTCAACGACGGCTATAACGCCGTCATGCAGCCGTAACCTACCCCCGCATCCACTCCGGCAGCCCGGAGGCGATCGCGGTTCGTACTGCTTCCTGCAAATCCTCGCGAGTGGCAAAATCGGCTGGATACAAAGGCGCGTGGAAGACGATGTGCGCCGTGCCAGGCTTGATGCGCAGGCTGCCTTTGGCCATCATCGTCTCAGTCCCGTAAATCGAGACTGGAATGCACGGCGCGCCGGTCTCCATGGCCAGGTAGAATGGGCCCTTTTTGAAGGGCAGCATGCGCCCGTCAGGGGAGCGCGTGCCCTCAACGAAGGTGGTGAAGTGAATGCCCTTGGCCAGCAAGCGTCCGGCCGCGGCTACGCTCTCCTGCGCGATGGCCGTATCTCCCGTGCGGTCCACGGCGATGAACTCCCCCAGCTTGAGGCAGTAGCCGAAGACGGGAATCTTGAAGACGGCGCGCTTGGAGAAGGCGGCTGTGCGTCCCGGAATATGCGGAATCAGCGCCGGCGGATCGAGATTGGAGACGTGGTTGGCCATGAAGATGCACGCCGTGTGCGCCGGCACGCGCTCCCGGCCCTCGACCTTCACGCGGATGCCCGCCACCCAAAAGCCGGCGCTGACAATCCAGCAGGCCGCCGCGTAGAGCGGTCCCACGTTGCCGGTAACAGCGGCCAGCAAAATGAAGACCACTGCCGCGGGAATGCTTAAAGCGAGAATGGTGACGAAGACGGCAAGCGACACGATCATGGAAATTCCGTCAGAGATCTGAGATACATCTTGCCGCGGCGCGGCCCGTGCAGGCGGACTGCCACAATGCTTCTATGTCCGCATCCATTCCGGCAGTCCGGAGGCGATGGTCGCGCGAACCGCCTGCATCAGTTCCTCCCGCGTGGCAAAGCCGGCCGGGTAGATGGGCGCATGAAAGATCACATGCGCCGTGCCCGGCTTGATGCGCAGGCTGCCTTTGCCCTGGATGCTCTCCGTGCCAGAAATGGAAACCGGGATACACGGCGCGCCGGAGCTCATGGCCAGGTAGAATGGGCCTTTCTTGAAGGGCAGCATGCGGCCGTCCGGCGAGCGGGTTCCTTCCACAAAGGTGGTCATGTGCACGCCCTTGGCAAGCACTTGCCGGGCCGCGGCTACGCTCGCCGTCGCGGCTGCCGCGTCGCCGGTGCGGTCCACGGCGATGAAATCGCCCTGCCGGAAACCGGTCCCCAGCACGGGCAGGTTCATCAGCGAGCGTTTCATGAAGGCCGAAGTGCGCCCCGGAATCAGCGAAATCAGCGCCGGCGGGTCCAGGTTGGATACGTGGTTTGACATGAAGATGCACGCCCGGTCCCTGGGCACGCGTTCAAGCCCTTCGGTGCGGAAGCGTACCCCCGCCATCCAGCAACTGCTGGAGAGCATGAAGCGCGTGCCCTTGTAAAGCGGCAGCACGTTGCCCGTCAACCAGCACCACGGAATGAACAGAATCGCCGTGGGAATTCCAGTGATGACCATGGTGGCCATGAAGATGAAATAAGAGATCATGCCAGCCTCTTGCCTTGCGTCTTGCCGCCTTCAGGAAAGCGCTCCCTGAGCCAAGCAGGAAGTTTTTCATAAATGCCGTCAAAGCCGCCATTGGAGAGAATCGCCACCACGTCGCCGGGCACCAGTTGAGGTGCGATCCGGTTCACGATGGTCTCCACATCGGGGCAGAGTTCGGCCTCTGTTCCGGCTGCATTCAGCGCCCGCACCACCTCTTCCGGGTTGAGCCGCTCATCTTCCGGAATGCGCTGCTGCTGGTAGACGCCGGCCAGCACGGCGCGGTCGGCCAGCCGCAGGCTCTCCACCAGGTCGCCCGCAAGCACCTTGCGCCGGAGCGTATTCGAGCGCGGCTCGAGTACCGCCCACAACCGGGATTGAGGATAGATGGAACGCAACGCCCGCAGCGTCTCGCGAATGGCCGTGGGATGATGGGCAAAGTCGTCGATCACCGTGATGCCGCCGACCTGGGCGCGCACCTCCAGCCGCCGCTTCACGCTCTTGAAGGCGGCTACCGCCGTTTTGATCGCTTCAATAGCTACGCCCTGACCAAAGGCAAGCGCCGCCGCGGCGGTCGCGTTCAGCGCGTTGTGCTCGCCGGCCAGGCTCATCTCCAGCTCCGCCCACATAGCGCCCCCATGCCAGACCTCCCATCGGGTCAGGCCGTTTTCATGGCGAAGATTCCGGATGCGCCAATCCGCAGTTTCGGAGAAGCCGTAGCGCTCCACGCGGCAGAGCGCGCGGGCCACGCACTCGCTCACGTTGGCGCTGCCGTCATAGGCCACAATCACGCCGCGCCGCGGCGCCAGGTTCACCAGCCGCTTGAAGGCGGTCTTTACCGCTTCCAGGTCGGCATAAATGTCGGCGTGGTCAAACTCCACGTGGGTCAGGATCAGCGCATTGGGAAAGTAGTGCAGGAATTTTGGTCCCTTGTCGAAGAAGGCGGTATCGTACTCGTCGCCTTCGACGATAAAAGTGCGCGTGGAACGCAACTGGAAGCTGCTCGAAAAGTTTTCCGCCACGCCGCCGATCAGAAATGACGGCTCCAGCGCCGGATTTTCGCGCGCGGCAACCTGGTATATCCACGCCAGCATGCTGGCTGTTGTGGTCTTGCCGTGGGTTCCGGCCACCACCAGCGACTCGCGGCCCACCAGAAACTCTTCGCGCAGCAGCGCGGCCATCGAGGTGAAGGGAATGCGCTCGTCCAGCACGCGCTCCACCTCGGGGTTGCCGCGGGAGAGCGCGTTGCCGATTACCACCAAATCCGGCGCGGGATCGAGATTCGTCTCGGCATAGGGCTCCATCACCGCAATCCCCAGCCCGCGCAACAGATCGCTCATGGGCGGATAAGCTGCCTTGTCGGAGCCGGTGATGCGGTGGCCCTGCAACTGCAAGAGCCCAGCCAGCGAAGCCATGGCCGTGCCGCAGATGCCGCTGAAGTGAATATGCCGGGGCAGTTTCGTCAAAGCGTCACCGCCGCTTCCAACAAGTGCAGTTCGGCCTGTTTGTCGGTGCTTAACTCGGCTTCCACGCCCAGGATCAGTGTCACATTGCGCCGCGAAACGTGGCCGCTGCGCAGGCCAATGGCGATAGGGCCTTTGAAGTCTTCAAACACACGCAGAATGGTCGCATCCAGCAGGCCGGGAGACGCGCCCGGTGAGACGCAATCGAGCATCTCGCCAAAGACGATGCCGCGCACGCCTTCCAGTTTGCCTGCTTCGCGCAGTTGCCACAGCATGCGGTCAATCTGGTAGGGCTTGGCGTTTACGTCTTCCAGAAAGAGCAGCTTGCCTTCGGTCTGCGGTTCGTAGGGCGTGCCCAGCAGCGAGATCAGGATGCTGAGGCAGCCTCCATAGAGCGTGCCTTTTGCATGGCCGGCATGCAAAGTGCGCAAGCCTTCCGCTGCGCCAACGGAATAGGTTTGTCCCGTGAGAGCGGCTTGCAGGCTGGGCAGATGGACGCCGTTTTCGCGGGCAAAATCCGCCGAGAGCATGGGGCCGTGAAAGGCTGGTAACTGAATCTGGTCCAGCAGCCATAGTTGCAGCGCGGTCAGGTCGCTGGAACCGATGAACGGCTTGGGGCTTTCGGCGATCAGATCCAGATCCAGCCCTTCGAGCAGATAATTGGAGCCGTAGCCGCCGCGCGTGGCGAAGATGGCCCGGACTTCATCGTCGGCAAAGGCATGATGCAAATCGCGCAGCCGCATCTCCGGCGTTCCCGCAAAGTAATGCGGTCCGCGGACCAGCAGGTGCTCAGAGGCCCGCGGCACGTAGCCGATAGAACGCAGGGCCTCAAATCCGCGCTCCACTCGCTCGTTCTGCGGCGTGGAAGCCGGAGAGACGACGGCCACAACGGCATCGCCGGGTACGAAGGACGGCTTGAGCAGGACTGTCATGTGCAGAAAGCCTCGCCGCGGGCAATCAGAGCCGCCGGACCGGCGAGCCGCAGCTCGGCGCCGGGGCCATCCCAGGCCACCGTCTGCGCGCCGCCGGGAGCCACCACGGTCAGGGGCGAGCGGCAGCCGTTGAACTTGAGCGCCGCAGTGGCCGCAGCCGAGCTGCCCGTGCCGGAAGACGCAGTCGGTCCCACGCCGCGCTCGAAGATGCGAATCTCAATCTCCGTCGAGCTGATTACCCGCACAAACTCGATGTTAGTCTGGTGGGGAAAGCCGGGATGTACGCAGATCTCCGCGCCGATTGCAGTCCAGGATTCTCCGGCAACCGTGAACTCCGCATTGTCCACCACGATGACGAAGTGCGGATTGCCGGTGGAGACCTCGACGCCGGCAATCTGAAGGCCGCTGGCCAGCTTGATAGTCCGCGGCGCGAAGGTGGGAACGCCCATGCCGGTGGTCACTTCCACGGTGAATCCGCTTGTTGTGTTCACCGCATTCACCTGGCAGACGCGCAACCCGGCGTCGGTCGCAATCTCCAGCGCATCGCCTGGCCGGGAGCCGAGCGCTTCGGCCATCCACGCGGCCACGCAGCGCGTGCCGTTGCCGCTGATCTCGGCCATCGAGCCGTCAGCATTGTGCAGGCGAATGCGGCCCGACTTCGGCCCCGTCCAGGCAAAGAACTCGATGCCGTCGGCCCCGATGCCGGTATTGCGCGCGCACAGCCGCCGCGTCAGCTCTGCCCAGTCGGCGCCGCGGGCCGCGTCTTCCGTGACGATCAGAAAGTCGTTGCCGCATGCGTGGGCCTTGGTAAAGGGAATCAATCTTCCTCCGCATCGCGCAAGATAAACACCACCACGATCTGCTGCAGCCGGGCAAAGCTCAGGGGTTGCGCGTACTGTGCCAGGGAAATACTCATCGGGTTTCCTTGCCCGATGCTATCACCGTACAGGTTGGCTTGTTTAGACCTACCGGGCCTCTTGCGTGAAGGAAGTATCGGAGACGTAAATCGTCGCCGGGGGCTGGCCTTTGGCCGTAAAGCGGCGCAGCGCGGCCAGGCCGGCGGGATCGGCACGCACGGCGCGGTCCACCTCGTCGCCATCAAAGGCCAGGACGATAGCCGCATGGGCGGCGGGCGCGGCCAGCGCGGCACTATAAATTTCCAAGTCGCTCTCGTTGATGGTCTGGCGCAGCGGAATCCCGGTGAGGGCTACGATCTCGGGATAGACCGACGTATCCATAAGAATCACGCCGCCCGGCCGCTCCGCGAGCAGTGTGCGCAAAGCCGGCGGAATCTGGAGATCGTAGGGCCGCCGCGCCTCGACGTTCTTTGTGCTTTCCACGTAAACCAACGGGCGCTCTCGCACCATCTCTCCGGCATTCAGGGCGATGAGCGCGAAGAGCACGCCCGCCGCAACCTTTGCCCGCTGCGGTTTGAACTCCCTTACAGCGGAGATGGCAAACTGCCCGGCAAAACCCAGGCCCAACGCCAGCGCGGGCAGCAGTTCCATGCCGTAGCGCGAGTTGTACCAGGAGTAAGGCCACCAGACAGGCAGAAAGATGGGCACCGACCCATAAGCCACCGAGTAGGTGTAGAAGGGAACCGGCAGCCACAGCAGCAGCGCCCATTGAAAGGCGCGTCGCCGGGCGATCAGCCAGCCCCACGCCGTTCCCAGCAGGCTCAACGCCAGCAACACATTGCCCCAGGCCGCGGCGGCTGCGTCCAATTCCGCTGCTTTTATAAAGAAAATCAGCGCCACCCAGGGATTGTGCCAGCCCGGATGCGGCGGGAATCCCGGCACCGAAGTGCGCATCTCAATGGCCTTGGCGGAGTAAGGCCCGCGCAGGAAGTAGAGCCAATCGCCGAAGGCCGCGGCGTTGTAAATGAACCACGCCACCGGCGCGGCGGCCACCACAGCGCTGACCAGCCAGAAGGCGCGCGAACGTAACCCGCCGCGGCGCGCCAGCACCAGGCCCATGCACCCCCAGGCCAGCAACGCCATCACCCAGCCGTCATAGCGCGTGAAGATGGCGGCAATAAGTGCTATTGCAATCCATCCTTGCAGGCGGCGGGCTTTCCCCTGGTCTGAATCCAGGCAGGCGCGCCACTCCACCAGCAAGAGGACAATCCAGATCGTCTCGCACATAAAGAGCGGTTCGCCCATGGCCGTGGTTTGGAGGTAAAGCAGATTGGGATTGGAGGCGAAGAAGGCCAGCGCCAGAGCGGCAGCGGCCGGCCGCAGCCAACGGCGCGCCAATCGGTAGATTCCCGCGCATCCGGCCAGATAAGCCAGAGCCGATGGAATTACGCCCGCGATCCCGCTGGCCCACCAGCCGTAGACCTGGACAAAGGGGATCAGCAACAGGTGGGGCAGCGGCAGCCACACCGAACCCAGTTGCGTAAACCGCGGCTGGTGGCAATCGAAGACCCGCCGCGCGATGTGCAGATGGGCAACGGCATCACCATAGTTGAGCATGGCCCCATGCCGCCAGCTCCACGCCACCGCCGCCAACGATGCCCCTGCGCAGCAGGCCAGCACGGCCAGCCACTCCACGCGCGCAATGGGCCTCTCAGTCAAGATGAGTCAACTCGCGGAACTGGATGAAACGGTCGTCGATCTCCTTCCGGGAGAGCTGCTGCAACCGCTCGGCGCCAAAGCGCTCGCATGCGAATGAGCCCATCACGCTGCCATAGAACATGGCGCGGCGGAAGGCGGCCGGAGTGAGTTCGCGCTGCGAGGCCAGGTAGCCAAAGAAGCCGCCGGCAAAGCTGTCGCCCGCGCCGGTGGGGTCCACCACCTCTTCCAGCGGCAGCGCCGGCGCCCTCAGCTCCGCACCTTTACCCTTTGGAGCAGATTTGTGAAACAAAGTTGCTCCATACTCGCCGTGCTTGACCACCAGCGAGCTCGGCCCCATCGTCATCACCGCGCGCGCCGCCTGCACCAAATTGCTGTTGCCGGCCAGCATTTTAGTCTCGGTGTCGTTGATGAGCAGAATATCCAGCCCCTTCAGCACCTCCAGCAGCGCGGCGCGATGATCCTTGATCCAGTAATTCATCGTGTCCCCAGCAACCAGCCGCACACCGGGCATCTGCTCGCGCACACGGCGCTGCAGCACCGGATCGATGTTGGCCAGAAAAAGAAACTCCGAGTCGCGGTAAGCTTCGGGAATCTTCGGCTCAAAGGCCGCAAAGACATTCAGCTCCGTCGCGTGGGTTTTGGCCTCGTTCAGATTTTCGAGATACGAACCTTCCCAGAAAAAGCTCTTGCCCGCCGCCCGCTCAATGCCCCGCGTATCGATTCCGCGCGCGTGAAATACCGCCTCCTCTGCCGCGCCAAAGTCCTCGCCTACCACGGCGATTACGCGCACATCGGTAAAAAAACTCGCGGCCAGCGAAAAATGGGTCGCCGCGCCGCCCAGGCAACGCTCCCGCCGTCCCGCCGGCGTCTCGATCGAATCAAAGGCTACGCTGCCCACTACAGTAATCGCCATTCAATACCCTCTCTGACTCAATCACGCTGACTCGCTGGGTGCCCCATCCTTTCCGCGTTTTTTACGGAAAGGGTGGGAAACCACGCTGACTTGCTGACTCGCTAACTCCCTACCACCCCAGATATTTCCCAAACAGCAACTTCACCTTCTCTCTGGTTGCCGCGGGAATCGCGTCCGGCTGGGTCAGCACGGCATAGTGTGCAGCCGAAGCGCAGGCGCACTTGCGCTCGGTGGGCATGGCCGCCACCGCTGCCTTTACTACTTTTGCAGCATTCTCGGCGTTGCGGTGCAGAACGGCCACAATCTCCTCGATGGTTACCGCGTCATGCCCTTCGCGCCAGCAGTCGTAATCGGTGACCATGGCCACGGTCGCGTAGCAGATCTCCGCTTCGCGGGCCAGTTTGGCCTCCTGCAGGTTGGTCATCCCGATCACGTCCGCGCCCCAACTGCGATAGAGATGCGACTCGGCGCGGGTGGAGAACTGCGGACCTTCCATGCAAACGTAGGTTCCGCCCAG
>JBEKNO010000043.1:0-16635 GCA_049522735.1 Occallatibacter sp.
TCGCCGCTGTATGCGCGAAATCTACGCCATCCTGAGCCGGTTTCTATCCCCATCGGGCTTCATCGGCGCGCTGACGACCATGCAGTCCGCTTGAAATAGCCTTTTTCAGGATCAACTAGTTAGGCAAGCTCCGTCAGGCTACTTTGCCGATTCGCCTGCCTTTTTGAGCTTTCCGTCTATGAGCAGGAAGCGCTCCCCGCGCCAGACAATCGTATTCCCTGCAAAGCCGGCCACCCAGACGCCCATGGCAACCAGGTCGCGCAGGGGCAGGAGCCACAGGCTGGGGAGCACCTGGCGGTCGCCGAGAACCTGGGCGCCAACCATCATGGCCAGAGTCAGGCGCAGGAGGAAGCTCAATCCCAGCAGCCACAGGCTCAGGGGGCTCAGGCCGCTGGCCAGCACATTAAGCATCGCCCAGCCCAGGCCGTGAGTGAAGATGAGGCCGGCGTAACCCCAGGGGCGGGCGTCGCGGACGGTGCGCGCCCAGCGCAACTGGTGATCGATGAAGCCGCTCCAGCCGTAGGCGGGAATGGCGGTCTCGACCACCTCGGCGCTGAGCGCCACGCGGAAGCCGGCCCGGGCCACGCGCGCGCCCAGTTCGTAGTCGTCGGCCAGATAGTCGGCCAACGGCGCGAGGCTGCCGATCTTATCGAGCGCGTTGCGGCTAACGGCCAGCGTGGAGCCGAGTCCGTAGCGCAGGCCGCCCTCAATCATTCTTGAGAGCAGCATGCCGGCCTGGAAATCGGTGGCAATGCCCAGCGCCTCAAGCCGCGAGGGCAGCGTGCCGTGCGCGCGGCCGCGATAGGGCGCGGTGACCAGGCCTACCGGCGCCTGGGGCTTGGCGGCGATAGCGGGATGGCTGGACGGAGTGGCGAAATGGGCCATTACCCGCTCCAGGTAGCGGGGCGAGACGGTGATATCGGAGTCGTTGATGAGAAGAAAGGCGTGGCGGGCGTGGTTGGCGAGCTGGGCCAGAACACTGACCTTGCCGTTGGTTCCCAGGCAGGCAGGGCACTCGATAAGTTGAATGGAACGAGCGGGGAACTCTTGCCTGAGCTGCTCGACGGCTGAGACGGCTGGATCGGAAAGGCTGGAGACGCCGAAGAGCAGTTCATACTGGCCCGCGTAGGTTTGGCGGCAGTGGCTGCGGAAGGCCTCCATCATGCCGGGATCGATACCCTTGAGGGACTTTAGGATGCTGACGCCCGAGGCAAAGGCCGGCAGCGGGGTGCGCCGGGCCGCTAAAAAGGCGAGCGCCGCAACCATGGCGGCCAGAAAGTAGCCCATGCCGGCCACTGTCAGCACGGTGGTGACAATCTCCGCGGACTGGGCCAAAACGTGTGGCATCACTGGGGGTTAGTGTAACCGACAGTGGACAGAGGACAGTGAACAGTATTCCGAAAGCTTAATCGGCGGTCAAGACCATGGAGGCCAAATGATTCAAAGCTCTTGACGTGCAACCAAAAGTTCGCAAAGGTTTTGTCTGATCACTGATCAGTGTCCACTGTTCACTGGCTTCACTCGTAGCGCAGCGCCTCGATGGGGTCGAGGTTGGCGGCTTTCCAGGCTGGATAAATGCCGAAGAGCAGACCGATGGCGCAGGAGACGCCGAAACCGATGAGGATCCATACGGTGGAGAGGGCGGCCGGCAGGCCGATGGGGAGGAAGTAGACGATCCAGGTGAGCACGGCGCCCACCAGGACGCCTACCACGCCGCCCACGGCGCACAGGGTAACCGCCTCGGTGGTGAACTGGATGAGGATGGTCCGCCTGGTGGCGCCGATGGCCTTGCGGATGCCGATCTCGCGGGTGCGCTCGGTGACCGAGACCAGCATGATATTCATGACGCCCACGCCGCCCACCATGAGGCCGACGCTGGAAACGGCTATCATGAAAGCCACCAGCCCGCCGGTGACCTGGCCCCAGAGTTTAGTAAGCGAGTCCGGCCCGAAGATCTCGAAGTCGTCGTCGGCCTGCACCTTCACCTTGCGGCGGATGCGCAGCAGTTCGCGAATCTCATCCTCGACCAGCGATTTGAATTTCGGATCATCATACTTCACGCCGATCCACATATCCAGGTCTTCGGGGTGCAGGTTGTGAAAAGTGCCGAGCGGAAAATAGACCTGGTTGTCAGCCGGATTCTTACCGCTGCCGAAGACCTGCTTCTGCTTGTCCAGCACGCCGATGACGGTATAAAAGCCGGTTTCGATGTTTACTTCCTTGCCCACCGCCGGCTCGTTGCCGAAGAGTTCTTCCCAGGTGTCGTGGCCCAGCACGCAGACGTTTGCATGGCGCTGGTCCTCGTTGTCGGTAAAGAAGCGGCCTTCCATGAGCGCGAGATCATAAACCTCTGCCGCCTGGGCCGTCGATCCTTGCAAAATAGTGCCGGCCACCTTCCTGCCGTTGTACTTCACGGCCACATCGCCCACGCGGAACTCAGATTTTACGTGCTGGTGACCGCCGTCCGCAGCCACCACGTGCGGCAGCGCGCGCAAGGCCAGCACGTCGCCGAGGTTCAGCTTCTTGCGCGTGAGCTGCTCGGTGGTGGGCTGCACACCGATGACCGGCATATGGAAGACCCAGAAGGAATTTGTGCCCATGGAGTTGGCAAAGTCGGATACACGGTTGTTGAGCCCGTTGATGACCGAGGAGATGGTAATGACCGTAGTGACGCCGATGACGATGCCCAGGATGGTCAATCCCGAGCGCAGCTTGTTTGCCCTCAGGGTATCCAGGGCCATCTTCACGGATTCGCGGGTTTGTCCTTGCGCCATAAAAGCACCGAGTTGACAGCTAACAGCAGACAGCTAACGCTTTCCAGTCACCGTTCTCCGACAGCCAACTGCTAGCTGTTAGCTGTCAACTGTAAGCTGCTCTTTTCACAGCTCCGCCCTCAACGCCGCCACCGGATCCAGCCGGGCGGCCTTGCTGGCGGGGTAGACGCCGAAGAAGATGCCCACGCTTGCGGCTAAGAAGAGTCCCAGGAACACACTCCACATCTGCACATTGGTGGGAAAACCGACGATAAGTGTTATGAGCTTGGCCACGCCCACGCCAACCATCACTCCGATGGCTCCGCCGATGAGGGCCATGGTTGCGCTCTCGATGAGGAATTGCAGCAGCACGTCGCGCTGGCGGGCGCCGAGGGCCTTGCGCACGCCTATCTCGCGGGTTCTTTCGGTGACAGAGACAAGCATGATGTTCATGATGACGATGCCGCCCACCGCCAGCGAGATGGAAGCAATGCCCAGCACGACCCAGGTGAAGAGCGCGCTGATTTGTTGCCAGATACCAAGAAGGGTGTCGTTGGTCTCAATCTCAAAGTCATCGGGGGCCCCAGGGGCATCGTGGCGGCGCGTGCGCATCAGCACGCGCACCTCGTCCTTGGCCCGTTCCATCACCTCTGCGCCCCCATTGGCGCGGGCATAGATCCTTATCGAATCGTTGGTGCCGTAGATTTGCTGGTAGGCGGTGATGGGCACGATTACCCAGTTGTCCTCCGACTGGCCCAGGGTTTTGCCCAGGCGGTCTCCGACGCCGATGATGGTGTAGGGGATGCCGTCCACGCGGATTTCCTTGCCCAGAGGGTCGCCTTCGCCGAGCAGGTTGTCCACCACGTCGTAGCCAACGATGGCATTATGCAGAGCGTAGTCCACGTCGGAGGGGGTAAAGCCGCGGCCCAGGGAGATATCGATGTTGTGCAGGGCCGGCATCGACCAGGTATAGCCGCGCAACTCGGTATCCTTGCTGGATTGCCGGTTGTAGACGACCGTTCCGGTGCTGTAAATCGCCGCGCCCACATCGCTGCATTCAGTGCAGTTGTCCAGCACCGCCTGGTAGTCCTCCATGCGCACGATCTTGCGCTTCTGAAAGCGAAAATAATCGTCGGCGGATAAGACCACCATGGAAAATCGCGACACCCTGAATATATCGGCGCCAAAGCCTGTCAGCTTGGTGCTCACATACTTATTTGCGCCGTTGACCAGGGTAATGACCATAATGACCGAGGCCACGCCCATGACCACGCCGATGAGGGTGAGAATGGTGCGCAGCTTGTTGGCCCACAGCGACTGCAAGGCGAGTTTTAAGGCCTCATTGAATTTCATGGCGATGCTGTCGTTCGCGGAGCCAGGATCGGCTCACGGCTTCCACCCTTTCGCCGGTTTTTCCTGGAAAGAATGGGTTAGCCAGTATTACCGGAAGATCATGCCCGGCTACTCCAGTGTACGCAATTTCCCCAGGGATACTCATATGGACGGAACACATGCTGTTCATGCCGTCTCTGCGCCGGAAAGCAGCTTCAGCCGGAGTTGTTTCGCCCTTACCGGTACGCAAAGCGGCCGCGGCAGGTTCCGGGCCTCCATGGGAAGCGTCTGAAAATCGCTCTCAATGTCCATTTTCCGGAAACATTCTGCTCGCGTCCCGCGTAGCATGGATTGATACACCGTTGCGTGCCCATTTTCGCATTGATTCCACAATCGACCATCTCACTGGAGGATCCATGATCCGCGCCCATTCCCGGCTTGCCCTTGCATTGCTTGCGCTGGCCGTGCTTTTACCTGCCCTTTGCTCTGCCCAGGCTCCGCTCCTGCTTCGCAATCCCTCCTTAAGCAAGGACCGGATCGCCTTCCGCTATGCCGACGACATCTGGACGGTCAGCCGCCAGGGCGGCGAGGCCGAGCGGCTAACCTCGAACGGGCAGGTTGCCGCCGGTCCGATCTACTCGCCCGACGGCGCCTGGATCGCCTACTCCGCCCACCTGAACGGCAATACCGATGCTTACGTGATTCCCGCTACGGGCAGAGTGCCTCGCCGCATCACCTGGCACCCGGACGGCAGCGGCGTGGTGGGCTGGTCGCCGGACGGCAAAGATCTCCTCATCGCCAGCATGGAGTCAAGCTACCGGCATTATCTGCGCCTCTTCCGCGTTCATGCCGACGGCTCCGGCGTTCCTGAGCCTCTGCCCCTGCCATCGGGCTTCCAGGGATCATTCTCGCCCGACGGCCAGTCGCTGGCTTACCAGCCGTTTAGCAAGTGGCAGCCGGCCTGGAAGCGCTACGCCGGCGGCCAGACCACCCCTATCTGGATCGTCAACCTCAAGACCCTCGACCTGGTAAAGGTGCCGCGCGAAAACTCCAACGACTCCGACCCGGCGTGGGTGGGCAACCAGGTCTACTTCCTCTCCGACCGGAACGGGCCGGTCTCGCTCTTCCGCTACGACATTGCCAGCCAGCAGGTCAGCCAGGTGGTTGCGAACAAGGGCTTCGACCTGAAATCCGTGCAGGCCGGTCCGGGCGCGCTGGTCTATGAGCAGTTCGGCTCCATTCACCTGCTCGACACGGCCACCAACGCTGACCAGGTCGTCTCCATCCAGATTCACGGCGAGCTGGCCAGCCTGGCGCCCCACCGGGCGATTCTCACCCCGGACGAAATTCAGAACGCCGCCTTGTCGCCCACCGGCGCCCGCGCTGTCTTTGAGGCGCACGGGGAAATCTTTACCGTCCCGGCCGAGAAAGGCGACACGCGCAACCTGACCCAGACTCCCGGCGTGGCCGAGCGCAACCCATCCTGGAGCCCGGACGGCAAGACCATCGCCTACTTCTCCGACGCCTCCGGCGAGTACCAGCTCTACCTTCACGACCAGACCGGCTTCAAGCCGCCCACGGTCATCGACCTCGGCCCCGAGCCCAGCTTCTTCTATAACCCCACCTGGTCGCCCGATTCCAAGCACATCGCCTATAACGACAAGCACCTGCGCCTGTGGTACGTGGATGTGCCGGCGGGCAAGCCGGTGCTGGTGGATAAAGGCATCTACGGCGGCTTCGGCCCCGACTTCAGCCCCGTCTGGTCACCGGACTCGAAGTGGCTCGCCTATCAACGCGACCTCGATAACCAGTTGGACGCCATCTTCCTCTACTCGCTGGAGACCCACAAATCCACCCAGGTTACCGATGGCATGAGCGACGCCTCCAGCCCGGCCTTCGACCCCAACGGCAAGTACCTCTACTTCCTGGCCTCCACCGATGACGGCCCCTCGAAGGCCGGCATCGATCTGTCCTCGCTGGACCGCGCGCAAACCACCGCCGCCTACGTGGTAGTGCTGGCCAAGGACGGCGCCTCGCCGGTTCCCCCGGAGAGCGACGACGAAAAGATCAAGGACGAGACCAAGAAGGACGACAAGAAAGACGCGGATAAAAAGGATAACGACAAAAAGGACGACAAGGCAGACGCGAGCAAAAAGGACGACACAGCCAAGGACAGCGATAAGAAGGACGCCGACAAGAAAGAAGCCGAGAAGCCGGTCGTGGTCAAGGTGGATCTCGAAAACATCGGCGACCGCATTCTGGCGCTGCCCATTCCGGCCCGCAACTATGGCAGCATCGGCGCAGGCAAGACCGGCGTTCTCTATTTAGCGGAAAACGCGCCCTTCGGACGCCCCAGCAGCGAGGACGGCGGTACGGGCATTCGCGCCATCTGGCGGTTTACGCTGGAAAAACGCAAGCCTGAGATCGTGCTCGGCGACCTGGATGCGTTCAATATCTCGTTCGATGGCTCCAAGGTGCTCTACGCGCGCAAGAACGCGTGGACCATCGCCCCGGCCGAGGATCTGAAGCCCGGCGAGGCAAGCCCCGGCAAGCCCTTGAACCTGGGCGGGCTTGAAACCGTCATCGACCCGCGCGCGGAGTGGAAGCAAATGTACCACGAAACCTGGCGGATCGAACGCGATTTCCTCTACGACCCCCATACCCACGGCCTCAGCATTCCCAGGATCGAGGCCAAGTACAAGCCGTACCTCGACGGTCTCGCATCCCGCTCCGAATTCACTTATCTCTCCACGGAGATGCTGGGTGAGATCACCGTCGGTCATATGTTCGTCGGCGGACCGCACCACCCCGACAAGGAACCCAAGACGGGGCTGCTGGGCGCCGATTACAAGGTGGAAAACGGCCGCTACCGCATCGCCAAAATCCTGGGCGGGCAGAACTGGACTCCCGGTCTGGCTTCGCCGCTTACCCTGCCTGGCGTCTCCGTCAAGGAGGGCGAATACCTGCTGGCCGTGAACGGCCGCGAGCTGAAGGCCGGCGACAACATCTATGCGTTCTTCGACGGTACGGCCGGCAAGCAGACCGTGCTTCGAGTCGGCGCCAATCCCGACGGCTCAGCTACTGAGAATAAGACCGCCCGCGACGTGACCGTGGTTCCCATTGACGACGAGGATGGCCTGCGCAACCTGGACTGGATTGAGCAAAACCGCCGCAAAGTGGGTGAACTCTCCGGCGGCAAGGTGGCCTACGTCTATATGCCCAACACCGGCGGCTCAGGCTACACCAACTTCAACCGCTACTTCTATTCGCAACTCGACAAGCAGGCCCTGGTGCTGGACGAGCGCTACAACGAGGGCGGCTTCATCGCCGACTACGTGGTGGACGTGCTCAAGCGCTTCCCGCTCTCCGGGGCCATCGAGCGCGACGGCAAGCCGGTTCACGATCCGGCGGGGGCCATCTTCGGACCCAAGGTCATGCTCATCAACCAGAACTCCGGCTCCGGCGGCGACGCCATGCCCTGGTACTTCCGCAAGGCCGGCATCGGCAAGCTGGTGGGCACGCGCACCTGGGGCGGACTGGTGGGCATCGGCGGCTATCCTGTGCTGCTCGACGGCGGCCGCGTTACGGCGCCGCGCTACGCCATCTACGGCCTCAACGGCGAGTGGGAGGTGGAGAACCACGGCATCGCACCCGACTTGGTTGTTGAAGATCTGCCCAAGGATGCGGCCGCAGGGCACGACCGCCAGCTCGAAACCGGCGTCCAACTGGTGCTGGAGGAGCTGAAGGCCCATCCGGTGCCCGAGATTCCCATCCCACCCTATCCCAACTACCATAAGGGGGACGGGCTGGGGAACCAGTAGCGGAGGTGGCAAATTAGCGAGTTTGCCGCGCTACGCGCGGGTTAGCAAGTTAGCGGGATGCTGGGATACCCCAACTCTCAATCCGTTCAGTGGGAGTGTGTAGCTGAAAGCCAGATGCCGGGTACCCCATCTCTCGCTTCTGATACCTGGGATATCCGCCGTCTCCCTTCCGCCTACGTCAACAGCAACGCGGCTACTCAGGCCTTCGGCAGCCAGGCGATCTGGCCGCCATGGAGGTAGGCCAGGTTGCCGATGTGGCCAGCGCGCGCGGCGGCGACTCCGGCTTTTACGGGCGCGTTCGGCTCTTTACGCGTCCTGACGCAGTCGAAGAAATTTTCCATGTGGTCGATGGTTCCGTCACGGAAACTCTTTTCCGCGAGGACTGGATTCTTCTCAGCCGGCGCGCCCTCGCGATAAACGCCGAAGCCGCCGCAATCGATCTTCAACGTGGCTTCGGCGCCGCGAAACTCAAGGCCGCCGTCGTCGATAGAGGAACTCATCATGCCCTCGTAGACTACATCGAAGCCGGAATAGCGGAATGCCTCCTGGACGGTGTCGGGACAATCCCATTGGTCGTAAAGATATTTGTCGGCCAGCATCAGCGCCGCGCGTGGCAGGTCGTAGTTCATGGCCCAATGCGCCACATCAATCCAGTGGGTGAATAAATCAGTCATGGCGCCGCCGCCAAAATTCCAGAGCCAGCGCCAATGCCTGAATTTTTCCTGGCTGAACGGCTGCTCGGGAGCGGAGCCGAGCCAGAGCTTCCAATCCAGCGCCTGCGGGTCGACTGGTTTTGCCGCCCAGTTCCGCGCATAGTTCTGCCACCAATAGGTTCTGACCTGCGTAATGCGCTCCAGGCTGCCTCCCTGGATCACATCGACAGCATCGCGGAAGTGAGTCCAACTGCGCTGCTGCATGCCGCTCTGCAGAATCTGCTTGCTGGATCGGACGGCGCGGGTGAGTATGGCGCCTTCTTCAAGGGTGTGGGTGACGGGCTTTTCCAGGTAGACGTCTTTGCCTGCTGCCAGGGCATCGGCCGCCATGCGAACGTGCCAGTGGTCCGGCGACGCGATGAGCACGGCATCGATCTCCTTTTCGAGCACCTCGCGATAATCGAGGTGGGTAGCCGCCAACCCGTTGGAGCGTTCCCTGACGGCATCGCGGTGCGGCGCATAGACGTCGCTGACGGCGATGATCTGTTAAGAGCCGGCTTTATCGGCGGCATCGAGCAGGCCGCGCATGCGGCTGCCGGCGCCGATGACTCCGACGCGAATGGCGTCGTTGGCGCCAAACGCTCTGGCTGAAGCAAGCGCGGTAAGCGAGCTTGCGATAAGGAAGCTGCGGCGATCGATCATGTTGGTCAAGAGTTTCCACTCCGTTTCTTTGGGCGATTTCCATGCCGCGCAAATTTACCGCCTCTCCCTCGCACTGGAAAAGAATCTTTCCCAGATTTATTTGGCAAGGTATCGATCTTGCGATCGGAATGTGCAAACATCTTCAGTGCGCGGACCAGGCAGGAGGAGGAAAAGAACAAGCGGGAGCCGCCCCTCGTGTTATGCTGCCGGTCATGAATACACTGTGTTTCGCCGCCCTGCTTTCGGCCGCCGGAGTAGCTTGCGCGCTGGCGCAACCGATTGCGGCTCAGACTGCCCCGGCCAGCCAAACCCAAACCTCGTCCGCAAAAAAGACCTGGTTCATCCGGCTGATCCCGCCCCGGCCCAACTTCGACCGCGCTTAAGCCGCCCGCGGTGGATGACGGCGACAGCGACGATATCGGCGGGCCGGGCACGCCGGTTTCGCTCACCTTCCTGGCCGGCCACTACCAGGACGCCAAGCTGGCCGCATTTGCGTGGGCCTACCAGCAGGCCACAAACTTCCACACGATGCACCCCAGGCTGGACTGAAGTATGGGCCAGTTATCGGATTGCCTGCCAGGCCGCTTTGGCCTGGGAGTACCAGTCCTGGCCAAGTTCCCGATTGAGGTTCTCATCCATACGGATGGGCTGGTTGCGGATCTTGTCCTGTAACCAGAGACTGGCGAAGTTCTGGATGGCCAGCACCTGGTCCTGTTCCACGGCATCCATAGCCAAACCTGCCAGATATTGGAATTCATTCTCATCGAGGCCGTCGGGTAACTGCCAGATGCCATTGTCATCGCGGATGGGGCTGATCATAGGACTCATACGCGCGATGCGGCTATCCGCCGGTGTTCTGGGAACTCTCAATGGGCCGCCCATCATGACATGAGCAAGGAAATTAGCGGCATCCGGCGGATCGTCGAGGATGGCGGTTGCGAGCTTGCGCAGATCCGTCTTGAATCCCTGCTTTGCATAGGGTTCAAAGAGGACGGAAGCCTGCTGATTGGGAGCCGCAAGCGGACGGTAAAGGGTTCCGGTACCGATGGAAAGAGCTGCGATTTCTGCCGGCGGATGATTCAGCACGATGGCTTCAGACACTGCGGCGAGCACGGGATTGTTGGAGCCGCTAATGGCGCCATCCCAGTACCGCTTGCCTGCGTCGCTGGCCAGCACTGCCGGTTTGTCGAAATAATTGACAGGTGCATTGGTTGAGGCATGGATCGATTCCGCCAGCAACACCTGCGCCGGATCGCCCTGTCCCCAGTCCGGACCGCTGGCCGAGGCGGAACGGAAAAAGCGCGCCCGGTTACGGTCGTAGTCAAAGCCGGTTATGAGCAGGTGCACCGGCTTGCCCGATTGACTGGAGACGATATCCGCGACCGCCAGAGGAAGAGACTTCTTGCCGCGTTTGGGAAGAGCGGCTTCGAGGCCCTTGAGCTTTTCTTCCGTGCTGTATTTTGGGCCGACACCCGCGAAAACACGTTCCGCGGCGTAGACCAGGTTGAATTCCTCATAAAAAACTGTCCTGCGCTTCGCTTCGCTGAGGAAGAAATTGAGCAATGTACCCAGGGGCATATTCTCCACCAGCCCGCCCAGGACGATGCTTCCGCCGGAGTTGGCCGCAGCCAGGTCGAACTCCCGCAGCACTTCATGCCCGGTTGCATCGCCGCCATACAGATCGATCAGGGCCATTACCTGGATGAGCGCCCAGGAGCCCCCGCCATCCAACGAAAGAATCCGAAACTTTGCCATCACCCCTCCGTGCCTTTTTCGAAAGCAACCCTATCCCCAGGGAGGTCTGCCTCTGCCTGCTTTTGTATCACCAGAGAGGGTATGAGTGGGAGAATCCTTGCAGGTGCGATTCGGAGCGCAGGGAATGCGATAGCATCCTTTCATGGCGCTGATTGAGGTCAACTCGGTCTGGAAGAGCTATCCCCGGCGGACGGGGCTGCGGATCGAGCAGCGCTTCGTGGTCGAGGACGTTTCGCTTTCCCTCTTTAGCAGAGAAACGCTGGGGCTGGTGGGCGAGTCGGGCTCGGGCAAAACCACGCTGGCGCGGATGATTCTGGGGCTGGTAAAGCCCAGCCGGGGTTCAGTGCGCGTGGACGGCATTGATGTGGCCTGCGCATCAGGAACGGAGTTGCGCCGTCTGCGGCGGCAGATGCAGCCCGTCTTTCAGGATCCCTACGCCGCCCTGAATCCGCGCATGAAAGTGCTGGAGATCGTGACCGAGCCGCTGGTGATCCATCGCTATGAGATGGGGATCAGGACCAACCGCGCCGCCCTGCGCGCCAGGGCCGTCGAGTTGCTGGGCGAGGTGGGACTGGACGAGTCGGCTCTGGGGCGCCATGCGCACGAGTTCTCCGGCGGGCAGCGGCAGCGCATCAACATTGCCCGCGCGCTGGCGCTGCGGCCCAGGCTGCTGATTCTGGATGAGCCGGTCTCGTCGCTGGACGTGAGCGTGGGAGCGCAGATCGTGAACCTGCTGCGGCGCTTGCAGCGCGAGCACGGGCTGACCTACCTGTTTATCTCCCACTCCATGCCGCTGGTGCGCTATTTGAGTACGCGCATCGCGGTGATGGAGCGGGGACGGCTGGTGGAAACCGGCGAGGCGGTGGCGCTGTGCGCCCATCCCAAAGAGGACTATACCCGCCAACTGATCGCGGCCACGCCGGAGTTGCCCGCCACGGCGGATAGGCCCGCCGGCGTGGCCTGAAGATTCCAGATATGCCGCGCGCTCCTTCGATTGCGGTTGCACTTGGGGCGCGTTCGTTCAGGAGTTGTGGGATTCTACGCGCCGTAACCGGGCTAAAGCGTTTCCACCGTTCCTATAATGCGCCGTGCCCCATCCTTTCGCCTTTTTTGGGCGAAAGGGTGGGAAACCGCATTTCTCACCTTCTTACCGCCATACACCAACTGTGAAAATGCTTTAGTGCCTCTTCTTGGGCGCGTCTCTCACATCCAACAGTTCGACGTCAATGATCAGATCGGACTTGGGAGGAATCCCCACCGGGTGGTCGGCATCCGGCGATGGACGCGCCTTCTCAACATAGGCCAGTTGGTAAGGGATGATAAGGCGGCGTTTTCCACCCACCCTCATGTCTGCAAAGCCCTCGTCCATGCCTGTAAGTGTGCGGTCAATGCCCGGAGCACCCTGAGTGAAGGTGAAAGGCTGCGGATCGCCCAGCTTGTCCTTGCCGTTGGCATCTTTCACCGGCTTGCCGTTCTTATCCATGACTACTCCGCGATGCTCGTAGGAGTATCGAACATGCGCCAATCGGACGCAAGCCAGCCGGTGTAGTGGACAACGTATTCTTTGCGGGGCTCGGCCAGAGCGCCGGCGCCGATCTTGATGTCCTGGTAATAAAGGGTAAAGGCCTTCTTTACAGTGCCTTCTTCCGGAGGTATTCCGGGGGGCAGTTTGATTTCGCAGGTATTATTTCGGTTGCAATGAATGTCGGCCACTTTGGATGGGGCATTCTCATAGTCTGGCGGTTGGGCGGTAGTAGCCGCGGCGGTAGCAGACTTGGTGGCAGGAGCCGCTATTGCAGGCTGGTTGGCCAGAGTTTAGGCACTTGCTGCGGGAGCGCTGGCCGGCGGGTTGGCGGGAGTAGCCGTGGTTGTTGCCGGGCTGGTTGAGGTTTGGGCGCTTGCTGCAGCAACGCTTGCCGCCATCAACAGAGTCATAAATGTGTGCTTCATCGCATGGTTGAACTCCAGCGTAATTCTATTAGGATCAGGAAGTGTATCAGGCGCTGCGGTGCGCATGGTATCCCCCCCTTGCCGCAAGAACAAAAACGCGGCAAGGGGGGGACACCCAACTGCTGAATACTACTTCGGTTGCGGCTGTGCCGCAGTTGGCGGGGCGGGAGCCGTAGGTGCTGCGGGAGCTGCGGGCGGGGCAGGAGCAGCTGGTGCTGCTGGAGCCGCGGGCGTTGCGCCGGGCATCGGGTTCGTTCTAGGCGCCATGCTGGGACGGCTGGGCGGCGGCGGAGCATCTGTCACATCGATTAGCTCGACATCCAGGACCAGATCGGATTTAGCGGGAATCCCCGGATGGGTGGCGTCGTGCGCGGGAATCTCCCGCGCACCCAACCCCAATTGCCAGGGAATAAAGATGCGGCGCTTGCCGCCGGCCTTCATGCCCTCAAATCCCATGTCCCAGCCGAGAAGTGGACGGCCCATTCCCATCATCAGGGCGGCTGGCTGGGGATCGCCCTGTTTGGGCTTGCCATTGTCATCGAGAACCGGCTTCTTATCCTTGTCAAGGACGGGGGCGCGGTGGTCGTCGGTGGAGTCGATTTGGCTGCCATCAGCCGCCAACCATAAGGTGAAGTAGTACTTGAGGAGCTTTTTGGGCTCGGCCGCCGCGCCGGCGCCAACCTTGATGTCCTGGTAGTTCAGGGAAATCGTGAAGAGGGTCTTTTGAACTCCCTCGACCGGAGACATATGGGCAAGCGGCTTGTCAGCGATTGGCGCAGGCTTGGCGTCTGCAATTGCGGGCTTGTCTGCGGTAGCCGTGGACTTGGCGTCGGTTGCCGCGGGCTTGGCGTCGGAAGCCGGCTTCGCGGGGGTTTGGGCGCTTGCAGCCATTGTGCTGGCCGCCAACAATAGAATCAGAATTGTTTGTTTCATGGCGTTATTAGACTCCGGGTGGTTCTCCACGAAAGTGTATCAGGGGCACCGGCAACCTTGCACCCCGCCAGCATCCCAGCCAGCAGGGCCGTCCTGGGCGCCAGGTGCTCCAGCATGATCGATTCGTGGCTGGCGTGCGCGTCCTCGCCCACCGCGCCCATGCCGTCCAGGGTGGGAATGCCCAACGCCGCGGTGAAATTGCCATCGGATGCGCCGCCGGTCGAAGCTTCGTCCAGCACCAAGCCCAGTTCCTCTGCCAGCACCCTGGCCTGGCGGTAGAGCCGAACGGTTCCGCGCGTGCGCTCCATCGGCGGACGATCAATGCCGCCGGTCACGGTCAGCGTACAGCCTTTGTCCACCGGCTTCAGCGCGGCAAACTTGCGCGCCATGCGCTCGCCGTCTGCCTTGCGGGCAATGCGCACATCCACCTCCGCCCAGGCCTGGGCGGGAATCACATTGCTCCTGGTCCCGCCGCCCGCCACTCCCACACTTACCGTCAGGCCGCGCTTGAGATCGGTCCAGCCGCTCACCGTCTCCACCACGCGCGCCAGCTCGCGGATGGCGTTCACACCTTTTTCAAAGTCCACGCCGGCGTGGGCCGCCACTCCGGTCACGTCGATCCGCCAGTTGCCGGTTCCCTTGCGAGCGGTCTTCAAAGCCAGCCCCTGTGCCGGCTCCAGAACATAAACAGCGGCGCACCCGGCCGCCAGCCGCTCGGTCGTGGGCCGCGAAACCGGGCTGCCCGCCTCCTCATCGCCGGTCAAAAGCAGGACAATTTCGCGTTGCAGCAGGCCGGCCTCCGTGAGCATCTCTATGGCGGTGAAGGCCATGGCCACGCCGGCCTTCATATCCAGAGTGCCGGGACCCCACAGCCGGCCTTCTCCCACGCGGCAAGGCATGGTTTCGAGCGTGCCGAGAGGCCAGACCGTATCCAGATGGCCGAGCAGAAGGATCGGCTTTGCTGAAGCTGCTTTGGTTTTGGGACCGAAGCGCGCCTCCAGCACGTCGCCAAACCCGCGCTGGCGGTGCAGTTGCACGCGCCCTCCCAAAACTCTGGCGTGCGAGGCGGCCAGCGCAATGCAGGCATCCGCGGCGGCTTTATCGCCGGAGGGCGACTCCAGCCGCACCAGTTGCCGGATCAGGCGAAGCATTGCGGGCCGCTTGCGCCGGGCTCCGGCCAGCAGGGCGCGCATCGGAATGGGAAGATCGCGGCAGGCGGGCATCCGTGAACCTTTCAGAAGGCCATTGAAGCGGCAAAGAGAACGGACTCTATGATTCTACGACGGTTAAGGCACTTGCCTGTACCCGATCCGCAGCCGGAGAGGTGGTCATACAGGCGCAGAGTGTGGCTAAAATGCCACAGTACGGAGATGTGATCTGGCGTCTAATCTAACCAATACGCTTGGTTTTTCATCATTTGGAGAGCATTTTTTGGCTAATCCCGCCCACCTGGAACAGACCATTGCCGCGCCCCTGGAATTTACAGGGCGCGGGCTCCATTCGGGTGCGCCGGTAACCATGCGCTTGCTGCCCGCTCCGGCCGGATCGGGCATCGTCTTCCGCCGCACTGACCTGGACAACTTTGAGATTCCCGCCATCGGCCGCAACGTGGCCAAGATCAGTTACGCCACCAGCCTGATGCGCCAGGGCGTGCTGATCTCCACCACCGAACACCTGCTCTCCGCGCTCATCGGCATGGGCGTGGACAACGTGATCGTGGAACTGGACAACCTTGAACTGCCCATCCTGGACGGCAGCGCCCTGCCTTACGTGCAGGCCTTTCTCAGCGCCGGCATCCGCCTGCAACGCCGCCGCCGCGAGACTGTCCGAGTGTTGCGCCCGGTGGAGGTATGCGAGGGCGACAAGTTCATCGGCATCTATCCCGGCTCCGGCTACAGCATTCGTTACGCCATCGATTTTCCCGCTCCCATCGGCCAGCAGAGCGCCAGCGTGGACCTGGCCGCCGAGACCTACGGCACGGAGATCGCGCCGGCCCGCACCTTCGGCTACAAGGCCGACGAACAGCGGCTGCGCGATATGGGGCTCATCCGCGGCGCCGCCCCGGAAAACGCCATCATCCTGGGAGCAACGGGACCGGAGAACGGCCCGCTTCGCTTTGCCGACGAATACGTGCGCCACAAGGTGCTGGACCTGATTGGCGACCTGGCCCTGGCTGGGCGGCGCATCGAGGGCCATGTGGTGGCCGAACGCGCCGGCCACGCCATGCACACCGCCCTGGTCTCCCGCTTGATCAAGGACCGTTCGGCATGGGAACTGGCTCACGTGCCGGTTGCCGCGGCGCCCGCCGGGGAAACTGCGACGGCAATCATGCCTGGCGATTCTCTTCCCCGCCCGGCCATGATGGGCGCGTGAGCCTCCGCTTCCGCCCTGCGTCTTGAACGGCCCTGGATTTCTACGCGAACAGAATGCACATGGGCGTGGCCGCCGCAAAGCTCTTGCCTTCTTCGGCCAGCACCCCGGTCTCGGGGTTGCGCGCGAAGACGCTGATCAGGTTCGAGCTCTGGTTGGCCACCAGCATCCAGCGCTCCGTGGGATCCAGCGTAAAGTTGCGCGGAATCTTTCCGCCGCAGTTGGAGCGGCCGATCGGGCTCAGTGCGCAGGGCAAACGCATCTTAATTACTATATGCAAGAAGGGTTTGGCAGGTTGAGATGGGGAGATGGACAGTCCCCTGAAGTATTTCGCCGATTTGCGCGATCCGCGGGTGGAGCGGACGC
>JBEKNO010000044.1:0-16591 GCA_049522735.1 Occallatibacter sp.
GTGGCATTGGGATTATTTCTGCTCCTGTATCTTCCCTTCCGGCCTTCCGCATTGAAGGTGACGCAGTAGAGGAATCGCGGGCATAGCCAGTTCCAAAACGGCGGTGCGGAGGTATAATTCGTGCGTTGGAGTTGTCAGATGAGCAAGCATCGATGTGTGGCAGTGATTCTCACCAGCGCAGTGCTGCTGCTTTTATGCAGTTGTTCACGGCCGGGCTCCTCCGGCCAAAGCACCACTCGCGTTTCGGTGATAACCAGATATTCCGAAGCAGAAGGAGGCCGTGCGATGGCTTTTGCATTGCAATCAACAGCATTTGCGAACGGCGGCGAGATTCCCAGGAAGTACACCTGCGATGGCGCCGACCTCTCACCCGCATTGAGCTGGGAAAACGTTCCGGCGGGGACACAGTCGCTGGCGCTCATTGCGGATGATCCTGATGCGCCCGTGGGCACGTGGACACATTGGATCATCTGGAACATCCCTGCCCAGGCTGCGGCCCTGGTGGAGGGCGTGCCGAAGGTGGAAGTGCTCGATGATGGCGCACGCCAGGGCACGAACGACTTCAGGCGCATTGGCTATGGCGGCCCCTGTCCGCCCCCGGGCAAGCCGCATCGATACTTTTTCAAGCTGTACGCGCTGGATGCGAAGCTCGACGTAAAGGCGGGCGCCGGGAGGAAGGAACTGGAGCTGGCCATGAAGGGGCACATGCTGGCCCAGGCGCAATGGATGGGCACGTACAGACGATAAGTCCGGCACTTTCAGGACGGCGCGCAGCATGGAATCCCGGAGTTATTCTGTGGCAAGGGCGGAGGCCCAGCTATGATCGAGATCAAATCGGTTCGCATGGAATTTCCCGCCGACGCCAACATCATTGTCGGTCAATCGCATTTCATCAAGACCGTGGAAGATTTGTATGAAGCGGTGGCCACGACGGCGCCACAGGCCAGGTTCGGCCTGGCCTTCAATGAAAGTTCCGGAGCCTGCCTGACACGATCCGAGGGGAATGACACGGCGCTGCGGGAGATAGCCATCAAGAATGCGCAGGCACTGGGCTGCGGACATACTTTTGTGCTGATCCTTTCGGCGGCTTACCCGATCAATGTTCTGAATGCCATTCGCAACGTGCCCGAGGTCTGTTCCATCTTTTGCGCCACCGCCAATGCTGTCGAAATCATTGTCGCCTGCACGGAGCAGGGACGCGGCGTGCTGGGCGTGATTGACGGCGCGCCGCCAAAGGGCGTGGAAGGGAAGGATGACGTAGAGTGGAGGCACGAACTGCTGCGCAAGATCGGGTACAAGCGCTGACTCCGGGGCTAAAGCCCGCGTTGGTTCTGTTGCTTTATGCGGAGGTTGAAACCCCCGCCTCCCACCGGATCGAGTTTTTTCCGCTCGCCGCGGCGAGTAAAGCCGTGCCCTTTCAAACCTCCGACTTATTCAGAGGTTCCCCAATTCAGAGATTCCCTACAAGCCATCTAGAGCGGAACCAGAGTTCACGTACCCTTGTTAAGAATCTAGAAGGTGGCTTTTTCTTGATGAAAAAGCCACTCAGCGGGCTTGCGTTAACTCAGGTTCCGTTCTAGTCCCGGACAAACCCCGTGCTCCCTCTGACCATCCTGCCCGTCAAAAGAGCAGACCTCAGCTTCGGCTAAAACGAAACTGTGACGGCGATTGGAAAATCAGGGTAATTGCGGTCATAGAGGTAGTACCCATCCCCTGTGTAGTCAAGATACACATCGTCGGTTTCGTACCAGTCCGGCCCCCACGATTCCGGCCACGGATCGACGATCGTCACCCAGTATCCGTCGTACTGGAAGCGCGGCAGTCCGCCCACGAAGAGCAGAGGAAGGCCGTAGATGCGGAAGAAGTGATCCCGGCCGAAGTATTGCCTGAAGCGGGCGTCAGGAATCCGGTAGCCGTTATAGCCGCCGCGCTGACCCCAGGATTGATGGTCGTGAGCCCACGAACCGGCGCGAGACTGAACAAAACCGCTGCGCACCTGTCCTACTTGTTGCGGAACGCCGCTGTGGTGGACGCCGCCGTACGTAGGACCGTTCAACCGCACGCCGCCGTGATAGGCAGCGCCATAGGTCTGGTGCGATCCTGTCTGACTTTGCACTGTTCTGGTAGCCGGCTGCTGATGCGTTGGCTGCACAGTTCGCACCGGTTGAGATTGCGTTGCCGGCTTCGATTGGCCCCGGCTACCCCCCTGCTGAGTATGCTGGGCAATGGCCGTGGCTCCGAAGAGCAAAGATAGAATCGTTACACTGATAATGCTGATGTGTTTCATTCGGGGATGCTCCTTTTTGAGCGCGCTTGATGCTTTGGCGCTCCGTCCTTCTGTTTGCTTCTGTGTGGAAAGGATACACCTGGCTCGTGACAGTGCGCTTTAGCCTGAAGATAATTTTCGGCGCGCTCGCAAAGTCGCGTTGCTTCCCGGCTGTCGATCCGATAACCGCTTGAGGCCGTCCCGCCTGTAATGCGAAATGCCCCGGCGGCGCCGCGCCCGCCCTCCGCTTGAATCATTCGCATAGCTGCCAGGGCCAGGTCCTTCACCCCCGGTGCGGGCAGCTCATGGCATTCAGGCACTCCTCGGCCACCCGCAGCCGCTCCACCGGCCGCCCGCCTATCAGGTGCTCTTCCACGATCGCCGCCGCATCCGCAGGTTGCACCTTGCCGTACCACACCGCCTCGGGATAAACCACCACCATGGGACCGTGTTCGCACTGGTCCAGGCACCCTGATTTGTTGATCCGTACTCTCGTCCCCAGCCCGGCCGCCTTGGCCAGTTGCTGCAACTGCGTGTGCAGGTCGCTCTTTCCATCCGCGGTGCAGGATGGCCGCGCCGCATCCGCAGGCCGTGCGTTGTGGCAGACAAATACGTGGCGCTCAAATCCGGGCAAGCTGCGTTCCTCCTCAATCTGAATGTTTCCAGACTAAACCCGTAAGCCCCGGACCCCTACTCCCTACTCCTGGTCCCTGGTTCCTGCCTCTACAACTTTCCACACCCCTCCCGCGCCCACCCGCCCCCATCTGCGAAAATGAATACTTGATGATGAGCACGGATAACCTTCTCTCGCTGAAAGACGACATGGTGGCCTTTATTGAAGGCCACGGTCTGCACCGCCTTCCCGGTTACGTCACCGAGGACATTCCCTCCATCCTGTGGGAGGGCAACGGCAACCCCGACTCCTGGAAAGACTTTGTGGAGATGGCCAAGCTCGTCGGCGCTCCCTTTGTCACCTTCAGCGAGATGTCGCTGCGGCGCGAGGAACTTGACGACCTCATCGAGGAAGCCAACGAGATGAGCCTTCCCGATGAGGAAGCCGCTGAGATGGTCGAAGCCCAGTGGCTGCGCAAGTACGCCGGCAAGATCGGCTATATCCAGTTGGGCTTCGTCTACCAGGGGCTGGTCTTTCTCCACGAGACCACCACCGAATGGTATGCGCGCTTCCAGGCCCTGCTGGAAGAGATCGAAAGCTTCCAGGACATCGTCATCGACGACGCCCGTCGAGTTGACGGCGAGGACGAGTAAGCCGGGTGAGCTCCGTGGGCGCGGCGGATAACGGCCCGGCGTTGCGGCGCAATGCGCTGCGCGGCGCCCGGCAGCGTTGGACCCTCGCCGAGCCTCATCCCGATCAATCCGCTGCCCTGGCCCGCGCCGCCCGCCTGCCCCATGTTCTCGCCGAACTGCTGGTGGCCCGCGGCGTCACCCAGCCCGCCGATGCCTACGCCTTCCTCAACCCCTCCCCGGCCCACCTCCACGATCCATTCCTCATGCTGGGCATGAATGTGGCCGTTGACCGGCTGGAGCAAGCCATCGCCGCCCAGGAGCCGGTTCTTCTTTACGGCGACTACGACGTGGACGGAACCACCGCCGTCGTTCTGCTCAAGACCGCCATCGAGATGCTCGGCGGCGTGGCCCGTTTCCACGTCCCCCATCGTCTTCGCGAAGGTTACGGCCTGCAATCCAGCGTCCTTGAAAGCGCCCATGCCGAGGGCGTCCGCCTCGTCATTACCGTCGATACAGGCATGAGAGCCTTTGCCGAGGCTGAAACCGCCCGCCGCCTGGGCCTGGACCTCATCATCACCGACCACCATCTGCTTCAAGCCGGGGCCCCCGCGGACAGGTCTTCGTCCATGGGGTGGGAAGCCGGCGACGCCATGCCCACCGCGCTGGCCATCCTCAATCCCAACCAGCCCGGTTGCCCCTACCCGGAAAAATCCCTCTGCGGCGCGGCCATCGCGCTCAAGCTTGCCCAGGCCGTCCTGGAGCGCCGCGACCCGGCTCGCACCCGCGACAAAACCCTGCCCAGTTTTCTAAAATTGGCCGCCATCGCCACCATCGCCGACGCCGTTCCCCTCCGTGGCGAAAACCGCGTCATCGCCGCCCTCGGCCTCCACGAGTTGCGCCGCCCCGTCGGCGCCGGCCTGCGCGCCCTCTTCGCCGCCGCCGCCCTCGACCCCGCCGCCAAACCCCTCACCGGCTTCGACGTCGCCTTCCGCCTGGCGCCGCGCATCAACGCCGCCGGCCGCATGGACGTTGCCTCCGAGGTCATCGAACTCTTCTCCACCCGCTCGCCGGTCCGCGCCGCCGAACTGGCCGCCAAGCTCGAACGCCTCAACCGTGAGCGCCGCGAAGCCGAGGCCGCCGTCCTCACCGCCATTGAAACCCTCCTCGCCACCGATCCGGAACTCGCCGCTGACCGCCTGCTCGTCATCGAAGGGGAAGGCTGGCATCGCGGCGTCATCGGCATCCTCGCCTCGCGCGTCGTCGAACGCACCGCCAAGCCCGCTATCGTGGTCAGCGTTGAAGACGGCGTGGCTCACGGCTCCGGCCGCTCCGTTGACGGCTTCCACCTCCTCAACGCCATCGAACCCTGCGCCGGCCTCTTCACCCGCTTCGGCGGCCACGCCTTCGCCATCGGTTTTGCCATGCCCGCCGCCGCGCTGCCGGAACTCAAGCGCCGCCTGCGCCTCTACGCCGATGAGCATCTGGCCGCCCGCGAGCCTGAGCGCCTCCTCCGCATCCACGCCGAGCTGCCCCTCGACCGCATCACCCCCGTGCTGGCCGGATGGCTGCGCAAACTCGAGCCCCTCGGCCACGGCAATCCCGAGCTAGTCTTCGTGGCCCGCAACGCCCGCCTGCTCAGCCCGCCACGCATCATGAAAGAGCGCCACATCCGCCTGGAACTGGCCCAGGAATCGCTCCACGGCCCTGCGCAACCGCGAACCCAGGATCCGGTCCGCGCCGGCTCCAGCTCCGCCACCCGCGCCGTCGGCTGGGACCTTGCCGCCCGCGCCGCCGAACTCGCCCTAACCCAGGGCAGCCTCATCGACCTCGCCTACTGCATCCGCGAAAACAACCACTCCGAATATGGCGGCATCGAAGTCGAGATCGCCGGCATCCAGCCGACAGGACAGGCAGAATTATCTACCGGACGCAGCGAGGCCCACGGCTAACCGTGGGCCTCTTTGGTTAGGAATGGATCTCCGCCATTACCGGCCTTGAGTCCTGGGCTCCCCTTTCGGCGGTGGAGCGGAATGCTGCTGCGGCGCAGCATGTTGCTGGACTACAGCATGTTGTACAGGCGCGGCATAGTGCACAGGCGCGGCATGTGGCACTGGAGCTGTACGTTGCACTGGCGCGGCACGTTGCATTGGCGCGGCATGTGGCACAGGAGCGGTGTGTTGCGCCACTGCAACGTGTTGCGCAGGCGCGGGTCGTTGTACAGGAGCGGCGTTCCGTTTGGCCTGAGCCTTCGGAGCAGTAGTTTCCAACGGCTTCGCTGCCGTATTCGTTATCGCAGGAGCAGCGTGCGGTTGAGCCTCCGCCTTCGGGGCAGTCTTTTCCGCTGGCTCTGCCGCCTTGCTCACGCCCGTCGGAGCGGCGTGCGTTTCCCCGCCCAGCGGCTTGGATGCAACCAGGTTAGCCGGGTGACCGCCATTGGCCTTGGCATACGAAGTCTTGTCTGTCTGGGCCGCCACCGCATGTTGCGTCTGAACGCTGGTCGGAGCCGTGTGTTTATCGTGCGCGGCTACCAGCTCCTCGCGGGTGGCGGCGTGTTGAATCCCGCGCGGACCGCCGTTATAGGAAACGCGGTTGTTGTTGACGATCGTGTTTCGCTCCACAAACGTCCGGTCGTTGTAGGTGGTGTGAATGACGCTCTCATTTACATGCATGACCGCGGTGTTGTAGGCAAACTCATGGCCGCGCCATTCGCCGCCTGAAAAACCGATGCCCCCGTATCCGTAGCCGTAGTTCACACCGCCGTAGTAGCCCACGTGACGGCCCCAGTAGCCACGATGGAATCTGTAGCGGCCCCTGTACCAGCCCCAGTAGTAGGGCGTCCACAGTGCGCCCACGTAGGGAGCCGGCGCCCACGTGCCTGGAACCCAGTAGTAGTCCCCATCATCAGTTGAATAGGCCCAGTAGCCGGGAACCCACATCAGGTTGGGCTCCAGGCACATGGGTTGTTCATACACCGGCAACTCGGGCGGAGCAAAACTGACACTGATCAGCAATTGCGCCTGCAATGACGCTGGTATCACCGAAACCAGCACAGCAAACAGAAGCCAACGCACAGTACGAGACACTCGCATGAGAAGAACCTCCTGGTTCTTTTGAGCCTGCTCCGCTGAGAGATTCGATTCACTCTCAGCGGCGCGATAGCTATTGAGATCTATCTGGCCAGACTAGTCCGAACCCGGTTCACTGTCTGGTCAAATAGACTCAGGAGGTTCTCTCTGCTGCAATCTTCTCGAACTTCGTAATCAGTAGCGGTAGCTCATCCCCGTGGCCACAACGTGCCGCGCCATAAGATTCACCGGAACAAACCCCAGCGGTGGACTGGCTATATACGTGGTGCCGATTGTTCCCGCCACCTGTCCCACGCCGATATCGAATGTGAAGTGCGGATGCTCCCTCTGCGTTACCCGTATCGCATAGTCCAGCGTCGTTGGAATATGCGCACTGCCTGGGGTCGAATACGTTGGGGGATTGAACAGAATTGGGCTCAGGTTCTGTATCTGCGGCGGCTCCTGCATAGCGCCCGCTGAAGGTATGATCGCCGTCTTCCACGGACCCGGCAGCGGAAGCCCCAACCCGCCAAAGAACCGCCCCATAAAGCGCGTGCTCTGGCCGCCTATGCCCAAAATCTCGGCATTGGTCATCTTCCAGCCGAAGGTGGCCAGGAACGGTACCGGCGGCTTGGCCCAGGTCTTGGTCGCCACTATATACACGTCCCCGTTGCTGTAAGCCTTGGCAGGCACGCTGATGTCCTGCATCGCCGCAAGCTCCTGATACAACGCGCCCGAGACGAATTTGTCGCTGGTGCGCGTGATCCCGCCCACCGCAACTCCCGGCATAAACTTGTGAAATTCGCCATCCTTAATGGCCACAATTTTGCCGGCAAAGATATTCATTCCGGCGTAGTGCCACAGGCTGCTGAACAAGGCGCTGTCGCCTGTGATATGCACGTTGCGGCCATAGGAGACTTCGGCCCGGTTGCCGATCCCCTCGGCAATGCCGAAGGTATGGATATCGCCGATGACCGCGTTGGAGGCGATGAAGTGGTAGCCAACCGCCGGGTGAGAAAAGAGCTGGCCCTTCTCTGAAGGGACGACGTAGGCGGTGGGGGTAATAAACCCTCCCGTGTACCCTTCCAGCGTCAGGTTTTGTGCGTTCATCCGGCCAGTGAGCAGCATTGCGGCGGCAAGCAAGCCGCAAAGAGAAAGTGTGTAAAAATTGTGCAATTTCACGTTGATTGACTCCAGTGGAGCGCAGTTGCCTGCCTCCGGTGAGATTCGGAAATTATCCTCTTTTAACACAAATGAAGCATTCTCGTCAGTGTTTTTGTTAGGGTGGTAAACTCAGCCCATGCCGCGCGGTCTCTTTATCACCCTCGAAGGTCTCGATGGTTCCGGTAAAACCACCCAAATCAATCGTTTAGCTGCATGGCTCAAAAAACATGGCCAGCAGCCCATCCTCACCCGCCAGCCCGGCGGTACCCCCACCGGCGACCGCATCCGCGTCCTCACTCTCGACTCCCGCTCCACCGCCCTTTCGCCCCTGGCCGAGATGGCCCTCATGTTTGCCGACCGCGCCCAGGCCATCGCCGAGGTCATCCAGCCCGCCCTCGAGGCCGGCAAAATCGTCCTCTGCGACCGCTTCACTGACTCCACCGAGGCCTATCAGGGCGGCGGCCGTCAGCTCGGCTCCGCCGTCGTCCTCTCGCTCCACCGCCTCCTGGCCGCCAACCTCCAGCCCGACCTGACCCTCCTGCTCCTGCCCTCGCTTGAGGTCTCTCTGGCCCGCGCCCGCCACCGCAACCAGCGCGAAAACAAGAAATCCGGCCAGGACGAAAACCGCTTCGAGCTGGAGGAGGACGCCTTCTACCGCCGCGTCTGGGAAAAATACAAAGAGATCGCCGCCCGCGAACCCCAGCGCGTGGTCCTGATCCAGGGCAACCTGACCATCGACGAAGTCCACGAGCGGATCGTCAAAGCCGTCGCCGAGCGGCTGCTCGCCAGTCACGCCACTTAAGCTGGTGCATCTTCGTTTTCGATTTGACAGCGCAGGACTTCTTCGCTACAGTTCACCACAAAATGTATTCACACCTTTTTTGTAAGGAGTAATCCCTTGGCGTTCAAATGTCCGTATTGTGGCCATGAAGGCATGCCCTATGTCGAAAAGAAGAAATTGTCGACCGGCGGCTGGGTGTTGTTCGTGGTATTGCTGCTTGTATGCTTCCCGATTTGCTGGCTCCCCTTCGTGATTGATGGGTGCAAAGAGGAAGTGCGCAAGTGTCCGGCATGCTTCACCAGGCTGGGATGATGCGTTGCGTCGTTCGCCCTGTTGCGCTTGGCGCATTTATTTTCTATCTGCTTTGGAATGTGGCGTGGATTGCCGGGGGGCAGATCCCTCCTTCCATCCTGAAGTCGGTTTTCGGCCTGCCATGCCCTACCACGGGTGGATACAGGAGCTTTCTTGCGTTTTGCGGGGGCGATTTCGCGCAATCGTTCTTATTCAACCCCATGATGCCGGCCTATATTCTGCTTTTTGGCTATTCCATCGCCGTCCTGTTGCGCCAGATATTTCGCCGCCAACGGCTCGTGCTCAGGCCTCTCATTGCCTGGTTGTGGTGTCTGTCGCTTGCGATCGGGTGGGCGGCCAAGTTTGCTCTTGGGAAGCAATACTGGTAGCCGGTGCATCTGCCGGGCGCCCCAGGTCTCTTCCGCCGCGGCGGAAGACCTGGGATTCCACAGACTCTAGCTCTCGTCCGAAAAGATGGCCTCGATGGTGGTCTCAAACAGCCGCGCCAGTTTGAAGGCCAGGGGAAGGCTGGGATCGAACTTGCCCGTCTCGATGGCGTTGACCGACTGGCGCGAGACCTCCAGCCGCTGGGCAAGATCGGCCTGAGACCAGTCGCGCTCCGCGCGCAGTACACGCAGACGGTTTTTCATCTGTACCTCGCCTGATTCAACGCATGAGCGATGCCGAAAAACATGCAAAAGATCGGATAGATCCACATCGGGTCCAAGTGCCGCAGGTGAACGAAGTTTTCCAGCGATCCCCACACGATCGTCACCGAAAGCGTCGCCCCTATCCCCCAGAGCAGCGCCAGCACGCCGGAATGCCGCTGGAACTCGTCCTTCTCTTCCGCCAGGTACATACCGAAGGCCGCAATTTGCCCGACGATGGCGAGCGCTGGAAGAACGGCCAGCAGCCAGGCCAGTGGGCCGGTTGGGTGATAGTGAACAAACGCCCATACGGCCAGAACTAGGAACAGGACGTAGAGCAGCATGGTTGCGGAAAAGCGCCACATGTAGCGGCGGGCAGCGGGATTGTTGGTTGAGCAGTTCATGATTGGTCTCCTTTACATAATAACAAATTAACTTTACACAATCGCCCAAAACATGTCAAGTGTTATTGACATTATCATCGCATGGGCGGCGATTCGGCTGAATAGCGAAGAAGCTCAAATATGATAATCATCCATCTATTATCTGATATTCATCCATATAATAGTAGATTATCATCTATATTTTAGTTGATTATCCTCCAGATAAATGCGATACTACCCGCATGATGCATCGCCAGCTTATCGACCGGCTGCTGGAGGGATTGGCGGATACGCCTGCTGTCCTGGTCAACGGCGCCCGTCAAACCGGCAAGAGCACCCTGGTGCAATCGGTGGAGTCGGCGGAAGGAAAGCGCCAGTACCTCACCTTCGACGATCCGGGCATTCTGGCGGTTGCCAAGCGCGATCCCAACGGTTTCGTGGCTGGCCTGAGCCCGGCCGTCACGCTGGATGAAGTGCAGCATATCCCCGAAATCTTTCCGGGCATCAAAGCGGCCATCGACCGGCAGCGGCAGCCGGGACGATTTCTGCTCACCGGATCGGCGAATGTAATGTTGCTGCCCAAGCTCTCCGAGTCGTTGGCCGGGCGCATGGAGGTGCTAACCCTTTGGCCGTTTTCCCAGGGCGAGATTCGCGGTGTCCGGGAGAACTTTGTTGACGCGCTGTTTTCACGGCAGCACCCTAAATGGGAAAAAGCAACGGCCGCGCTTCGGCGTGATGAACTGTTGGAAACCATGGTTGCCGGAGGCTATCATCCAGCGCTTGCCCGGCAGAGCGCCCGCCGTCGCGATGCCTGGTTTCAGTCCTATATCATGACCATCCTGCAGCGGGATATTCGCGATCTGGCCAATATTTCCGATCTGGAGGCCGTACCGCGCCTGCTCTCGGTGGTGGCCGCGCGCGCCGGCGGTTTGCTGAACTTCGCCGACCTGTCGCGCTCCGTCGCCCTGCCGCAGACCACCTTGAAACGCTACTTTGCCCTGCTGGAAGCGACTTTTCTGGTGCAACTGCTGCGCCCCTGGGCAAGAAACCTGGGAAAACGGGTCATTCAAACTCCCAAGGTGTACTTGAACGACACCGGGCTGCTGGCCTACCTGCAGGGAGCGACCGTTGACCGTCTGAAGGCGGAGAGCAATCAGGTTGGGATGGTTTTGGAAAACTTTGTGCTCATGGAGTTGCGCAAGCAGTCCACATGGAGCGCCACTCAGCCGGATCTCTTCTATTGGCGCACGGCTTCAGGGCAGGAGGTCGATCTTGTTCTGGAAGATCGTGCCGGCAGAGTCGTCGGAATCGAGGTGAAAGCCTCGGCAACGCTGCACGGCAGCGATGTGCGCGGTTTGCAGGCGCTGGCTGCTGCTGCCGGCAAGCACTGGCTGCGCGGCGTGGTGCTGTACACCGGCACGGATGTCGTTCCCTTTGCCGCCAATCTGCATGGCGTTCCGCTCAGCCGCCTTTGGGCGGAATAAGTCGATATCGTTCTGCTTCAATCCGCGGGATTCCGGTGCGTCGCGCTTCCACGTTCTCACCTGCCCCACCCCGAAATGCACTACACTCAACCCATAGGTTTTCTGGACCTTCTGGTGGTCTTGAGACTAAGGGAGCAGGGATTCAAAAACTTGGGGAGGGAATGATGCGCCAAGGCAGATGGGGATGGATTGCGGCTGGGTTTGCCTTCGCGGGGCTGCTGCTGCACGCGCAGGGACCGCGTTCGGCCGAGTACGAGAAGGTGCAGGCGCGGCTGGCCAGGGGATGGAACACCTGGGATGTACACTCGGTTGCGACGCAGGTGCTGCTGCCGGAGGGGTTGGCGATCCATGTGGGCATCCAGCACAACACCACGCTATATGGCGACGATTTTCTGGGCAATGCGCTGATCGGGCGGCTGGAGAAAGACGCGGAGGTGGTGACGCCAGGTCCGCACTCCTGGGACGGAAGCTATACGAGCGCCGATTATGCCTGGAAAGGTCACAAGTGGCGCGTGGAAAGTGCTCACGATGGAAACGATCTGGTGATGCTGGTGACGCCGCTGGCTGCAAAGAGCGTCTCCGCACTGCCGCCGACGGTGGTCTTCAGCGTTGGCTCGGTCTGGAATAGTCTTGCCGGGCCTTCAGGCTATGCCGGCCATGGGATTGTTGCGAAGACAGGCGTCGATTCTGCGATTGAAATCGATTGCACCTGCTGGAATCAGCCGGATGAGTTCAGGGGTTCCCTGCCAGTGGCCTCTCCATACTTCGCTGTCGATCTGACAGCGCCTGTTGGAGTGAGCACTCAAAACTTGGGCATGGCGGGAGAATCGAGAACACCGCGCACAGTGGAGCAGATTCGGAGCGTGATCGACCGCGAGCGAAAGGTCTACGAGAAGTTGATTGCGGCGGCGGGAAAGAACGGGCCAATTCTCGACGCGATTGAAACGACGCTGGGCTGGGACACCATCTATGAGCCCGAAAAGCGGCGCGTGATTTCGCCGGTGAGCCGGGTATGGAGCGTGAGCTGGGGCGGATATGTACTCTTTGACTGGGATACATTTTTTGCCGCCACGCTGGCCTCGGTCGGCGACAAGGATCTGGCCTATGCCAATGCGTTGGAGATTTTGCGCGAGGAGACTTCGCAAGGCTTCGTGCCAAACTTTGCCCGGGCAGGCGGTTTGAAGAGCGAGGACCGGAGTGAGCCTCCAGTGGGCGCGATTACGGTGCTGGGATTGTATGAAAAGTACCAGGATCGCTGGTTCCTCGATGATGCGTTTGCGCCGCTGCTCAACTGGAATCGCTGGTGGGCGGCGCACCGGGAGATGGATGGCTACTTGACCTGGGGCAGCGACCGCGAGAACTATCCGGTGAATCTGGACTACAATACCGGCGGCGCATTACAGGACGCAGTCGATGAGTCGGGGCTGGACAATAGCCCCATGTATGACGGGAGTTTTTTCAACCCCAAGACGCATCTGATGGAGTACGCGGACGTGGGGTTGATGAGCATGTACATTGCGGACTGCGACGCGCTGGCCAAGATGGCGGAGCTGCTCGGGAAGGCGGCGGAGGCGAAGGAACTGCGCGAGCGGGCGGCGCGCTACCGGGGAAAGCTCGGGACGCTGTGGGATGAGCAGGCGGGGATCTTCCTGAACAAGGACTTGCACACCGGGCGGTCGGTCATGCGGCTCTCGCCCACCAACTTCTATCCGATGCTGGCGCGAGCGGCCACGCCAGAGCAGGCAAAGACGATGGTGGAAAAGCATCTCATGAATCCCAAGGAGTTTTGGGGCGAGTGGGTGATTCCTTCCATCGCGCGCGACGACCCTGCCTTTCAAGATCAGAACTATTGGCGCGGCAGAATATGGGGTCCTATGAACTACCTGGTCTATCTGGGGCTGCGCAACTACGATGACACGGCGGCGCGCAAGGAGTTTGCTCAGAATTCCTACAAGTTGTTTTTGAAGGAGTGGAGTGAAATGGGCCACGTACATGAGAATTACAATGCTCTTCTGGGTTCGGGCGACGACGTCTCGACCAGCGACCGGTTTTATCACTGGGGCGCGCTGCTGGGATACATCGAGTTCATGGAAGCGAGCGGGGGGGGGCAAGAACTCCACTGAGTAGACGCTCGGCGAAGAAATGCCTTCCCATTGTTGCATAGCCCGATTGCACGAGGGTTCAAGCCCACTCACCATCTCTCCGGCCCGAATGCACTAAACTCAACCCATGGGCTTTCAGGATTTTCTCGGCAATTCGGCGACGGTCACACATCTGCGCGAGAGCATCGGCGCGGATCGTTTTCCGCAGTCGTTGATCCTGGCAGGCCCGCGAGGAGCGGGCAAGTACACCCTGGCCCTGATGCTGGCCAAAGCCGTCAACTGCCTTCATCCCACCGAAAGCGGCGGCCTGCCCGACTTTTGCTGCATCTGCTCCAACTGCGCCCGCATCGGCCTCGCCGCCAACCTCGAAGACCTGGTAGCCGAGGCCGTTGCCGTCCGCGAAGACCTGCGCGAAGCCGACAAGCGCGATACTCGCATCCTCATCCAGACCCACCCCGACGTGCTCATCGTCCCTCCCGACCCGCCGCAGTTGCTCATCAAGGTCGGCCAGGTCCGCCAGGTCATCCACGTCGCCTATTACCGCCCCCCGGTCGAATCCAAACGCTCCTTCACCATCTTCACCTCGTCAGCCTTCATGAAAGAGGCCGCCAACAGCCTGCTCAAAGTCCTCGAAGAGCCCCCCAAGCACACCTCCCTCATCCTGCTCACCGAGAACCCCCAGGAGCTGCTACCCACCATCCGCTCCCGCGCCGTCCTCTACCGTCTCGGCGCGCTCCCCGCCTCCGAACTTGAGGCCCTGCTGGCCCTCCGCCGTCCCCAGCTCAAGCCGCGAGACCGCGCCTTGGCCGCCCGTCTCGCCGAAGGCGCCGTGGGCCGCGCCCTCACCATCGATCTCGACGCCTATCTCTTGAGCCGCCAGGATGCCCTTGTCCTGCTCCGCACCGCCCTGCGCGAGCCCGATTACACGCAGCTCTTCCACGCCACTGAAAGCTACCGCGCCGGCGCCGACGGCCAGGAAAAAACCATCAACCTTCTCCGCGCCCTGGGCGGCCTTCTTGAAGATCTGCTTCTGATCGTCGCCGGAACCCCCGTCCTCATCCGCAACCTCGACCTCGCCTCCGAGCTCGACCGCCTGGCCCGCGACTCCGCCCTCACCGTCGACTGGCTTGACTCGGCCGCCCGCGCCCTGACCCAGGTTGAGCAGGGCATGCGCCGCAATCTCCTCCGTTCCCTCTCTCTCGACGCCATGGCCGTCAGCCTGGACAGAAACTGACCCCCCAACAGGCCCGGTGTCCGTCCGCGAAATTTAAAAGCAACCCGCGCCCTGCCCACTGCATCTCTACGGATAACAGTTATCCCTGACATTGCAGGATGCCGTTCACGTCAGGTCTTCCCTGCTATTGCAACGACGTATCCGCCTTTTCCCCAGGAGGGTTGTTTCTCATGTACAGTTTGTCCAGCCAAGCCATTTCTCCCGCCCCCAGCATTCAGAACGGCCACGAGCCCAACCGGCCGCAACCCCGCGCCCCCAGAAAATCGCCCCCGCCGCATTCCCTCTACTTCCCCGCGCGCACCCTGGAGTACGAGGCCCCCTACCGGCAGGCCGAACTCTTCTACCTGCAAAAGCAGATCCAGTCGCAAACTCCCATGGTCTTTGTCCTCGAAGACGGCGATCACGTCGAAGGCTGCATCGAGTGGTATGACCGCAATACCCTCAAGGTCCGCGGCCGCTCCAAAACCCTGATCTACAAATCCGCTATCAAATATATGTACAAACTGTCCGAAACGGGAGCATGAAACAGGGGTTAGGGATTAGGGGTGAGGGGTTAGGGAAAAAACAGCCCGCATCCCAAGAAATCCGCTAACCAACGAACACGCTGGTCACTATTCCCTATTCCCTAATCCCTGCCTTTACCAGCCGGTCCCGGATCGCCGCCCCAATCCCCTCCGCTGGAGGCACAGGGCAAACAATCACCGTGCAACCCGCGGCATCCAGCGCCCGCAGCCCCGCATAAAGCTCCCGCGCCATCTCTTCCGGAGCCGCCCACCGCCCCCACGCATACTCCACCGCGCCCACGCCCAGCCCGGCAACCTCAGCCGGCAGCATCACTCCCACCCGCTCTCCGGGCCGGAGCAACGCCGCCTCGCCCAGCCGCGCGCCCAGCTCGTACAGCTCGCCCTCCACCAGCACCAGCCGCGCCCGCGGCGCATAATGCCGCACCCCCACCCCTGGCGACGGTAGCCCTTCCCGCGGCGTCTCCTCCAACTCCCCGCTCTCAAAAACCGCCACCGTCCCCGCCACCGCCCGAATCTGCTCCACCGTAACCGCTCCCGGCCGGTAAATCACCATCGGGCTCTGGCAACAGTCCAGCACTGTTGACTCCACCCCATGCGCCGTCGCCCCCGCGTCCAGCACCGCATCGATCCGCCCGTCCAGATCCTCCAGCACATGCGCCGCAATCGTAGGACTAATTCGTCCAAAGAGGTTCGCGCTGGGCGCAGCCACCGGAACCCCCGCCCGCCGCATCACCTCCAGCGCCACCGGATGCCTGGGCATCCGCACTCCCACCAGCGCCCGTCCCGCCGTCACCGCATCCGGCACCGCCCTGGTCCGCCGCAGCAGCAGCGTCAGCGGTCCCGGCCAAAACGCCTCCATCAGCCGCCGCGCCGCCTCCGGAACCTCCTCCACCAGCCCCTTCAGCATCTCCAGTCCGGCAATATGCACAATCACCGGATCCCAAGCCGGCCGCTGCTTGGCCCTGAAGATCTCCTCCACCGCCGCGGCGTCCAGCGCATTCGCCCCCAACCCATATACGGTCTCCGTGGGCAGCGCCACCAGGCCCCCGGCGCGCAGAATCTGCGCTCCGCGCTCCAGCGTCTCCCGAGCCTCGGCGGTATCCAGATGCGCCGGGTCAATAATCAATCGCAGCGTCTTCACCCTACTATTGTCGCCTTTTTACCCCACTTCAGCCCCGCGCCCCATCCTTTCTGTCATCCTTCTATGAAAAAGGCCGCACCTGTCCAGCGATATTCGCCGCGTGCCCCATCCTTTCGCCTTTTTTCTGGCGAAAGGGTGGGAAACCAGGGCAATCGCATGAACGTCATGCGAGTCCGAGGAGTTGAGCTCTGTAGTCGTCGCTGGTGGATGCGATGAGCCGTCTGGCCTTGAGTCCGCCTTTTCGTTTGATTGGATCGAGGCGGA
>JBEKNO010000045.1:0-28461 GCA_049522735.1 Occallatibacter sp.
CACCCGCAATCCGCTTTATCTGGGATCGATGCTCATCGTCTCCGGCTTTGCGCTGGCGCTGCTCAGTTGGCCGGCGGCGCTGCTGCTCGCCAGCGGATTTGTAGTGATTTACGTCCCGGTCATGGCCTCGGAAGAGCGCTTTCTACGCGCCACGTTTCCCGCCTACGACGCCTATTGCCGCCGCGTGCCGCGCCTGATTCCGCGCCTTAGCCCGGCTGGCCAATCCGGCGCCAAACCCGGCGCGGACGGCTTTTCCTTTGCGCTCTACTGCAAGCACCGCGAGTACAATGCTGCTATAGGGACAGCACTCCTGTACCTCAGCCTGCTCTTCCTGCGGCCGGCTGTGGGTGCAATCGTGCATGGGCTACGTTGAGCGTTACCCGCCCAAGACAGTCAATTTCCAAGGAGCCCTGCCGGACGGTGAAGATGCGCACAACCGTAGCCAGCTTTTTTTGCGCCCTCGCTTTGGCCGCCGTGGCTCACGGCCAGCAGGTGGCCCCGCTCACGCCGCCGCGCGCGGGCTTCAGCTTTCCGCAGAAGCAGACCCTCACCTATGCCGTGGACTGGCGGGTCTTTCCCGCCGGGACGGCGGTGCTGCACTTTGAGGCCATGGGCGATCGCGAGCGCCTTACCGCAACGGCCGATACCATCGGCGCCATCAATCTGATTTTTCACGTGAGCGACCACTTCCAGTCCACCTTTGACCGCGCCAAGGGCTGTACTTATGAATTTGATAAGCAGACCGTGGAGGGCCGCCGCCAGATCAACTCCACGCTCCGGCTGGATTACGACCAGTCCAAATCGATTCTGGATGAAAAGAACCTGGTCACCGGGAAGAGTAAGCATGTAGAAATCTCCATCCCCGGATGCCTCACCGACCTGCTCACCGGCGTCTACTACGCCTCGTCGCAGCCCATGGAAGCGGGCAAGACTTTCGTCATCCCGGTGGTGGACGCCCTGCGCACCGTGCCGGTGACCATGAAGGTGGAAAGCCGCGAAGAGATCAAGACCGCGCTGGGCACATTTGAGACCCTGCGCGTGCAGCCCACCGCGGACGCGGGGGTGGTGAAGAATCGCGGCAAGATCTGGATCTGGTATACCGACGACGAACGCCACCTGCCGGTGCAGATGCGCGCCCGCCTCTTCTGGGGCACCATCACCTTCCGTCTTACCGGCTACGACAACAAGTAAAGCCGTCCGCTCCACAAATGCTCCGTGCCCCATCCTTTCGCTTTTTTCTAGCGAAAGGGTGGGACACCACGAACCTCGACCAGTGTCGGGGCCGATCGGTGTACACTTTTCCTTCGCGCTGTAGCAATTACCTTTACGGCGCGGATCGGAAATCCCATGAACAGGCAAACACTCGTTCTCTCTGTTGCTTTGCTATCAGCCCTGGTGCCGGTTGATCCCGGCCTTGCTCAGAATGGCCCGGCGCTGGCCAAACGTCCCATGACCTTTGAGGACACGATGAAGATGAAGCGGCTGGGCGAAACCGCCGTCTCGCCCGACGGCAAGTGGCTGGCCTACTCTGTAACCACCGTTGATCTCGACCAAAACACTAAAAGAGCGGAGCTCTGGGTGCAGGCGATTGCCGGCGGCGAGCCGCAACGGTTGGCCGTGGCGCAGCCGGGAGATTCGAGTCCGCAGTTTGCCCCCGACGGGCACTCTGTGCTCTTCCTTTCCGGTCGAGAGAATGGCCAACAAATCTGGCTGGCGGAATTCGACGGCTCGACCGGAGCCACGAGCAATGCGAAGAAGCTGACGGCCATCTCCACCGAGGCCGACAACGCGCTATGGTCGCCAGGCGGCCACTCCGTGGTTTTTACTTCGGACGTCTATCCCGACTGTCCCGCAATCAGTCCTGCGGACGGCGGTGCGGGAGACAAGTGCAACGCCAACCGCGATACCGCTCTCGCAGCCAGCAAGGTGAAGGCGCAGAGCTTTACCCACCTGCTCTATCGCCACTGGAACCACTACACCGGAGATAAGAGATCCCATCTTTTTCTCGTCTCGGTTGAGAACGGCGCTATCAGAGACTTAAAGCCCAACGACCCGCACGACATTCCGCCGTTTTCGCTGGAAGGCGGCGGCGGCTTTGCCTTTGCGCCGGACTCAAAGGAACTGGCCTTCACTGAAAACATTGATCCCGAGCCGGCGATCTCCACCAGCGCCAGCATCTTTATCCTCGACCTGACCAATCCGGCGGCCAAGCCGGTGAAGGTCAGCACTTCCCTCGGAGGCAACTTCAATCCCGCCTACTCGCCTGATGGCAAGTACATCGCCTGGCGCTCCCAGGCGCGTGCAGGCTACGAGAGCGATAAATTCCGGTTGTTTCTCTACGACCGCGCGGCAAAGACGATCAAGGATGTGCTGCCGACCTTTGATACCTGGATTGATGAATTCACGTGGGCGCCGGATTCGAAGTCAATCTACTTTGTTTCAGGCAGGCAAGGAGAAGCACCGATCTACCAGGTGGACCCAAATGGTCAAGTGATCGCGCACATTAGTCCCTACGGCGAATTCAGCGAATTGCATGTCTTGCCCGACGCTAGAACCATTCTCGCTTCAAAGATGAGCGTTCAGAGTCCGTCAGAGATTTTCAAGCTTGAGAACCGCCAAAGTGATTTCGTCAATGGGCATTACGAAACAGGGGAGGGCATTCGAAGAGGCGTTTTCGTCGAACTCGGGAAAGAGGGAGCGCAGATAACGCACCTAAATGACGGCATTCTTGCTGAATTGGATTTGCCCGAGTTGGAGTCATTCATGTTTTTTCCGAAGGACATGATTCCCAAGAAAGACGTGTTCTGCGCCCTGCCGGAAGGGTGCGCCCTCGAAGGCTTCATCATCCGGCCTCCGGGGTTTGATGCTTCGAAGAAGTATCCAGTGAAATTTCTGATTCATGGCGGCCCGCAGGGCGCATGGGGCGATGACTGGAGCTACCGCTGGAACCCAGAGCTCTTTGCCGCCAACGGCTATGTGGTGGTCATGATCAATTTCCGCGGCTCGACCGGCTACGGGCAGGCGGTGGTGGACGGCGTGAACGGCGACTGGGGCGGCAAGCCCTTTACCGACCTGATGGAGGGGCTGGACTACGCCGAGCAGCACTTCCCCTTCATCGACAAAAACCGCGAGTGCGCACTAGGGGCCAGCTACGGCGGATACATGGCCAACTGGGTTCTGGGCCACACCAACCGCTTCAAGTGCATCGTGAGCCACGACGGAATGTTCGACGCCGAGTCGGCCTTCGGCACAACGGAAGAGGACTGGTTCAACATCTGGGAGTTCAAGGGGAATCCGTGGGATTACTACGGGAAGCCCGACTCAGAAAATCCCTTCCGCAAGTGGTCGCCGTCGCTGGCGGCAAAGAACTTCAAGACGCCCACGCTGGTGATTCACGGCCAGCTCGACTACCGGCTGGACGTCAGCGAAGGCTTCCAGCTCTTCGACACGCTCCAAATGCTCAAGGTTCCGTCGAAGATGCTCTACTTCCCCGACGAAGGCCACTGGGTGCTGAAGCCGCAGAACTCGCAGCTTTGGTGGAAGACGGTGAACGACTGGGTGGACCAATGGACGAAGGAGAAGTGAACTTGTAGTACATATTTCCATTTTGTAGTACAATTATTCCATGCCAACGAGCGTACAGGCACGGTTGGATGAGGAGACGCAGGCGGCGCTACAAACGGTCGTGCGGCGTCATGGCTGGAGTACGTCCCGAGCGGTGCGCGAAGGGATCCGGCTTCTTGTTCGCGAGCAGAGAACTGGAGCCGCGAGACGCATGATCGGCATTGGAATGTTCGATTCCGGGATTCCAGACCTTGGCTCGAACAAGAAGCATCTAGAAGGGTTCGGCAGCAACTCCGGCATCGGTCGAAAGCCTGGGGCAAAGACTCGTTCAAAGCTGAAACGTAGGGCAGGCTAGAGATGAAACCGGTACTGCTTGACACGGGCGTGATTGTCGCGCTCCTTGATCGTTGCGAATGGGCTCACGACAAATGCGTGCATTCGCTTCAGGGTCTGAACCGCCCCCTTGCCACTTGTGAGGCCGTCATTGCCGAGAGCTGTTACTTGCTGCGCCGGCGGCGAGATGCAGTAGATGCAATCCTGGCAAACGTAGAAACCGGGTTCTTTGGGATTCCCTTCCAGCTTTCTCGCTCTGCCCCGAAGATTCAGGCTATTCTGCACAAATATCGAGATACTCCCGCGGATTTTGCCGATGCCTGCCTCATCCACATGGCCGACGAACTCGATACCGGCGATATTCTCACTCTCGACCTCGATTTCGCCCACTATCGCTGGCGGCGGACGCGCGCCTTTCACATGCTGATTCCGCTGGATTGAACTTATGCCTTTCACACGCAAATCCGCCAGGCCCAGGCCTTTCCTCGACGCTTCGAGGCTCTATGGCTACGCCGTGAAGGCGCTGGGGCGGCAGATGCGCTCGGAGGCCGAGCTGCGGCGGCTGATGAAGAAGCGCGTGGAGCCGGGGGAAGCCGGCGACGCCGCCATCGCCAGGGTTCTCGCGCGTCTCCGCGAACACGGCTACCTGGACGACGCGGCCTTTGCCGAGACCTACGCCCGCCTGCGCCAGGAAAATGAGAAGCTGGGCCAGCGGCGCGTACGCCAGGACTTGCAGCAGAAGGGCGTTCACTCCGAGCTGATTGCCGAGACCCTCGACGCTCGCTACGGCCAGACCAACGAGGAAGCCTTGGCGCGCGCACACCTGGAACGCAAGCGCATCCGCAAGCCGGAGAACGAGAAGGAAACCGCCCGCGTAATGCGGCGGCTGGTCACGGCCGGGTTCTCCACTGGCGTGATCTACAAGATCCTCCGCCAGTGGGACGTGCCGGACGAAGCCCTGGCCGCCCTCGACAATCTGGAGGAAGAAGCGCACGAAGAGTAGCAGCTACGGCAGTGGGAAAAGCATCATCCCCGGAATCTGAAAGTCTTTGCGGTTGTCCGTCGCGACAGGGAATCCGTTCTCCAAAGCAGTAGCGGCAACAATCATGTCCGTGATGCTGCGCATCTGTCCTTGACGGCGAAACGCCGCCTTCAACTGTCCGGCCCGCTCCGCTATCGAGGCGGAAACAGGGATTAAGTCAAGACCGGCCAGGAAGGCGCGCGTGGCCTGTTCCTCGCCGGTACGAAGCCCGCCGTAGACCTCGGCAACATTGACCGTTGAAGTGGCAAGCGTCTGCCCGGAAGCGACCAGGCCGGCAAGCAGTTTCCGTCTCTGGTTGCGATTTCTGAGCGCGTCGATCAGTACGGTCGTATCCAGCAGAAGTTGAGGCGCCTGGCTCATAGAGGATCGAGGTTCTCATCCCGCCCTTCGAGGCGGCTGCTGGATTCATTCCGCAGAGAGCGCACCCATTCCGCCGTTCCCTCCTCAACAATGTCGGGATGGTTCTCGTCGCGCCATGCGGGTTCGTCGCTCTCAAGAAAAGCCAGCATTCTCCGTTTCCTGATCTCTTTTTCAGCCATCTCGACAAAAAACGCGCTGCGGCCACGCGGTCCGACAAGCTCGTCAATCTCCTTCGCCAGTTCTAAAGGCAGGATGATGTGGGCTCTAAGTGTGGCCATAGCAATAGCCCACTCCTAATGGGCCTATGGAAAGTATACTCCCGTTTCGAGTTTCGCGCACAAGATGCCGTAGCACCTCGCCGCCAATTACACTGATAACGCCATGCAATTCCGCACAGGGAACGAGATACGCGAAGCGTTTCTGCGCTTTTTCGAGTCGAAGGGGCACCGCCGCGTGCACTCTTCCTCGCTGGCGCCTGCCAACGATCCGACACTGCTGTTTACCAATGCCGGCATGAACCAGTTCAAAGATCTGTTCCTGGGGGCGGAGCAGCGGAATTACTCGCGCGCCACCACTTCGCAAAAGTGCGTGCGCGCCGGGGGCAAGCACAACGACCTTGAAAACGTTGGCTTTACCCGCCGCCACCACACCTTCTTTGAGATGCTGGGCAACTTCAGCTTCGGCGACTACTTCAAGCGCGAGGCGATCCGGTTCGCCTGGGAACTGGTCACCAGCCCGGAGTGGTTTGGCATCCCCAAGGACCGCCTTTACGTCACAATTTTCGAGGGGTCAGAGGGCGTTCCCCGCGACACCGAGGCCGAGCAGTTCTGGATTGAGGCCGGCGTCGCCAAAGAGCGCATCCACCAGAACGGCCTCAAAGATAACTTCTGGCAGATGGGCGAGACCGGCCCCTGCGGACCCTGCTCCGAGATCTTCTACGACATGGGGCTGGAGGCAGCGGAGACTCCGGGGGTCGATAAGCCTTTCGGGGAGGACGAAGCCCGCTACGTGGAGATATGGAACCTGGTCTTCATGCAGTTCGACCGGACGGCGGTGGTGGATAGGGCGGGCAAAACCAGCTACAAGCTGACGCCGCTGCCCAAGCCGTCGATTGACACCGGCATGGGCCTGGAGCGCGTCGCCGCTGTGCTTCAAGGCAAAGTGTCCAATTTCGAGACAGATTTATTTACGCCGCTAATCACCTCCGCTGCTGAATTGACGAGTCTTGTGTCAGGGCACGACTTTAGTCGTGCCGAAAAGGCCGAAAAAATAGGTGGGGCTTTAGCCCCTGAAAGTCGCTCCACAGCTTTGAAAGGGCACGACTTTAGTCGTGCCGAAGAGGCCAATAAAGAGGAGGGGGCTTTAGCCCCTGAGGGAATCAAAGCCCTCGTCAATAATGCCAGCCTCCGCATCATCGCCGACCACGCCCGCGCAGCCACCTTCCTCATCAATGACGGCGTTCTGCCCTCGAACGAAGGGCGCGGCTATGTGCTGCGCAAAATCCTCCGCCGCGGCATTCGCCATGGGCGGCTTTTGGGCCAGGAGCAGCCATTTCTCTTCGAGATGGTCTACGCGGTCCGCGATCTGATGCAGAGCGCGTATCCCGAACTCGCCGACTCCGCCTCCCGCGTGGCCAAAGTCGTCGAAGCCGAGGAGAAGCAGTTTGATCGCGTGCTGAAGGTTGGACTTACGAAACTCGATGAGTTAATTCGAGAAGCCCACTCTGGTGCAGGATTCGGTGATGGTTCTGGCTCTGGCCGGGGTTCAGGGGACGGCGCGGGTTTTGGAGATGGCTCCGGATTTGGCGGTGGATCGGGTAGTGGTGCAGGTTTTGGTGATGGTTCTGGCTACGGCGGGGGACTCATCCCGGGCGAGATGGCTTTCCATCTTTACGAGACTTTTGGTTTGCCATTGGATTTCATGGTAGACGCTGCGCGGGATGCGTCTCTAAGGTTCGACGAAGCCGGCTTCGAGGCCGCCCGCGCCGAAGAGCAGGCCCGCGCCCGCGCCAGTTGGAAGGGCGGCAGCCAGAAATCCGCCAGCCCCGCTTATCGCGAACTGCCCAAGACGGAATTCCTCGGATACAAACAACTCACCGCTGCTGACGCTGAGGTGCTGGCTATCGTGAAGGACGGCGTGGGGGTTCCGGCTGCGAAGGCTGGGGATCTGGTCGAGGTTGTGCTCGATCAAACAAGCTTCTACGCCGACTCCGGCGGGCAGACCGGCGATACCGGTTTTTTCCTCGCTCCGGACGGAAACTCTACTGTTGCGGAAGTCCTTGGCTGCGTGCTGCCGGTGCAGGGGGTGCGCGCACACAAGGCTTTGCTCAAGGAGAACCTTGCGGTCGGCGATCATGTCCGCACCGTGGTGGACGGAGATCGGCGCGACTCCATTCGCCGCAATCACACCGGAACCCACCTGCTGCACGCGGCGCTACGCCAGGTGCTCGGCCCGCACGTAAAGCAGGCCGGCTCGCTGGTGGCGCCGGATCGCCTGCGCTTCGACTTTTCGCACTTTGCCCAGGTGGCCGACGAGGAGCTGGAGGAAATCGAGAGCATCGTCAACCGCCAGGTGCTGGCCGATACCGAGGTAACCATCATCGAAGACGTGCCCATCGACGTGGCCGTGAACGAGTACCACGCCATGGCCCTGTTCGGCGAGAAGTACGGCGACAAGGTGCGGGTGATCAAGGTGGGCGACTTTTCGACGGAACTTTGCGGCGGCACGCACACACGGGCCACGGGCGAGATCGGCCTGTTCAAAATTATGAGCGAGGGTTCGGTCTCCTCCGGCGTGCGGCGGCTGGAGGCCATCAGCGGCTTTGGCGCACTGGATGCTTTCCGCCAGGACTTTGCCGTGGCCCAGATCGCCGCACAAGTAGCACCCGCCCCTGCGGGGGGCAACCTTTCGGACTCTTTCCGAGCCAAGTTAGCTTCGCAGGAAGACGAGCTCAAGCGCCTGCGCCGCGAAGTTGAAGAGGCGCGCATGAAGTCGGCGGCTGGCGGGCTGGACGAAGCTCTCAGCAGAGCCGTGGAAGTAAAGGGCATTCGCCTCGTCACTCTGCGCGCCGACAATCTGGAACGGGGCCAGTTGCGCACGCTGGTGGATAATCTCAAGTTGAAGCTGGGCGAGGGGGTGGTGGTGCTGGCCTCCGCGCAACCTGAGGGCAAGGTCGCCCTCATCGCCGGAGTTACGCCGGGGCTCATCAAGCGCATCCAGGCTGGCAAGCTGGTGGGCGCGGTGGCTAAGCTGGTGGGAGGTTCCGGGGGCGGCAAGCCGGAGATTGCCGAAGCGGGCGGTAAAGACCAGGCACTGATCGATGCGGCGCTCAAGGCCGCGCCGGGACTGGTTGAGGAGTTGCTGGGATAAGACGGCTGGTTGAGGCTTGTGGTTTCCCACCCTTTCGCCAGAAAAAAGGCGAAAGGATGGGGCACGGAGCCTTTTGAGCGCTTCCGGCACCCGGCGCATGATTGAGGCAAATGCCTTAAGCTGAGCCCATGGTCAAGCAGGACCGGAAAGCCGGAAAGATCCTCAGGCTGCGGCGCCAATTGCTGGAGTGGTATGCGCGCAGCCGGCGCGACCTGCCCTGGCGGCGCAGCCCCGATCCCTATTCCATCTGGGTCTCTGAGATCATGCTGCAGCAGACCCGCGCAGCCGTGGTCGTGGAGCGGTACCAGGCATTTCTGGAGCGGTTTCCCACGCTCATCTCGCTGGCCCTGGCGCCGGAGGAGGACGTGCTGGCCCTGTGGAGCGGGCTGGGCTACTATCGCCGCGCGCGCATGCTGCACAAGGCCGCGCAGTTTGTGGCCAACCAGCACCAGGGCAACCTGCCGGCCAGCGCGGAGGAGCTGCGCACGCTGCCCGGCATCGGCGCTTACACGGCCGCGGCCATTGCCAGCATCGCTCACGGCGAAGTGGTGGCCGTAGTGGACGGCAACGTGGAGCGGGTGTTGTGCCGGCTGGAAGGCTGGGAGGCTGGGAGCCGCGCCGGCGGCGCCGTCCTCAAGCGCAAGATCGAGGGTTTGGCCGCTCAGCTTGTCGACCCCGCGCAGCCCGGTGACTTCAACCAGGCGCTCATGGAGCTGGGAGCGACAGTCTGCCTGCCCCGCAAACCGCAGTGCCAGGCGTGCCCGGTGGCCAGGGACTGCGCGACCCGCGGCGAGCACAAAACGCCGCCGCGGCCCCGCATGTTGAGCCGCGAGGTGGCCCACGCGCTCAGTGTGCGCACCGGCCGGCAACCCGGCCCGGCCAACCGCGAGGTGCTGCTGGAACAACGGCCCGCTACGCTTTCCGTGATGCCCGGCCTGTGGGAACTGCCCGCCCTGCGCGACCCTGCCGTTCCCGAGAAAGAGCTGCGCATGACTGTGCGCCACGCCATCATGCGGGTGAACTACTACGTCCGCATCCGCACCGTCTTTGAGGACGACGTGAATGCGCTGGCCGTTGCCGGCGGGGAGCGGCGCTGGGTTTCGCTTGGGCAAGCCGCCGGGATGGCGCTGACCGGCCTGGCCCGCAAAGTGCTCGCTCGCGCCCACCTGCTGCCTACTGCTTCGCTGGACGCGATTGCCCCGCAGCCTGATGCGGAGATGCTGTGACCTCCAGAACACGGCTCAGACACCGGTCAGTAGTAGTCGGCGCAGCTCAGGTAATAGCCGCATTGCGTGCAGACCAGCTTGCAGTGGTGGCCGGTGAGCCGGTATCCGCAGGTGGGGCAGAGCTGGGAGTGATGCTCGACCGGCTGCGCATCCGGCTGCGGGTCAGGATCGGCAGAACCGGAATTTGAGATATTGATCGCAAAATCGGGATCGAGGGCGCGGGGACGCTGCGGCAGCATGCAGGAGAGATTAGCATGGAAGTTAAAGCAGTCTGTAGAGCGGCATCCCGGCAGGCGCCTGATGCATCAACTCTCTGTCGGCGCCCGGATTTTCCCCGGCGGCGCATTCGGCATAACAAGCTGATTTTGAATCCCCCAAGGAGGGACAATGGCAAGCAAGGCAAGTGCGGTTTGGACAGGTTCACTGAAGGAAGGCAAGGGCGCGATCTCGACGGCGACGGGCGTGCTGAACAACGCAAACTACTCCTTCGCCACGCGGTTTGAAGGCGCCAGCAGCGGCACCACCCCCGAGGAACTGATTGCGGCGGCCCACGCCAGTTGCTTCTCCATGGCTCTGGGCGCGCAGTTAGGCGGCGCGGGCCTGACCCCGCGAAAGATTGAAACCCATGCAGCCGTTACCCTGGGCAAGGTCGGGGACGGCTTCGCCATTACCCGGATCGCGCTGGCCACCACCGCCAGCGTCCCCGGCGCTTCCAAAGAGGTCTTCGACAAGGCCGCGGCCGACGCCAAGAGCGGCTGCCCGATATCGAAGCTCTTCGCCAACAACACTGAAATCGTGCTCGACGCCAAGCTGGTTTGAAGCCAGCAAGAACGCCATGGCCGGGGCACAAAGTCCCGGCCTGCATACGCCGAACTGAATTTGACACCGGGTTCTGCATTTGCGAGACTCGAAATTGCTGCCGGTCCAGCGGAAAGCGCTGAACTCGTATACCGTGCCGAAGTGGCGGAATTGGCAGACGCGCGTGGTTCAGGTCCACGTACTCGCAAGGGTGTGGGGGTTCGAGTCCCTTCTTCGGCACCAGGATTTTCAACAAATTCTTTTGAATCATCCAAATACAACAAAATAAATGGATTACGCCGCTGGTACTGCGCCACTTCTATAGGTTGAGCGATTGCCACATCATGCTTATGGCCAAGAGCAGATAAAGAGATTTTTATAGCCAGACTCAACGTCGTCCCGGCGGAGTTCGGGTTGAATCTGAAGCCGGAGTAAGCTGGCTTAGCTGACCTGCTCCTTAAGGTAGAAATCGATGTAGTCGAGGTAGTTCTGCGCGTATTCGAGGATGAGGGCGCGGTCTTTATCGGTGAGCTGGCGGCGGAGTTTGGCGGGAACGCCTGCCCAGAGCGTGCGCGGCGGAACCACAGTGTGCTCGGGGACAACGGCGCCGGCGGCGATGATGGAGCCGGCGCCGATGCGGCTGTTGTTGAGGATTCTGGCGCCCAGGCCGATCACCACCTCATCTTCGACCACGCAGCCGTGAACGGTGGCGTTGTGGCCGATGGTAACCCAGTCGCCGACGATGACGGGGTAGAGATTACGCTGGCCGTGGAGGACGGTGCAGTCTTGAACGTTGGAGTTGGAGCCGATGCGGATGGAGTGGACGTCGCCGCGCAGCACGGCGTTCATCCACACCGAGGAGCGCTCGCCGAGGGTGACGTCGCCGATGAGCTGGGCGGAGAGATCGACGTAGCAACTGGCGGGGATTTGGGGCAGATGCCCCTGGTAGCTGCGGATCATGGCCGGAAGCCTCCTGGACAAGTTTAGAGTAATGCGCGCGGACGGGAAGGTGCGGACCGGCGGGCAGCGGCGAAGCGAGCCGGGGATGGCGTTGGGGCTCTAATCCGGTCCAAATTCCGTGGAATCAATAAGATTTTGCGAAGGAATTGAGCTTGCGCTTGACCTAAACCGCAAAATTGCCGGTATCATGAAAGAAGCCCCTTTTGGCAGGTTTGGAGGTGGGATTTTTGGCAGAGGTTCGTATCCAGGAAGGTGAGCCGCTGGAAAATGCGCTGCGCCGTTTCAAGCGGAAGGTACAGCAGGAGGACATCATCAAGGAAGTCAAGCGTCACTCCTACTACCTGAAGCCCGGCGAGAAGCGCCGCGTCAAGGCAGCTTTGGCGCGCAAGCGGAATCGCAAGAAGGCCCGTAAAGAGCAAGACTAACTATAACGACAAATCGCGACATTTGCCGCCACGGCGACTCCCGCTGAGAGTAAGCGGGAGTTAGCAAAGAGTCCAGACAGACTCGGGGCGGCATGTCACGATTTTTTTGCTTTATCGCTTTGCATTTGCGAAGTGTGGTAGTGTAATTCAAGTCTTCCGGTTTCAGGGTAGACAAGTAGTTCGCCGCTGAAGTTATTGCGGCCCGGGCCCTTGTTGTGGACAGTAGCAAGAATACAGGGAATCGGGACCGGCAAGTCTTTCTTGAGTCATGGCCGATTTCGGGTTTATCCCTGTTCCGGGGAAGCCGGCCATGGAATATACAGACAGGGTTTTGAAGTGCATAGATTGCGGCGCCGAGTTCGTATTTACAGCCGGCGAGCAACTCTTCTTTCACGATAAACAGTTCAAGAACGATCCCAAGCACTGCAAACAGTGCAAGTCGAAGCGCGTTCGTGGAGGCTCCAGGATTCGCCCGGAGACCCGGACGAACTGCTCGGAGTGCGGAGCGGCGACGACGGTTCCGTTCAAGCCTACGCAGGGCCGGCCGGTGCTTTGCCGGTCGTGCTTCCAGAAGCAGCAGGGGAAGCCGGAAGCGCCGCCCGCATCAAAGCCTAAGGCTGACGCTGTGCCAAAGGCTGAATCCATGCCCGAGGCTGACGCTGTGCCCGAAGTTGAAGCTGTGCCAGCGGCTGAAACTGTGCCCGAGGCTGAAGCTGTGCCAAAAGCTGAATCCATGCCCGAAGCAGAATCTGTGCCAGAGGTTGAATCTATAGCACAGCCGAGCTGAGGAGCAGGTCCCCCTTGAATCCCGAGGGGAATCCGGCTGCGCGGACCAGCGTAGCTAGTTGTGCCCAGTGGCGCTGGCTGTGAAAGAGCATGTGGCCCATGACCTTGCGCCGGGATGCAGTCCGCGACTGAGGCGGCAGCCAGGGATAATCCAGAGTGAGCATCTCATCCCAGTTTTGAGCGGGGTCGTCCAGGAGAGCGCGAAGGATCTTGGCTGCCTGTTGGTGCAAGCCGAAGAGGGCATCCAGCGGGCCGGCCGGCATTTCTTCCCTGGCCAATTGGGGCAGTCCGGCGATGCGCTGTGCCCAGCGCAGTTCGACTCCCCAAATGTGCCGGACGAACTCTCGCACGTTGGCTACGCCGCCGATGTCGCAGGGGAGTTCCAGCAAGGCGGGGTTGGCCTCCAGATGGGCTTTCCAGAAGGCAGCCTATTCATGGTTCCAGGCGAAAAGTTCTTCCAGAGTAATGGCGGGTTTCATGGTGTTCTCCTGAGAGCGCGATGGCCGATGTCGTGGCGATAGTAGATGCCTTCAAAATAAATCTCGGCCATGGCCTGGTAGGCACGGGTCAGGGCCTCTTCGAGCGAGGGCGCGGCAGCGGTGACGCCGAGGACGCGGCCCCCGTTGGTAAGCAGTTGGCTGCCCGCCTGGGCGGAGCCGGCATGGAAGACCTGTACCTCCGGAACGCGGGCGGCGGCGCTTAGGCCGGTGATGGGGAAGCCTGTTTTATAGCTGCCGGGATAACCGGCGGAGCTGGCCACCACGCAGGCTGAGGCGCCGGGGGTCCAGCGCAGTTCAGCATCGGCGAGGCGGCCGTCAACGCAGGCTTCGAGGGCATCCACGAGATCGCTTTCGAGGCGCACGAGGATGGCCTGGGTTTCGGGATCGCCGAAGCGGGCGTTGAACTCGAGAACCTGGGGACCGCGCGCGGTGATGATGAGGCCGCTGTAGAGGACGCCGGCGAAGGGCGTCTCTTCTTCGGCCATGCCGCGGACGGTGGGCTCGGCGATGTGGCGGAGAATCCACTCAGTCATGCCGGGGTCGAGCATGGTGTCGGTGGAATAGACGCCCATGCCGCCGGTATTGGGGCCGGTGTCTCCCTCGCCGATGCGCTTGTGGTCCTGGGCGGGGACCAGCGGGGTTACATGCTTGCCGTCGGAGAGGCAGAGGAAGCTGATTTCATCGCCTTCAAGGAACTCCTCGATGATGACCTGCTGCTCGGGCTGGCCCAGGAGCTGGCCCGAGAAAAGGCCCTGGGCGGCCTCGATGGCGGTGTGGCGGGAGGGACAGATGATGACGCCCTTGCCGGCGGCCAGGCCATCGGCCTTGACGACAATGGGCGGGTGGAAGATATCGACGGCTTTTTCCAGCTCGGCCGCGTTGGTGCAGACGAAGTAGTTGGCGGTGGGGATGTTGTGGCGCTGCAGGAAGCGCTTGGCAAAGCCCTTGCTGGTTTCCAGCATGGCGGCGGCTCGTGTGGGTCCGAAGACGCGCAGGCCGCGCTGCCGGAGGGCATCCACAATGCCCAGGGAGAGGGGCAGTTCGGGACCGACGATGGTAAGGCCGGGCTGCTCGGCCACGGCTACGCGGACCATGGCGTCGAGATCCTTGAGGTCTACCGGCAGACAGCGGGCAACCTGGGCGATGCCGCCGTTACCGGGGGCGCAGACTACCTCAGAAACGCGATGGCTGCGCTTTACCGCCCAGGCCAGTGCGTGCTCGCGGCCTCCGGAACCGAAGATCAAGACTTTCATGGGTGCGTCCCTGCTCTTTCCGATGCTGCCAAATGCCGAAAGATTTATCTAAGCAAACTGGGGGTGGGAAGTCAAACCCTGAAAACGGCAATGGGCGGAAATGCCGGTCCCCTATACTGATGCGTGGCGTCCGGAATGCCGGGCGCAGGCCATCGGGAGGGCCGACCAGTGGTGCAGACGCGCATCAAACCTTACCACCAGGAAGTGGCCGAGAAGGCGCGGAGGGAGGAACAACGGCGGATTTACCGGCGTAACCAGGCCTTTGGGCTGGTGCTGGTGGCTGCGGCGATCCTGATTTGGTGGCTCTTCCACACTAACCCGAAGTGGATATTTCCGCCTGGGTGGTGGCGGCCGTGACGACTGCGTCGAGCAGCCCTTGGGACGAGAGCCCTGCGGGCGGCAACTGCGCCGCGGCAGAACCCTTGACGGTCCTGTTATTGGGTCCTACGGGGAGCGGAAAGACGGCGCTTTCGCTGGCGCTGGGCGAGCGCTTCGGCGGGGAGATCGTCAGTTGCGATTCGGTGGCGGTTTACCGGGGGATGGAGCTGGGGACGGCCAAACCGACCGCCGAGGAGCGGGCGCGGGTGCCGCACCACCTGATCGACCTGGTTGAACCGGATCGGCCGTTTACGGCAGGCGAGTACAGCCGGGCTGCGCGGGCGGCGCTGAGGGAGATAGCGGGGCGCGGGCGGCTGCCCATTGTGACCGGGGGAACGGGGCTTTATCTGCGCGCGCTTACGGAGGGGCTGTTTGCCGGGCCGCAGAGGCAGCAGGATCTGCGGGCGCGGCTGGAACAGAGCCGGCAGAGGCACGGGGAGGGTTGGCTGCACCGATTGCTCGCGCGGCTGGATCCGGCTTCGGCCAGGCGCATTCACGCGAACGATACGGCCAAGCTGATTCGCGCCATTGAGGTTTGCCTGGCGGCGCGCAAGCCGCTTTCCGAGGTGCTGGGCCGCGATCCGCTGACGGGGTTCCGGCTGCTGCGGATGGGGCTCAACCCGCCGCGGAAGGCGCTTTACGAGCGGCTCAACCGGAGGGCGGCGGCCATGTTTGCGGCCGGGCTGACGGAAGAGACGCGAGGGCTGCTGGCGCGGTATGGGCCGGTGAAGGCGCTGGACTCGCTGGGTTACCGGCAGGCACTAGGCGTGCTGGCAGGAACCCTCAGCGAAGAGGCTGGGATAGCGGCTGCGCAGCAGGGGCATCGCAACTACGCCAAACGGCAACTGACGTGGTTCAGGCGGGAGCCGGAGGTGCATTGGTTTGAGGGCGTTGGGGACGAGGCGGAGATTCAGCGTGCGGCTGCGGAGATAGTGCAGGCGAAGCTGCAGGAAGCTGCCAGGAAGCCGTGAGTGACGAAAGAAACGAACTTGACTGGGTTCGGAAGAACTGGTTATTAAGCATGTCCTTTTGGAATGCTGCGAATCCCACTCTTGCCGCAAAAACAAAGACGCAGGGCCCAGAGGGCGCCCCGATGGGACGCCCGTTCCTGTGTACGCCGTGCATGATTGACAGCTTGGGGTGCGAGTCCCCTTCACATCCTGATGGAGGAGAAGTGATAGCGAAGCGCAAGGGCGTCATCGGGAGGCGGGGTCTGAAGGAGTGGAGCAAAGGCGCGAGCCGATGAACAAGAACCGGATATGAGGCATACGGCGCTGGACGAGCCGGCACAGTGCGGCGAAGTCCATATCCATCAAGGGCGCTGGTTGTAAATTCGGCGGTTGCGTGTTGAAGGCGGTCAGTTTTATCGCGGGAGGTCTGTTGCACGTCCTGAAAACAGGACTGAGTGTGGAGTAATCCATTCTGACCGTGCGGCAGGAGTCAGCAGCGGGCGTAGTAGCCGCGCAGGCGGCGAAGGCCCAAACGGAAGGAAGCGGCGAGTAGGCGGCGCGACTCGATGAGCGGCTTCCGCGAGATACCCTCGGTGCTGGAGAAGCTGGATCAATGGATACGGCATAGACTGCGATCCATGATCTGGAAGCAATGGAAGCGGGGAAGGGCGGCAAAACTGCGCCAGCGCGGGGTACTGGGTAAGTTGGCTACCAACGCGGCTGGCAGTGGACACGGCCCTTGGCACATGGGAAACAGTCATGCCATGAGATGGGAAACAGTCATGCCATGAGCTACGCGTTTCCAAACGCCTACTTCGACTCACTTGCACTTCCACGCTTGTTCGCTGGAAAATAGCTCAATCCGACCGAACCGCCGGATGCGGACCCGCATGTCCGGTGGTGTGGCGGGGGAGAGCAGGTGACTGCTCCCCCTATGCCGATTGAAATACTCTCGCAGACTGGAAAGCTGCCATGGCCCGAAAATCACGCAATCCGAGCTTCGATCAGACGCTGGAGATCCTGCGCGCTCATTCGTTTGATGTTCAACCGTTCGCCGCAGTCGCGGATGGGGTGCTGGTGAGCAAGCATGGAGCCGGGGCGGTGCTGGCGGCGGCCGAATCAGAAGACGCGCCGGCTGCGTATGCGGAGCGTCCGGGAGCGCTGATGGGGGGAGAAGTGGCGCGGCTGGTGGACCGTGGCTACCAGAAGTTTATTAAGACCTCCCAATGCGAAATTCCCGCTTCGGCCAGTCAATTGCAGGGTGTTCATTTATTCAGCGAGGAGCTGAAGCAACTGACCGGCGGCATCAGCCTGTACAACGAGTCGCTGGGAACCACCAGCGACGTGTATGAATACGATCGCTTGCAGGGCCGGGAAGCTGTGGAAGCCGCGGCGGCGAACCCCTCGGAGCTGACCGCGGGAGGCTGATTTCCTCACCAATCCTGCGGAGCGGGCCATGGAAGCGGTAGAAACGGCGGAAGGCCTGACGGGGCAGGATCTGGATCGCCGGATCATGCCGCGGTGCGTGGTGGACGAGGAAGCCATGCTGCTGCTGGTGGACCACGGCTCCTGCGTGGGCTGCCGCATCGTTGAACTGAGCATGGATGGGTGCCGCATCAGCACCAGGGCGCGCTTTCCGGCCGGCCTGGATGTGCGCGTAGAGGCTACCTTCAGGGTACGCGGAGTTGCCTTCCGGATCAGCGGGGTGGCGGAATGGAACAATGCCGCGGGTTTGGCCGGTATCCGCTTTGTGGACCTGCCTATCCACACCAGGGACGAACTGGTCAGCGTGCTCTGTGAGTTGGAGATAGACCTTGCGGGCCAAACCACGGAGCAGGCTGAGGAACAACCTGCCGCGGAGCAGGAAACGCGACAGAGATGGAAGCGGGAAGAGGCCGCAAAGAGGCTTGCCGCGGAGAGCAAGGCTCTGGAAGTACGGGCAGCGGCGCAACCCGCCCAGGTTCAGGCCCAAGGGCGGGACCGGAAAGAGGCCGAAGTCCATGCCGCCGCGGCAGAGCCTGTGCGCACCGCGCGGCAACCAGCCGGCAAGCCGCCCGCCATACGCGAACGCCGCGCGCAGTCCCGGCACGAGGTCGATACCTCGGCGGTGATTTTTCTCATCAACATTGGATGCAGGCTGCAAGGGCGCATTCAGGATCTGAGTGCGAGCGGCTGCCGCATTCGCACCGACGAGCGTTTTCCGGTGGGCATCTACACGCGGGTGGAAACGGAGTTTCGTCTTGAAGGGCTGCCCTTCCGGCTGGGCGGCGTCATCCAGGCCATCCACGACCGGGAGCGGCGTCTTGTGGGCATCCGCTTCCTCGACATGAGCGACCGCAAGCGGAAGCAGGTGGAGCAGTTGATCGGAGAGATCGAGGAGAACCACGCGAGGCGGGATCTCACGAAGCCGGGAGAGCCCGGCCAGGGAGCCGTTGAAGTCTAGGGCCCGAGATCGCCCATGCCCTTGTTGCTCACCAACTGCGCCGGCCTCCGGTTACCAGGTTGTAGATCAGGGCGATGACCGCTATGACGATCAGGATGTGAATAAGGCCGCCGCCGATATGGAAGCTGAAGCCCAGGAGCCATAGAACCAGAAGAACCACAATGATTGTCCAAAGCATGGATATTCCTTTCTCCGCGCCGTGGGCACCCGGAATTCAAAGTCGATTCCCGGGCGCCCATGAGCATTCACAGTTGGCGAGTACAGCGATTGTCCTATTGCCATACACCGAAACCAGTACCTCTGAGCGGCTTCTTCATTTAGCAAAAACCACCCTGCACAGTGTTGGCCAGAGCAACTAAATGGGAGGATCGCTCTAATGGGAAGCGATCGCCTGCGCCTTTGCGCCCCTGACTGCGTCAAGGAACGATTGCGCAGAGGCCGGCGTCGCAACTTCGCCGCGCAGCACGCGGTGTGTAGAGACGTGAGGTCCGTAGACGGCATTCATGGAACCGTCGTCGCGGCGAAGATTAGCCCCGGTCAGAGTGAGTCCGGCAAAGAGGCCTTTGGCTCGCGAGTAGGTCAGAACCTCGACATTCAGCTTCCAGTCGGTATCGGCAGTGGCATGGCGCCCAACCGGTCCGGCTGCCGCGGAGGCGTCCGCTCCAAGCTGAAACTTGCTGGCCATTAACCGCTGCATTCCTCTGTCACCCTGGAAGATCATGACCAGATCCACGCCTTCGACGCCGATCTGCAATCCCCAGTTGCCGCCGGTAATGGCAAAGAACGCCGGCGCGCTCCATCCGTTTGCGGTCCGGCACGTGGCCATGCCTCTGCCATTCTCCGCGCCAAAGACAAAACCGCCCTTGATCATGTGCGGCACTACGGCCACGCACTTTGCGTGTTCCAGTACTTCTTCCGGAATGCCTCTATCCGGAGCGGCCATGATCTCATGCAGCACCGTGGCTGCATTATCCATGCGGTTCTGCACATCTTCGCGAGTCTCCGCCCAGGCGGCGGTAGCCGCACCCAGACTGAGTATTGTCACCAACGTCATAAACTTCTTCATGCATCTCACCTTTTCTACCTATGCGCGGCGTCACTTGCATTACGCGCATCTGAGGCGCACAAGGTACTTTTCACGTTAGGGCCATCGCCTGGCGCTGTCTGAGCAATACCGCTCTAAGGAACATCCGATCGATTCACCGGAAGAAGCATTTAGTCAGCAGAAGCGATCTCTCGTGGCTAAGGCCGCATCCGTCTTGAGGCCTCTATGGCACGAATGAAGCCACGCCCTTTCAAAACCGAGGGATTACTCGCTCTGAGGAGTTTTTCGGAAGCCTGTAAAGTCCTCACTTATAAGCCCTTACCCTTCAACGGATGGATTTTTTCCCCGAGCCGGCAGAAAAGCTTGAAATTTTTCTATAAAAGGGAGCAAAATTGGATAGGCGCTCCCCTTTCCCTGGTGTGATTCTGCGGGAAAATCGGGTGCAAGTGTGCGCCGGCAGTTGAGCTGTGGATGCTCAATTGAATGAGCGGCTCCCGGCGACCCAATCACTGTCGATGAATTCTTGTTCATCGCCGAAACTCCACTTTTGACTGGACGGCAATGCGGCCGCGTCCTACCCGCTGTCTTCCCTGAGGGGCCGCATCAGGAGGGAGAGATTTCGATGGTTGAACTTGATAAGCCGTCATTCGATGCCGCGGCCTTTCTGGCCAGCGCCGGGCTGGGGCGAAAAATCGTCCAATTTGAGCCCAAGCAGGCCTTTTTTACGCAGGGAGATCCGTCCGATTCCGTCTTCTATCTTCAGAAGGGCCGCGCCAAAGTCACTGTCGTTTCGCAAGCCGGCAAGGAAGCCACCATCGCGCTTCTCAGCGAAGGCGATTTTGTGGGAGAGGAATCGCTGGCGGCCGTAGAAGGGGTGCGTCTGTCGACGGCCACGGCCATCACCACCTGCACCGCGCTCAAAATCAAGCGGGAAGAGATGATCCGCGTGATGCACGAGGAGCATGGGTTAACCGACCTGTTCCTGAAGTTTCTGCTGGAGCGCTCCATGCGCATCCAGGCCGACCTGGTGGATCAGCTCTTCAACTCCAGTGAAAAGCGGCTGGCGCGGATTCTGCTGCTGCTGGCCGAATTTGGCAAGCCGGGCGAACCGGAACAGTACATTCCCAAGATCTCGCAGGAGACGCTGGCGGAGATGATCGGGACGACCCGGTCGCGGGTGAGCTTTTTCATGAACCGATTCCGCAAGCTCGGCTTTATCGACTATAACGGCCGCATCAAGGTGAACAAGTCGCTGCTGAACGTGATTCTGCACGATCACGATCAATTACCGAACGACAAGGCCGAAATGCAGGCTGTTTAGAGCGGCTCAAGAGAATAACTCGAATCCAGCCAATTCCCCGGCAGGCCTGTTCCGAATTGAACAGTATTGCGATTTATTGAATGGGATACTCGCCCCAATTCCCTTGGAATGTTCCAAGAGAGGGGTGAGATATGCCCGATACCAAAGCAAGACTGCTGATTGTTGACGATGAGCCTTTAGTTCGAACGTCGATATCGCAAGTACTGGCTGAGATTGGGTATGGCGTGCGATCCGCCGAAGACGGATTCTCCGCATTGGAGGAGTTGCGCAGGGAAGTTCCCGAGATTCTTCTATCCGATCTCAACATGCCGGGCATGACCGGCTACGAGTTGCTGTCGGTGGTCCGGCGCCGGTATCCCGCCATCCAGACCATCGCCATGAGCGGTTCGTTCTGCGGTGACGAGGCGCCTTCCGGCGTTGCCGCCGACGCCTTCTACCAGAAGGGCAGCAGCGTTGGCTCTTTGCTGAGGATTCTGGAAATGTTGCCCAAGGCGGACCGGATATTGCCCAACCAGCCGGCTGAGCGGGGGGCTGGGCAGGCTTTTGAATGGAACCGCGCCGGAAAAAAGCCACGGCTGGGCAGAGTGCCCCCGCTTTACTGCTGAGAAGAAGAGAAAGAGTTGCGTTGATGCGTACCATCGCTGAACTGAACGTGCTTTTACGCGTGGGAGTTGGACTGCCCGCCGGCCTTAAGCTGGCGACCGATGAGTTTCACGAAGGCTGGAACTTTGTGCGGACGGGAGATGCGCCGCGGCTGAAAAAAAAGATTCAGGCGCGGGGATGGAACTTCATCAAGATTGCCGATGGATCGCTCAGGAGCGGGGTAGGAGATACATCGCAGGAAGCCATTGCCAGCGCGCTCAAGCTGGCGCTTCGCCGCGTAAGCGCGCACTTCAATGCCGTGGAAGTGGAACGTATCGAGTTGACTCAGTACCCGTGGTTCTTTCTGGCCAGGGTACAAGTGCATCCGTACCGGATTCAGCAAGACGCGGTTCTGCCGGCGCCGGATGAAGCGGCGCCGATGCCGATAGCCCACCGGCGGCGGCGGCCGTCCCATGCAGCCGAGCTGTTTCCGCATTTCGGCAGCGCGATGCCTCTGCTCAAAGAAATGCTGATTTTATCCCGCAGTCCGGATGCGAGAACACAATGACCATTCTGCAAATGGCGCTTATCTTGTTCGTTTTTCACAGGGCTTTGCGTGTTCCCCGGGAGCCGGTCCGCGCCCGCTCCCGCTGCAGCTCGCGATAGAGTTCGCTCTTTGACTGGCCCAGTTCGCGCGCCAGCCGCTTGAGGGCTTCCTTCTCGTCCGCACCGCTCTCGGCCTGGATACTCGCCACCCGGTCCGCGATCTTCCCGGGAGCGGCGGTTTTGGAGGCTGCGCCGCTTTGGGGCGGCGGCTGGACCAGCAGGGTGATTTCGCCGCGCGTGCGATCGCGGGCGGCCATTTCCCTGCGCGCGCCGGCCACCGTGCCGCGCAAAAACTCCTCGTGAATCTTGGTCAGTTCACGGGCCACGACCACGGGAAGATGCGGCCCCCAAACGGCCTCCAGATCGGCCAGCGTGTCAAGAATGCGATGCGGGGCCTCGTAAAAGATGAGGGTGCGCGGGGCGGCAAAGTTTCCCGCCTCGGCAGCCAGCGCTTCCAGCCGGCTGTGCCTTGCTCCGGCCTTCTCCGGCAGAAAGCCCAGAAACACAAACTCGCCGCTGGGCAGGCCGGAGGCCACCAGCGCGCTGAGGGCCGCATTGGCTCCGGGAATGGGAATGACCGGCACGCCGGCGGCAATGGCTTCGGCGGCCAGCCAGTTTCCGGGGTCGCTGATGCCCGGCATTCCGGCGTCGGAGACCAGGGCGATGCGGCCGCCCGCCCGGAGCGCCTGAAGGAGTTCCTGCGCGCGATGGCGCTCGTTGTGCTGGTGACAGCTTACGGTGGGGGTTGCGATCTGGAAGTGGTTGAGGAGCTTTTGCGTCTGGCGCGTGTCTTCGCAGGCGATGCGGTCCACGCGCCTGAGCACGTCGAGGGCGCGCAGCGTGATGTCGCCCAGATTGCCGATGGGCGTGGCTACCAGGTAGAGGCCGGGCGCGAGGGGAGATTCCAGGCCGGGCGCCATGGCGGCGCTACTCTCCGGTTTCCTGGCGCTCGATGCGCCGCTGCTCGGCCAGCAGGGCCATGGAGCTCATCAGGTTCTGCACGCTGACGATGCCCACCACGCGCCCGCTCTCGGTGATGGGAATCAGCGCCAGGCCGTGACCGGCGGTGAGGCGGCGGATGGTGGCGCCGAGCGTGTCCTCGGGCCGCGCTACTTGAAAGGCGCGCGACATGACCGCCTGCACGTAGCCGTTGCCGTCGTTGCGCAGGGCGTCCACGATGCGCTGGCGGCTGACGATGCCCACCAGTTGCGGGCCGCGGACGACGGGGAAGTCCTCCTGCAGGGAGTGGACGCAGCGCACCAGGGCGTCGGCCAGCGTGTCAGAGGGCGAGAGAGTGGCGAAATCGGTGAGCATGACCTCGCGCATGCGCACGGTGTCAACGACGGACTGGAAAAAGACGCCCTGGTCTTCAATCTGCGCGCCGATCATGATGAAGAAGCCGGCGATGATGAGCCAGTAATTGTGGAGCAGCATGCCGCCCACCATGGCAGCGAGCGCCAGCACCTGGCCCAGGCCGGCGGCGGCGCGGCCGGCGGGAGCGAAGCCGTGCCTGCGGGCAAAACTGCTGCGGATCAGGCGGCCGCAGTCCAGCGGATAAGCGGGCAACAGGTGCAGGAGGCCCAGCCCGGCCTGCATCCACACCATGCCGCGCAGCAGATAAGCGGAGGAGATGAGGGGCTGGTCGAGGAGCCGGATATCGCCGCTGGCGCCCAGAAACGTAGCGGCCAGGACCAGCGCCGTGGCCAGGTTGGCCAGCGGACCGGCCAGCGCCATGGCAAACTGCCCGCCGCCGCTGGTGGCGCTCTCCTGGCTTTCGGGATTGGCGTAGGCGAAGAATCCGCCGATGGGCAGCAGGAGAATGGCGCGCAGGCGCAGTCCCAGCCAGGCGGCCACCAGGATGCGGGCGGTTTCGCGCACCACCACCGCGGCCACCAGCACCAGGAACAGGGCCAGGCCGCGCCCTACCCCGTCAGAAGCGCTGAGCAGCAGGCAAACCACCGCCAGCAAGGGGAAGAAGGCGTGGACGCGCATCTCCACGCCCATCCAACGGCCCATCGGGATTGACCAGCCGCGCATATCTAAATTGTAGTGGGTCGCGGTCCGGTATGCTGAAGTGCGATGCGCATCATAGCAGGCAAGTTTCGTTCCCGCAGGCTGGAGGCTCCGGCAGGCCTCGCTACGCGGCCCAGCAGCGACCGGTTGCGGGAGACCCTGTTCAACGTGCTGGCGCCGCGCATCGAGGGCGCGGCGTTTCTGGATTTGTATGCCGGGTCGGGAGCGGTGGGGATGGAGGCGCTGAGCCGCGGAGCCGCAAGCGTGGACTTTGTGGAGCGCGCCCCGGCGGCGCTCAAGGTGCTGCGCGCCAACCTGGCCAGACTGGGGGTGACGGCGGGATTCCGGGTACACGCCTGCGGCGTGGGAGCCTGGCTGCGGAGATTCGCAATGGGCGTAAGTTCGTGCCGGAAGCCGAGAGTGCCGCCGGCCTTCGATCTGGTCTTTCTCGATCCGCCGTATGAGGCAGTGGAGGAGTACGGGAAGACGCTGGGGTTGCTGGGCGGCGGTTTGGTGGAGTTGCTCGCGCCGGGCGCGCTGGTCATCGCCGAGCATCGCCGCAATGAGCGGCTTGAGGAGCGATACGGCGCACTCGAACGGACTCGCCTGCTGGAACAGGGCGACGCGGCTTTGAGCTTCTTTGCGGCCAAACACACCTGAATTTCTTGAAGGGTACGGTCTTTAGGGCGGGTTACCCACCGTTAAAATAACCAGAAAAGGATGGGGCACCCTCACTTTTGTGGTGACTCATTTGTGGTGATTCAAAAGGTGGGCCACGCACCAGGTCACTGCTTCGGTTACAGTGTTGTGCATGAAGATCTTGCTATTCTCAATCGCATTTGCGGCGCTGGGCGTGATGGCGGCCGGAGCAGGCGGGCAAACGGCTCCCGCTGCCGGGCAGCTTGCGGCGGAGCCTCAACTGGCCATTCTCGACACCGATATCGGCGACGACATCGACGATGCCTTTGCGCTGGCCCTAGCCCTGCGCAGCCCGGAGTTGCGCCTGCTGGGCGTCACCACCACCTACGGCGATACGGAGTTGCGCGCAAAGCTGGTGAATCGGTACCTGGGGTCGGTGGGGCATAGCGACATTATTGTGGTGCCCGGCGTTCCGACAGTGCATGACAATGTATTCACGCAGGCGGCCTATGCTCAAGAGAAGTCTACCTCTTGGAACCCCGGCTGCACACACGCGTTAGAAATGTTAGTTTCAAACGAAATCGAAGCCGCGTGGGCGCGCCTGGCGGAGCAGAAAAAGCATGACGATGCGGCCGGGTTTCTCCTTGACGAGATTCGCGCCTACCCATACCGCATCACTCTGATCGCCATCGGCCCGCTTTTCAACGTGCAGGCGGCCATCGAGCGCGACCCGGCTACCTTTCGCCAGCTTAAGCGGGTGGTGCTGATGGGCGGCAGCATCTACCGGGGCTACGACGGGCGGAACGGAGAACGGCAGCCGCCGGATGCGGAGTGGAATGTTCTCTGCGACCCGGCAGGAGCCAAAGCGCTGCTGGCATCGGGTGTGCCGGTCTTCATGATGCCGCTGGATTCGACCCAGATCCGTCTGGAGACCAAGGAGCGGGAGACGATCTTTTCCCACGGATCGCCGCTTACCGACCAGCTAACCCTGCTCTATCACCAGTGGTTGGGCGGCAACACGGAGCATCCGCTGGCGCCCACGCTCTTTGACCCGGTGGCCGTGACCTATGCCATTCGGCCCGATCTGTGCCCGGCCACGCCCATGCGCCTGGAGGTGGACGACAAGGGATTTACCCGGTCTGTCGATGGCGCTCCCAATGCCCAGGTCTGCCTGCAATCGGATCAGAAGGGATTTCTGGAGTTGCTGGTGAGCAGGATCACAACGGATGCGGGGCGCTGACCAGGGAACGTAAAGAGCGGAAGGCGCGTATATTTTCAGGTCACGAGGCGTAATTTTCGCTTTCCAGGATAGAAATCCGGATGCCATGCGCAACGGTTACCCGCAACGCCATTGACAACGGGAGAAAGCAGGTGAAAAATGCGGGTCGAGTCAAATTGATCCGTTTTTCTGTGCTGTACGGAGGAAATATGAAAAACAGGGCGAGGATGATTCTTATTGGAGTGCCGGTCGTGCTGGTGGCTGGCTTGTTGCTGAGCGGCTGCAAACCGGAGCCGGAGCTGACGCAAGCCAGCGCGAAGGCCTTGATCCAGGCAAAATACGATCAAACCCCACCGGTGGGAATCAACGTTGTAGTGGACGAACTGGGCTTTAGGGAGGGCTACACGGCCAAGTATTGGGATCGGATCAAGGTCTATCCCAACCAATTCTGGGCCGACTTCAAGCTGACCCCTGAAGGCAAGAAGGCGTTCAAGCTGCCTAATGGGGGCGATGTGATCGAGTGGCACCCGGAGAACGCCGGCGATACGCACTATACGATCATTCTGGTCACGGTGGGCGCCAATCACCTCAAAGCTGAGTACGTCGAGGAACCCGAGAGCGAAGTGCTTCCCGGCGCGTCGACGGCTAAGGGAGCCTTTTTCAGGGAGACCCAGGTTCTGGACGGCTTCCCGAGCACGGTACAGAAGATTGCCAGCACCCCCGTGAACAAGCTGAGCGCCAAGCGCCATGCCGACTTTGTCCTCGATGGCGAGACCTGGAAGCTGAAATCCATCGAATAAAAGGGAAAATTCCTGGGGGGCGGGGGAGAATTCATTGACCCCGCCCCCGTTTCTTGATATGGTTAAATGGTTCCGCAAGAACGCCTTTGTCCGTGTGTCTAAACGGATTAGGGCGAAAGGGTAGCCCGGCCAGGCGGAAATCGGCGCGGGTTGAACCCCAGGCCAGGTGCAGTCAACCGGCCATACATATCCCCGAAATCGCTCTCTTCTTGCGAAGGGCAGGGGGAAAATCGCTACGGCGCCCGCGCGTTCTCCACCTTGGAGGGCTATGCGGGCCGGAACCGCGAAACGGAGTTGGCTTTACCCGCCAAAAGCGGGTAAACGCCCGGCCACCGTCCCGGTTCTCGTCTGAAGTGGGAACGAAGGCAGACGCGAAGCAGCAACGTTAGGGCTTCTGTGCGCTTAAACGGCTGATTTGCCGTCCAGCGCCGGAACGGCCCCAAGAGTCTGTGCGCGGCTCAGGAAGTTGAAGGGTCACGGTTTTTTGAGGTAAGGAGTTTCAGTTTGCCGACATTCAATCAGTTGGTTCGCAAGGGGCGCACGGCCCCGCGGTACAAGACGGCGTCGCCGGCCCTGCAGGCCTCGCCGCAGCGGCGCGGAGTGTGCACCCGCGTGTATACACAAACGCCCAAGAAGCCGAACTCGGCCCTGCGCAAGGTAGCCCGCGTGCGGCTGACCAACGGGATCGAGGTCACCACCTACATCCCAGGGATCGGCCACAACCTGCAGGAGCACTCCATCGTGCTGATTCGCGGCGGCCGCGTGAAAGATCTGCCCGGCGTCCGCTATCACGTGGTGCGCGGCACGCTGGATTCGGTGGGCGTGAACGAGCGCAAGCAGAGCCGGTCGAAGTATGGAGCCAAGCGCGCCAAGGGCGGGCCGGCGAAGAAGTAAAGAGCAGCTATTAGCTCTTAGCTCCGGCGGCGATGGATTGAGCGAGACGGCTGGAGCGGACGAGATGGGCTAATAGCTAACAGCTAAAAGCTAATGGCTGTATTTGAGGAACTATGCCGAGAAAAGGGCACATTGCGAAGCGGGAAGTGGCGCCGGACCCGGTTTACGGGTCCACGCTGGTCACCAAGTTTGTGAACTCCATGATGTGGGACGGCAAGAAGTCGACGGCCCAGAGCATCTTCTACCAGGCCATGAAGAACCTGGAGGAGAAGGGCGGCGGCGACGATGCCTTGAAGCTCTTCAAGAAGGCGGTGGAGAACTGCAAGCCGCTGCTGGAAGTGAAGACCCGCCGGGTGGGCGGAGCCAACTACCAGGTGCCCATCGAGGTGAATCCCGAGCGGCGCACCTCGCTGGCCATCCGCTGGCTGATCACCTACGGCCGCGGCCGCGGCGAGAAGGGCATGACCGACAAGCTGTCAAACGAGTTGCTGGACGCGGCCAACGGGCGCGGCGCGGCCATGAAGAAGAAGGAAGACGTGCACCGCATGGCCGAGGCCAACAAGGCCTTTGCCCACTACCGCTGGTAGGGCGGGGAATATTCGGTTCCCACCCTAGCCACAAAAACAAGGACGTGGCGAGGGTGGGGCACCCAGATTTGTTGATGAATCAGAAACCGCGGGCGGTTTTGCCCGCAAGGAATAAATGCCGTGGCTCGCACCGTACCCCTGAATCGCTGCCGGAACATCGGCATCATGGCGCACATCGACGCCGGGAAGACGACTGCGACTGAGCGCATCCTGTATTACACCGGCATCACGCACCGCCTCGGCGAAGTGCATGAGGGCACGGCGACCATGGACTACATGGAGCAGGAGCAGGAGCGCGGCATTACCATCACCTCGGCCGCCACCACCTGCACCTGGCGCGATTACCTCATCAATATCATTGATACTCC
>JBEKNO010000046.1:0-15871 GCA_049522735.1 Occallatibacter sp.
AAACGACGCCTCACCAAACGTTGGCCGGTTGCCCACATTCGTCACCGCCTGAAAGCAGCGCCCACCCACCGTGAGCCGCGAGACGTAAACCCCGAAACCCGGCAAGAGTCCCTCGTACGGCGCCAGGTTCACCGTAGGCACCAGCAGCCGCGTCCCGATCCCGCGTCCCCTGGCCGGCGTTGAACGCACCTCGAAAGCCCGCCCCAGCATCCATCGCGCCCTGCGCACATCCCCCGCCGCCACCAGCGCCCGAATCGCCGAGCTCGATACCTCCAGCCCGTGAACCCGCACCGGCGCATGCACATGAACGCCAAAGCCAAACTCCCCGCCAAGCCTCCGCAATTCCGCAACTCCTGCCTCTGCGTTGTGGCCAAAGCGGAAGTTTCCGCCCTCATGCACGGCCAGGACGCCCAAAGCCCGCACCAGAATCCCGCGCACAAACTCCCGCGCCGGCAACTCAGCCAGCGCCGCGTCAAAGCTGAGCATCACCACCGCATCGATCCCCGTCGCCCCCAGCAGCCGAATCCGCTCCTCCATGGGCGTCAGCAGCCGCGGCGCCTGCGACGGACGCAAAAACCGTTCCGGGTGGGGATCGAAGGTAACGGCAACCGCCCGCGCTCCTGAGCCCCGCCCCTCCTCCACCGCCGCGCGCAGAATTTCACGGTGGCCCAGATGCACGCCATCGAAGTTGCCGATGACGGCCACGCAGCCGTCAAATCCGGCAGGGATCTCCTGGACCGAGCGATAAACGGGAATCATGCGCGCAGCATCGCTCATAGGGTCACGGGAACAGTCAGGCCGTCGTAGGAGAGAGCCACGCCGGCCGGCAGCGCGCGGTTGGTCACTTCGTGGCCCAACTCGTGCGCGATGTGCGTCAGCCAGGTCTGTTTGGCGCCAATCCGCCGCGCCCAGCCCAGCGCCTGCTCCACGGTAGCGTGGCTGGGATGCGGCTGGTGGCGCAGCGCGGAGAGCACCAGGTGATCCAGCCCCTCCAGCAGCGCGAAGCTCTCCTCGGGAATGGCGCTCACGTCGGTCAGGTACGCGGCGCTCCCAAAGCGAAAGCCGGCAATCTCCATCTCCCCGTGCTGCACCGGAACGCGCAGGAACTCCACCCCGTGGACCGCTGTGCGCTCGCCCAGCGGCTGCAGTTCGACCCGCGCCCGCGTCGGATAGGTAGCCTGCGCCGAAAAGGTGTACTCAAACATCCGCTCCAGCAGCGCCGCCGTCTCCGGCGAAGCGTAAAGCGGGATTGGCCCGCCCTCGCGAACTGCCGCAAAGCTCAGCGGCCGCAGATCGTCCAGCCCCAGAATATGGTCCGCGTGGGAGTGCGTATAAAACACCGCGTCCACCCGCTTCAGCCCGGCGCGCAGGGCCTGTTCGCGGAAGTCCGGCCCCGTATCGATCACCACCGCGCGCTCCCGGCCGCCCTGCCCGGTCTCGTTCCACCGCACCAGCACCGAGGGCCGCAGACGGCGATCATGCGCATCCTCTGAAGCGCACACCGCGCAGCCGCACCCCAGCGTTGGAACTCCCATCGAGGTTCCAGTACCCAGAAATGCGAGCAAGCCTTCCATCTGCTCCTCATTAACACGGCTGGTCGAGGGTCTTGGTTTCCCACCCTTTCGCCAGAAAAAAGGCGAAAGGATGGGGCACGGAGCTTTTGGGGCTTCCGGTGCCGGGTACCCCACCGGGGCGCCCTCTGGGTTCCGCGTTTTTGTTTTCGCGGCTAGGGTGAAACCGCAAAACCAAGTCAGCTTTTTCCCGGCGGAGGTGGAGGCGGCGGCTGAACGCCCTGCACGCTGATCATGCTGGTCAGCTCCAGAAAGGCCATCCGGCACTCGAAAAGAATCGTCTGCAGCATCTGGTCCTCGGCTGCCGTCAGGTTCCCTTTGGTCTTATCGGCCAGCACGCCCAGCAGGTCGATGGTGTTGCGCGCGCCCAGAATATCCACGCGAGGCCGCTGGCCCTCCTGCGTCCCCGCTCCCATCTGGATCATGGCGGTAACGTAGAACTGCTGCACCAGGTGCTCAAACCCGATCTCCGGCTGCGCGCCCACAGCCGGATTCTGCGCCCGGATCATTTCTTCCAGCCGCTGCGTGGAGGCGTCGTAGGCGCTCTTCTGCTCCCGGCTCTCCTCGGCTGTGGGCGGGGGCGGCAACTCCGCTTCCGGTTGCGCCGGCGGCTCCGTTGCGCCCTCAGGAGCCTTCGCCGCGGCCGATTCAGGCCCGGACTTCTGCCTGCCCTGGTTTACCACCAGCCGCGGCCCGCCGCCCGTCTTCACCGCTTCAGCCTTATCCACCGGCGCAGATTCCGGCTCGTGCGCGGCAGACTGCGCGCTCTCTTTTTCTTCCTCCGCCTTGATTTTGCGGCGGTCAATCACCGTAAATTTGGGGGGTTCGCTCATAATTTCCAGATTTCCATCCATCTCGTTGACTTGCTGACCTGCTGACTTGCTGACTCGCTACTCGTTAATCCGGTCAAGGCGAGGCGGCCCGGCCAGAATGCGGGCCGTGCCCGTAACCGTTCCTGCAGAGTAGGTCAAGGGTTGATTGCCCTGCTCGGCCTCGCCGCGAATCATGCCCAGCGCGAAAAATCTGCTGCCCGAGGCGAACGGCAATCCGGCCGCGCTGGTAATTTGCCCGGCCGCGGCGCTCTTTCCCGCGGCATCCACAAACATCAGCTCCGTCCCGGCAGCGGGCAAAGGCCCGCTCAGTTCCAGCGCCCGCAGATGCCGGTGAACGCTCCCGCGCGACCGTATCCGCTCCACAATCTCCTGCCCCAGGTAGCAGCCTTTGTTGAAGTTCAGCGCCCGCATCTGCGAGGTCTCCTGCGGCAGGTCGCGCTCTGAAATATCAATCCTGTAGGCGGGAATGCCTTCGGCAATGCGAAACGCCTCCACCGACGCCGCTCCCACCGGGGCCGCCCCCGCCGTGCGCAGAGCATTCCACAACTTCCTGAGCCGCGCCGCCGGCGCCCAAAGCTGATAATGCGCCGCCAGCGCGCCATACCCGCGCTCTATCCTCAGGTCAAGCCCGTTCCACTCCACGCGCGTGCTGGTCATGGGATGCGCAAAGACCGGCAGGCCCAGCCTTCCCAGCACCTCATCGGCCAGCGGACCGGCAAGGCCAACCGCGGTATCCGAACCCGCCTCGCCCGGCGGCTCAACGTCCAACGCAACCAGCTCCACGTCGTCCATGATGATGAAGCTGTTCAGGTGCGCCATCAGCCGGTCGTACTGGTCGGCCGCAATCACCAGTTCCAGCCCGGATTCCCCGGCGAAAGGGGTTCCCAGCAGGCGATCTCCGCTTCTTGGCGTGGTAGCGGCAGGGTTGCGCCGGTAGGGTGAAAGCTCTTCGCCTTCCCGCCAGACGGTCAGGTCGCCCTGTATCCGCCCCTGCGCGTTCAACACCAGGTTCCATGCCCCGGTGTTTGGAAACAGGTCGTTCACGGTGTTAGTCACCATCCCGCTCAGCCAGCGGAAGCGGTCTTCCCCGCGTACCGCCACGCACCTCAGCCAGCCCAGGTCGTGGATCGCGGCTCCTCGCGCCAGCGCCGCTATTTCACTGGCTGGCGCGTCCAACTCCCGTGGGGTCAGCACTCCCCGGTAGGCGCAAAGTTCTCGCGCTCCAGTTTCATGCGGCCTGGCCGCGCTTTCCAGCAGCGCAGCCAGCGGCGTGGCCTGTAAGGTTGCGGCAAGATCGATTTCAGTCATAGGAGAGTTTTTCCGCCGTCGCGCGTCCGGATTTCCACGTGCAACCTCGCGCCGGACCGCTTCCTGATTATAGCCTTGGAAGAAGATGCAGCCGCGCCGGTCCAAAAGCCCGGAGCGGCCAGGAGAACCGATGAGCAGGCAGCAGCGAGTGATGGGAAGAGTCTGGCAACCATGGATCCTGGCGGCAGCGGTCTGCCTTGCGGGGTTAACCGCGGCCCCGGCGCAGCAGCAAGCCCCCGCAACCACCCCGCCCCAGGCCCAGGCTCCATCCCCCGCCAAGGGCGAAACCCACATCACCCCCGCCCAGGCGCAGCAACTCTTCTCGCTGGTCGATGAACTGCTCAAGTTCTCCTCCCAGGAGACCGGCCTGCCCATCAAGAGCACCGTCAAGCGCCAGCTCACCACCCGCGCCGCCGTGGAAAGTTACCTGCTGGAAAAATTCAACGAAGATCAGGGCGCCAAGCGCCTGCAGCGCGGCGAAATCGTGCTCAAGAAATTCGGCCTGCTGGACCGCGACTTCGCCCTCAAGCCCTTTCTGCTGGCGCTCCTGAAAGAGCAGATCGAGGCCTACTACGACTCCAAAACCAAGACCGTCAACCTGCTCGACTGGGTAGACATCGAAGAGCAAAAGCCGGTCCTGGCCCACGAACTCACGCACGCCCTGCAGGATCAGCACTCCGACCTCGACAAGTGGAGCGACCAGACCCCCGCCGACGTCTCCCTCGACGCCGCCAGCGACACCGACCACCTGGCCAAAGACGAGATGGACACCGCCCGCGAAGCCGTCGCCGAGGGCCAGGCCACCGCCGTCATGATGGACTACATTCTCAAGCCCATGGGCAAAAGCCTGGTCAAAGATCCCGAGGTCATGGATTTAGTCAAGCAGCAAATGTCCGCCTCGGAAAACACCCCCATCCTGGCCCGCGCCCCGCTGCTGCTCTCTGAGTCGCTGCTCTTCCCTTATCGCGAGGGCCTCAGCTTCGAGCAGGACGTGTGGATGGACCAGGGCCAGGCCGCGGCCTTTGCCGGAGCGTTGGACCACCCCCCCACCTCCAGTTGGGAGATCCTCAACCCCCGCGAATACGAGAAGCGCCACATTCCCGCCGTGCCCCTGCTGCCCGATATTCATCCCCTGGTCGACAAACTCTACAAACCCTACGACATCGGCCAGGTGGGCCAGCTTGACCTGCACATTCTCATCGAAATCTACTCCGGCGAAGCCGCCGCGCGCGACCTGACCCCCGCCTGGGACGGCGGCCTCTACTGGGCCGGCCAGCGCCTCAGCGCCAAGACGCCGGAAGAGCAGGCCAACACCAACTCCCTGGCCCTCTTCTATCTCTCGGTGTGGAAGAATACCGCCTCCGCCCAGACCTTTGCCCAGATTTACTCCAACAATCTGGGCCGCAAATACTCCGACCTCAAGCCCGACCTCGCCGCCCAGCGTTCCACCGCTCCGGGTGTCGAAGAGCAGGACTTCACCACCGCCGAAGGCCCGGTCGTCATCACCACCCGCGGCAATCTGGTCTTTGTCGCCGAAAGCTTCCCCCTCGACCTGGCCCGCAAGCTCACCGCCCTCATCCTGGACGCGCAGGGCGCCGGCGAACTCAAGATGGCCGGCGCTTCGCGGCACCGTGCTCCATCCTTGCGCCTTCTTTCCGGCGCAAGGAGGGGAAACCTCGAAGCCCCTTCACCGGAGACCATGCAGCCGCTCACCGCCAGCCTCATCCGCTTCTTTTCCAACTGCGGCGTGATGAAAGCCGCGGTCGAGGCTGAAATCAAAGCCGCGGCAAGATAATACAATCCCATCTAGGCCACTCCGGAATAACCGGGGCGGGCCTAAGGAGCGGGTGCACCCATGGGTTATCAGGTTCTGGCCAGGAAATACCGTCCGCAGCGCTTTGCCGACGTGGCAGGCCAGGACCACGTCACCCGCACCCTGCTCAACGCCCTCAGTCAGAACCGCATCGCGCACGGCTATATCTTCAGCGGCCACCGCGGCATCGGCAAAACCACCATCGCGCGCATCGTGGCCATGGCCCTCAACTGCCGCACTGAAATCGGAACCCCGGCCCGCCCCACGCCGGAACCATGCGGCGTGTGCGACTCCTGCATCGAGATCCGCCAGGGCAACGCCGTGGACGTGATCGAGATTGACGCCGCCACCAACCGCGGCATCGACGAGATACGCGAACTGCGCGACGCCGCCCGCTACGCTCCCTCCCGCGACCGCTACAAAATCTACATCCTCGACGAGGCCCACCAGATCACCGACGCGGCCTTCAACGCGCTGCTCAAGACTTTGGAAGAGCCTCCCGCGCACATCATCTTCATGATGGCCACCACGCAGCCGGAGGACATTCCCCAGACCATTCGTTCCCGCTGCCAGCACTTCAGCTTTCATGCCGTCAAATTCGACGACATTCTTGCCCAGTTGAAGATGATCGCCGTTGAGGAGCAGGTGGAGGCCGAAGAAGGCGCTCTGGCCCTGCTGGCCGAGGCCGGCGACGGCTCCATGCGCGACGCGCTCTCCATCATGGACCAGGCCATCGCCTCCGCGCCAATCGAGAAGGGCCGGCCCGTGCTCTCCGCGGCGCAGATTCGCGAGCTGATGGGCGCGGCGCCCAACGCCGTATTCGAGCGCCTTCTGGAAGCCGTCGCCGCCGGCCAGAGCGCCGAGCTGATGGAGCAGCTAAACCTGCTGGTCAATGCCGGCCACAACCCCTCCTCGCTGGCCCGCCAGATGGTCCGCTACCTGCGCAATGCTCTGATGGCCAAGCTGGGCGGCGAGCAGACCGAACTGCTGCAGATCTCCGCCGATGAGCGCGCGCGCGCCGCGCGCACCGCCCTCCTGTTCACAGAGGAAGAACTGACCCGCAATCTGCAGATCGTCCTGCGCACCTTCGACGATCTTAACTACCGCCAGGAGCAGCGCTTCCATCTCGAACTGGGCCTGCTCAAGCTGATTCACGCCCAGCGCCTTTTGCCCATCGAAGAGCTGCTGAGCGGAGTCTCCGGCGGCGCGGCAGTCCGCGGCTCGGCCCCGCCTTCCGCTTCCCGCGCCACGGCAAGCCCCTCGCGCCCGGCGCCCGCTGTCACACAGGCCGCCCCGTCCATCTCCCCCTTTGGCCCCTCCGGCGGCGGCTTGAGCGCGGGGCCGGCTCTCAAGCTCGCAGCGGCGAGTTCAGCCCCCGTCGCCGAACTGGAACGCGCCTCGCCTTCACCCGTGCCCGTCATCGCAGGCCAGGCCTCCGGCAGTTCTATTCAGGGCGCCACGCCCTTTCCCGCCGCGGCCACTCAGCCCGCCGGCTACGCCACAACCCTTACCGAAGGCGCGCTGGCCAAGGCGCCTCAAACCGCCGTGAGCCTACCCGCCATGGAGTCCCTGCGCCACGCCATCGGCTCCGCGCTGGTCGCGGCCGGGCACAGCTCCGCCGCGCAATTGCTGGGCTCCGGCGCATGGACCCTCGATGGCGCCAGCCTGCGCATTGTAGTGCCCGGAGTAGGCAAAAAGATGCTCAGCTTGACGGTGAATGCCGCGGCGGAGAAAATCATTCGCCAGGAGCTGCAACGCCTGGGCGCGTCCACGCGTTTCCTGGTGCTTCCCGGCGACACAACAGCTCCGGCCGCTGTTTCCGCGCTTCCGGCCGGCAAGATTCAGGAGGCCGCGCTGGCCCATCCTTTAGTGCAGCGGGCAAAGAAGATCTTCAAAGCCGAAGTCCGCAGCGTGCTCGATCTTCGCCCCAAGTGACCGCATACCCCAACGAGGTAACCAATCCATGCTCAACCCGCTCAAAATCTCGGAAATGCTCTCCCAGGCCAACCAGATGCAGGAGGAAGTCCAGCGCAAGCTGGGCCAGACCGTGGTGGAGGGAACGAGCGGCGGCGGCGCCGTAACCGCGTCCATGAACGGCAAGAAGCAACTACTTAAAATTCATATCGACCCCTCGGCGGTCGTTGGCCTGGGCGGCGGCCAGCCCGACGTGGAGATGCTCGAGGACCTGGTGGTGGCCGCGGTCAACGATGCCGGACGCAAAGCGGATGAGGCCATGCAGTCGAGCTTGCAAGGGTTGCTCGGCGGCCTCAAGCTGCCGGGGATGGGCTGAGATTTCAAAGATAAGGCCGGGTGAAGTTCGTGGATTCCCACCCAGCATGGAGGGTAAAACGATGCTCGAAGGATTGAATCGCAGGAGTTTTCTCGAACTGGGCGTGGCGGCGGGGGCGGCGGCCATGGCTCCGCGCTGGATTAAGGCTCAGGCCGCGCCGGCCCCAAGCCCGCTCCCGAACGCAGTCGTTCAGGCGCGCGCCGGCGCACTGAACACGCCCATCAAGACCACCAAGCTCTATGACAACGTCTACCTGCTGCAAGGGGCGGGTGGCAACATGGCCCTGCAGACCGGCCCGGAGGGCAACATCCTCATCGATTCGAGCTTTGCCACGGCGGGTCCGAGGATACTTCAGGCCATCGGCGCCCTGGGCAAGAACCCTGCCGATGCGCTGATCAATACCCACTGGCACTTCGACCACACGGACGGCAACGAGGGCCTGCACGCCGCCGGATTCACCATCTTCGCCCACCGGAAAACCCGCGAGCGTCTTTCCACGGCGCAGACCATGAAGATGTTTCACACCACCTTTCCGCCCACTCCAGCCGGGGCGCTGCCGGCGGTCACCTTCGACGACGACCTCGAGCTCTGGCACAACGGCGACTCGCTCGACCTGGTTCATTTCCGTCCCGCGCACACCGACACCGACATCTACATTCACTTTCACAAGGCCGATGTGCTGCACCTGGGCGACATCTGGTTCAACGGCATGTACCCGTTCATCGACGAAGGGACAGGCGGCTCCATCGGCGGCATGATTCGCGCCAGTGAAAAGGCCCTGGCGGTCGCCGGCAACCAGACTAAGATCATTCCCGGCCATGGACCGCTGGGATCGAAGAGCGATTTCCAGAAGTACCACGATATGCTTGCGGCGGTGCGCGACAAGGTCGCAGCACTCAAGGCGTCCGGAGCCAGCGAAGCGGAAGCCGTGGCCAAAAAGCCCACCGCGGAATTCGATGGTGCCTGGGGCAAGGGCATGATGAACGGCGATGAGTTTGCCGGGATCGTTTATCGGACGCTGTAGGAGGCGCTGATCGTGTCACGTTATGCCGAGCCCATGGCCCGGCTTATTGAAGAGTTGAAGAAGCTCCCCGGCGTGGGCTCGAAGAGCGCCCAGCGCTTCGCCTTCCATATCCTGCGCTCCAGCGACGAGGATGCCGCGGCCCTGGCCGAGGCGGTGCGCGGCCTGAAGGCCAGCCTGCGTTTGTGCTCGGTCTGCAACAACGTCACCGACGTCGATCCCTGCGCCTACTGCTCGAGTCCCATCCGCAACAGGCGCCTGGTCTGCGTGGTCGAGGAGCCCACAAGCATCGAAGCGGTGGAGCGGGCGCGAGGCGCGCAGGGCGGCTACCAGGGCGTTTACCACGTCCTGCACGGAACCCTCTCGCCCCTGCACGGCGTGGGCCCCGACCAGTTGCGCACCGGCACCCTGGTCGCGCGCGTCGAGCGCGGCGAGGTGGATGAGGTCATCCTCGCCACCAGCCCCACGCTGGAGGGCGAAGCCACCGCCAACTGGCTCGCAACCGCGTTGCGCAGCCCTTCGGTCAAGATCACGCGCATAGCCACCGGCGTTCCCGCCGGCAGCGACATCGAATACGCCGACGAAGTGACTATGGCGCGCGCATTGGAAGGCCGCCGCGAACTCTAACAGGGATTTTGCGCATCGCTATCGATCAGTAAGCGTAAAATCCGTTCTTACGTGCCTTGATTCATCTGCAAGCAACCAAAAAAACATACACTGGCAATAACAACACGCCGCGGCCTTACCCCGCGGACCCCCTACCGGAGAACCAGCCATGCAGGAAGCGGTCATTCCCAGCGAAGGCCGGACCACAGCCACGGCCGTGGAACCCATTATTCGCGCCGAGAAGATCGAAAAATACTACGCCCAGCCCAGCCAGAACCGCATTCAGGTCATCTCCGCCACCGACCTTGAGATCGTGCCCGGAGAGATTCTTGCCCTGCTCGGCCCCTCCGGTTCCGGCAAGTCCACCATGCTGCGCATCCTGACCGGGCTCTCCACGCCCACCGCAGGCCAGGTCTACTGGCATGAGAAGCCCATCGCCGACGCCGAGATCAACGTCTCCATCGTTTTTCAAAGCTTTGCCCTCTTTCCCTGGCTCACGGTTCTTGAAAACGTTGAAGCCCCGCTGCAGGCCCGCGGCGTCAGCCCGGAGGAGCGCCGCCAGCGCAGCATGAAGATGCTGGATACCGTCGGGTTGGATGGCTTTGAGTCTGCTTACCCTAAAGAATTATCGGGCGGCATGAAGCAGCGCGTGGGATTTGCCCGCGCCCTGGTGGTGGAGCCGGAGGTGCTCTTCATGGACGAGCCCTTCTCCGCCCTGGACGTGCTGACGGCCGAGAACCTGCGCAGTGAATTGCTGGAGCTGTGGGCCAACAAGAAGATGCACACCAAGGCCGTCTTCCTGGTTACCCACAACATCGAAGAGGCAGTGCTGCTGGCCGACCGCATCATCGTCTTCGGCCGCAACCCCGGCCACATCCGCACCGACTTCCGCGTGCAAATTCCGCAACCCCGCGAACGCAAATCCGAACCTTTCACGCAGTTGGTGGACTACATCTACAAGGTGCTCACCCAACCCGACGTGGCGCCGGCCGAGGCGCCCGATCAACAGATACGGGTGCGCGACCAGCGCCAGATGCGCTACCAGATGCTGCCCCACGCCCGTCCCGGCGGCATGGCCGGACTGCTCGAACTGCTGCTCGATAAAGGCGGCCGCGACGATATCTACCGCCTGGCCGACGACCTGGCCTTTGAGATCGACGACCTGCTGCCCATCGTGGACGCCGCCCAGTTGCTCGGCTTCCTCACCGTCGAAGAAGGCGACGTGGCCATCACCGAAAGCGGAGCGGAGTTCGCCAACTCCGAGATTCTCCGCCAGAAGGAACTCTTTCGCGACGCCGCGGTTCAGCACGTCCTGCTGCTGCGCCAGATTCGCCGCGCTTTGGAATCCAAGAGCGATCACACCATCCCGGAAGACTTCTTCCTCGATATGCTCGACGAGCAGTTCAGCGAGGAGGAATGCCTGCATCAGATTGAAACCGCCGTGGCCTGGGGCCGCTACGCCGAGCTCTTCGACTACGACGCCGGCCGCCGCCGCTTCGTGCTGCCCGATGCGCCCGAAGAGGATATTGCCGAGGAAATTGCCGACCGTGAGGACAGCCAGTGAATACTCAACACCCCCTGGCGCGATCGCCGGTCACCGTCCGCAGTTGGCCCTTCCTTATCGATCTTGGAGTAGCCGCCTGCGGGCTCACCATCTTCTTTTCCATCGTCAGCACGGGCGTTTACTGGCTGGGGAAGCCCCTCCCCGTGGTGCCCATTTCCAGTTCCATCAGCGCTCTGCCGGTCTACGCTTTTTACTCCATCGTGCGCATGGGAATCGCATACCTCATCAGCCTGGTCTTCGCCATTTCCTACGGCTACATCGCCGCCTATAATCCCAGAATTGAACCGTGGATGGTCGCGGTCCTGGATATTCTGCAATCCATTCCCGTGCTCAGCTTTCTGCCCCCCGTGGTGCTGGCCATGGTGGCGCTGGTTCCCGGCCACCAGATGGGCATTGAGATGGGCATCATCCTGCTCATCTTCACCGGCCAGGTATGGAACCTCGCCTTCAGTTTCTACTCATCGCTGAAGACCATCCCCAGGGAGATGGTCGAAACCTCGCGCATCTACCGCTACTCCGCCTGGCAGCGATTCTGGCAGCTTGAAATGCCCTACGCCGCCATCGGCCTGGTCTGGAACTCCATCGTCTCCGTGGCCGGCGGATGGTTCGCCCTCATCTTCTGCGAAACCTTCACCATGGGTGAGCGCAACTTCCAGTTGCCCGGCCTGGGCAGCTATATCCAGACGGCCACCTATACCGGCGACGTTCGCGCCCTGCTGGCCGGCATCGCGGCGGTCATTCTGATCGTCGTAGCCACCGATCAACTGGTCTGGCGTCCGCTCATCGCCTGGAGCGACAAATTCAAATTCGAGCAGGTGGAGTCAGCGGAACGTGTCACTTCTCCCATCCTTGAGTTGCTGCGCAGATCCACTCTCTTCAATTCCTTTCCCGGCCGCATCCTGAGCGGCGTGGAAGAACCCATCTACCGCCGCATGGCGCGCAGCAGGGAATGCCGCATCGTCCAACCGCTGGACGAAGACCCGACCCGCGGCAATGCATCCCCCGCGCTGTGGGCTCTGGCCACGGCCGCCATCCTGGTTGCATGCTGGGGAGCCACGCAGGCCATTCTCATGCTCCGCACCGTAACCTGGCCGGAGCTGCGCCTGCTGCTGGAAGGCGCGGCGGCCACCTTCCTGCGCGTCAACGCATCCCTGCTCATCTCCGCCGCCTGGACCATTCCGGTGGGCGTCGCCATCGGCTTCAACCCCCGCCTCGCCCGCATCATCCAGCCCCTGGCGCAGATCATGGCCTCGATCCCGGCTACAGCTTTCTTCCCCATCCTGCTCATCGGCCTGGTGGAGATCGGTGGCGGTCTGGGCATCGGCTCCGTGGCTCTCATGCTGCTCGGCACTCAGTGGTACATCCTCTTCAACGTCATCGCGGGAGCCATATCCATCCCCGCCGATCTGCGCGAGGTCGCCTCCCTCTACCGCTTCACCCGCTGGCAGCGCTGGACCAGGCTCATTCTTCCCGGAATCTTCCCCTACCTCATCACCGGCATGATCACGGCCTCCGGCGGAGCCTGGAACGCCTCCGTCATGGCCGAGTATTCGCACGTGAAAGACCGCACCCTGGAAACCATCGGCCTGGGCGCGCAAATCGACGCCGCCACCGACAGCGGCCGTTTTCCCATCCTGCTGCTGGCCACCATCATGATCTCCCTCATGGTGGTCACCATGAATCGCCTGGTCTGGCGGCGCCTCTACCGCCTGGCCGAGACCCGGTATAAACTCGAAGGCTAACCGGTGAAAGCGGAGTCAGCGGGGTTAGCGGAGTTGGCGGGGTGATCCAAGGCAACGGAGAAGGCGCAGTCAGCTCCGCTAACGCGCGCGAAGCGCGGCTAACACCGCTAACTCCGCTCTGACTGGGAGGAAGAGATGATTCGAGTCGGCTTGGTAGGCTTCGGTTTAGGCGGGCGGGTCTTTCACGCGCCGCTGCTCTCGTCGGTCGAGGGACTGGAACTGGCTGCCGTTGTCGAACGCACGTCCAACCACGCCGCCGAGCGCTATCCCGGCATTACCACCTACCGCTCCCTCGACGCCATGCTGGCAGACCGCACGCTTGATCTGATCGTGGTGACCACCCCCAGCGGCACCCACTTCGACCTGGTCCGCCAGGTTCTTCAGGCTGGCAAGAACGTGGTGGTGGATAAGCCGGTGGCCGTGACTTCAGCCGAGATAGCCCAGTTGATGCGCCTGGCCGCGGAGAGAAAGCTGCTCCTCGCGCCCTTCCATGAACGCCGCTGGGACTCGGAATTTCAGACCCTTCAGAAACTGCTTCCCGAGGGCTCTCTGGGCCGCCTGGTGTACTTCGAATCCAACCTCGACCGCTGGCGACCGGTTACAAGAGCGGCCTGGAAAGAAGATCCGTCGCAGGGCGGCGGGCTCCTGCTGGATTTGGGAACCCATATCGCCGACCAGGCCCTGTTGCTCTTCGGCAATCCCGAGGCAGTGAGCGCCGAGGTGCTCCGCGAGCGCGACGGCAACGGCTCCGACGACTCCTTCACCCTGCGCCTGCACTATCCGCGTCTCTGGGTCACGCTCGGCGCCAACTGCCTCTCCTCGCTGGCCCGGCCCCGCTTCCACCTGCGCGGCACAAAGGGAAACTACGGGAAGTGGGGTACGGATCCCCAGGAGGAAGCGCTCGCCCATATCACCCGCATCGAAGACGCATCCTGGGGGCAGGAGCCAGCCGCCAACTGGGGCACGCTCAGTATTGATGTGGACGGCGGCATGGTCACCCGCCCCGTCGCACCCATCCCCGGCGACTATAGGCTCTACTATGCGGGCGTTCGCGACGCGCTCCTCGGCAAAGCCCCCGCTCCGGTGGCTGCGCTGGATGCATGGCGCGTAGCCCGGCTGCTGGAGTGGGCCGTGGAAAGCTCCGCCAAGCGCCGCGAAATCCCCTGCGACTGGAGCGAAGAGCCAAAGTAGGCGGATCAATCAGAAAAAATCTGCGCCTTCCCCTTGCCTGCCGGCTCCTTCTCCACCAGCGGCACCCAGAAGCGGAAGCTGGATCCCTGCCCCGGAACGCTGGAAACCTCGATGGCCCCGCCGTGCGCGGCCAGAATGGCGCGGGTGATGGCCAGGCCCATTCCCGAGCCCTTGCCTGCAATGGCGCCCCGCTTGCCGCGGTAAAACTTCTCAAAGATCAACGGCAGGTCGAGGGCATCGATGCCGGGGCCATTATCCTCCACGCAAAACTCCAGCCGGTCTCCGGCCCGGCGGCTGCTCAGAGTGACGCGGCTGCCCGGCGGAGTATAAATCGCCGCGTTCTCCAGCAGGTGGCGCAAGACTCTGCCCAGCAGGTGCGGATCGAACCAGGCCGGCTGGTCCATTTCGCCCTGCTTCTCCCCGCCCTCCACGGCGATCAAGACCCGGTGCGAGGCCAGAATCTTTCGCGACTCCTCCACGGCCTGTTCCAGCAGCGCCCGGGGATGCTGCGGAATCAGGTGGACCTCGACCACGTTGGCGTCGATCTCGGCCATTTCCACGGCCGCGCCGATCAGCGAATCCAGCCGCGCCGCCTCCTCATCGACAATGGCCGCCAGGTCCAGCCGCCCGGCCTCGTCCAGCCCCTCGGCCTCCTGCAGCGTGGTGGCAGCGGCGCGGATGGAGGTCAGCGGGGTGCGCAGTTCGTGGGTCAGAGAGTCGATCAGCGCCGTGCGCAGCCGTTCTCCCTCGCGGGCAGCTTCTATGCGCGCTGTAGCCTCGATGGCGATGGACCGCGCCAGCACGATAGCCACCTGGGCGCTCACCGCCGTGGCCACCTCGCGGGAAATCCGCGCCGGCCGCCAGCCCAGGGCCCCCACCGGCCGCAGGCCCAGCATCAGCGCCGTCGCGTAGAAGCCCGATCGCGTTGAAATCGTTGGACTTTGGCCCTGGGTCATGGCCCGCATGCCGGCCTGCACGCTCTCGGGCAACTCAGCAGCCGAGGCGTAGAACTGGTCCTGGCCGCAGACATACAGAATCACCCCGTCCAGGGCAAAGATGCGGTTGATCAGCCGCGGCAGGTCGCGGATCAGCCCTGCGGCGTCCTCGTGCAGCATCATCTCCTGGCTCAGTTCGTAAAGCCTCTCCACGTCCTCCCGCCGCTGCTCGGCGTGCCGGGTCTGGCGGCGCGCCAGTTCCGCCACCCGGCCCACCACAAGGCAACAGGCCAGGAACGAAAACATGGCCACCCATTCCTGCCCGCTGGCCAGGCGAAAGGTGCGAATGGGGGGCAGAAAAAAGTAGTCGAATGAGAGCGCGCAAAGCACCGCAACGTACAGCGAGAGCCAGATTCCGGCCTGCGCGGCGGACCACACCACCAGCACCAGAAACACCATCCCCGCGGCAGTCGAATTGGCTCCCAGCCAGACCATCAGGATGGTGGTCAGCATGGCCAGCAGCGTGGCCGCGAACCAGCGCAGAACCTTCCCTGACCAGCGCAGAGCATTCCATGAATAGATGCGCGCGTCCATAACTTCCCCACCGGAATGATACCGGGGCAACCCGATGATGTAATCTTCCGATGAAAGAAGAACTGGCATGCCGGACAGAATTCTGGTTATCGACGATGAACCGCAGATCACCCGCGTGCTGCGCGCCGCGCTCTCCGCGCAAGGTTATGACGCGCGCACCGCCAACGATCCCGAGGAGGGCCTGCGGATCTTCCGGGATTGGCCGCCCGACCTGATTGTGACCGACCTGATGATGCCGGGCATCTCCGGCGTCGAGCTCACCCGCGCCATTCGCGCCCGCTCCGCTACGCCGGTGCTCATTCTCTCTGTCCGCGACCACGAGCGCTCCAAGGTGGAGGCGCTGGACGCCGGCGCCGATGACTACGTGACCAAGCCCTTCAGCATTCAGGAGTTGCTGGCCCGC
>JBEKNO010000047.1:0-15774 GCA_049522735.1 Occallatibacter sp.
GCGGCGCAAGGAGTTTGAGCAGTTCGCCTTCGAGGCCGGCATCGGCTACAAGACCCGCCCCGACAACAAGCATGCCAAGGCGGGCAACATCAACACCGCGCTGAAGACCATGACTTCGCCGTATGTGGCCATCTTCGACTGCGACCACGTGCCCACGCGCAGCTTTCTGCAGATGACCATGGGCTGGATGCTGCGCGATCCCAAGCTGGCCATGCTGCAGACCCCCCACCATTTCTATTCACCCGATCCGTTTGAGCGCAACCTGAATCAGTTCCGCATCATTCCCAACGAGGGCGAGCTGTTTTATGGAATTGTGCAGGACGGCAACGATTTCTGGAACGCAACCTATTTTTGCGGCTCCTGCGCGGTCCTGCGCCGCGCGGCTCTGGACGAGATCGGGGGCATTGCCGTGGAGACCGTGACCGAGGATGCGCACACTTCATTGCGCATGCAGATGCACGGCTGGGGCACGGCCTACATCAACATTCCCCAGGCGGCCGGACTGGCCACGGAAAGCCTCTCGGCCCATGTTGGCCAGCGCATTCGCTGGGCGCGGGGCATGATCCAGATTCTGCGCATCGAGAATCCCCTGTTCGCGCCGGGCCTCAAGCTGCCCCAGCGTCTGTGCTACTTCAACGCCATGGCGCACTTTCTCTACGCGGTTCCGCGGCTCATCTTCCTCAGCGCGCCGTTGATCTATCTTCTTCTGAACCACACCAACATTCCCGGTTATTGGGCGGCCATCCTGGCCTACGCGCTGCCCCACCTCGCGCTTTCCAACGTCACCAACTCGCGCATCCAGGGCGAGCACCGTTACTCCTTCTGGAATGAAATCTACGAGACCGTGCTCTCGCCCTACATCCTGCTGCCCACCATGATGGCGCTCATCAATCCCAAGCTGGGCAAGTTCAACGTAACGGCCAAGGGCGGCGTGGTGAAGCAAACCTTCTTCGACGCCAGGATCGCGCAGCCGTTTATTATCATGCTGATTTTCAATCTTGCCGGGCTGTTCATCGCCATTCCGCGCTTCTTCATCTGGGATCGCGACCGGCCGGGCACGGTGATCATGAACGTGCTGTGGTGCTGCTTCAATCTCATTATTGTGGGCGTCTGCATCGCCGTGGCGCGCGAGATGAGGCAGTTGCGGAGCACCGTTCGCATCAATGTCGTGACCCCGGTAATGGCCAGGCTGGCTGACGGAAGTCCCATTGCCGGAGAGACCATCAACATCGTGACTCCAGCCAGGACCAAGCTGCCTGACGGGCGGCCAACCACCGGAGAAACCATCGACATGTCGTCGGGCGGCACCAGCATCCGCTTCCCCGAGGCCGTGGATTTGAGACCGCTGACGCAGGTGTGGCTTAGCTTTGCGTACCCGGCCCCGCCTACTGAAATCCCCGCCACCGTGGTCTCCTCGGAAGGTTCAGTATTGCGCGTGCGCTTTGACGATTTAACCATTGCCGAACAGGAAGTGTTGACTATGGTGCTATATTCCCGAGCGGACTCCTGGCTGGGCTGGGGCGAGTCCCGCGAGAGCGACAACGTGCTGGTAAGCCTCGGACGCATCTTCCAGATCTCCATACTGGGCATGCTCTCGACCTTTCAGGGGCTGTACAAGGGGAAGGAGAGGGGGACCACAAAGGCCGCTTCTCTTTCCGTAGTTCGTTCCGCGGGTATCATCGCGCTGGCTGCCATTCTTACCGGCGCCGCGCAGAACGCGCAGGGACAGGCGCAGGGCTTTGCCGGAGCGCCGCAGGGCGGGGCCGCCGACATGAACGCTCCGGTTCCCCCCGGACAGTTCCGCGACACCTTCACTCTGAACGACGCCGGATCGCCGCAAATCGAGCTGCACGGCATCGACAGCAGGCACGAAATCTACTTCACGCTGCCGCAGACCCACGTGGTCCGGAGCGCCAGGATCCACATCTACTACGCCTTTTCTCCCAGCCTGCTGCCGCAGCTCAGCCATCTCAAGCTGCTCATGAATGGAACGCTGTTTGCCACCGTGCAGCCCACGCCGGGGCAGTCTGGCGGCTCCGACAGCCGGAATGCCGAGGCGGATTTCAACATTCCTCCGGAGCTGTTGGTGCACAACAACACGCTCACCATCGAGTTCATCGGCCACTACATCCTGGTCTGCGAGGATCCCGCCAACACCACCTTGTGGGCCCGCGTGCACCGCACCACCTTTCTGGACATCCGGGGCGATCTGCTGCCCATGGCCGACGATGTGAAGCAGTTGCCCATGCCGTTTCTTGACCCGGCCGTCATTCAGCCGCTGAGCATTCCCATCGTCTTTGCCTCCCAGCCCTCGTTCAAAGCCATTCAGGCCGCGGGCGTGGTCTCCAGCTACTTCGGCATGGTCTCAGAGAGCAGGCCGGTGCGTTTTCCGGTTCACATCGGCGCCATCCCGGCGGGTAATGTGATCGTCATTTCCGATAATCCGGGCAATTTGCCGGCCAGCCTGAATCTGCCCGCTGTCACCTCGCCCACCGTGGCCATGCGCACCAACCCCATCGATCCATACAGCAAGATCCTGATTGTGGCCGGAGCCGACGGAGAACAGGCTCTGATAGCGGCCCAGGCCGTGGCCTTGCATACGGACATGCTGGCGGGAGCGCAGGCCACCATCAGCAGCCTCAGGCTGCCCAATAAGCAGCAGCCCGATGCGGCGCCGCGCTGGGCGCGCACCGACCAGACCATCCCGTTGTGGGATTACGCCACAGCGGAGCAGTTACAGGGCGACGGCACGGCTCCGCTAAACGTGTATTTCCGCATCCCGCCCGATATCTTTTACTCCGGCCGGCCCAATGTCATCCTCGCCGAGCGGCCCAATGTCGTTCTCAAGCTCGCCTACCGCTACAACTCCATTCCCATCGGTCCCATCTCCAGCGCGCAGGTGCGCGTCAACAACGCGTTTCTGAGTTCCATTCCGCTGATTCCGGGGCAGGAAACCTCGCGCAAGACGGTAACCGACGTGGCCGTGCCGATCGTCAACCTGCGTCCTTTTTCCAACTCGCTATCCTTCGATTTCACCTTCCAGTTGCTCAAGAAGAGCGGCTGCCAAGACACCACGCCCATCAACATGCAGGCCGCCATCCTGCGCGACAGCTACCTGGATTTGCGCGGCTATCCGCACTATGCGCCCCTGCCCAACCTGGAGATCTTCGCCAACGCGGGTTTCCCCTTTACGCGCCTTGCCGATCTGAGCGAGACCACGGTGGTGCTGCCGTTCGCGCCCAGCGAACAGGAGATAGAAACCTTCGTCACGCTGATGGGCCACTTCAGCCGCCAGACCGGCTTCCCGGCTCTGCGGGTTACCGTGGCGGGCCCCGAGGCCGCGCAACAGGGCGCTAGGACCGACTTCCTGATCGTGGGCACGGGCGACGACCAGCCGGCCTTCGAGAAGCTGGCCGGCCATCTGCCCGTTACCCTGCATAGCGGCCAGAGCCAGGTGCGGGACACGCAGGGCTATTTCATCCAGGTATTGCATCGCGCCTGGTGGAAGCTGGAATCCAATGAGCACACCGAATCCGGAGACCTGGTCGCCGGCGGCGAGCCCGACACGGTGATCGAGGAAATCAAGTCTCCCTTCGACCCTCTCGGCAGCCGCAGCATTGTGGCCATCCACCTCAAGGACGCAAGCACCTTTGAGCCCTTCATGGACACGTTCATCAAGACGCAACAGTCCAGCGACGTCTCCGGTTCGGTTTCGGTACTGCATGGAACCCAGTTCCAGTCCTACAGGATCGGCGCGGAGGTCTATCATGTAGGCGTGCTGCCGTGGTGGACACGGATGACTCTATGGTTCATGGAAGTGCCCTGGCTGGTCGCCGTCATAGTCATGCTTCTGGCCTTTTTGCTGGCCATCTGGACAAGGCAATGGTTGCGCGGCAAAGCCAGGGCGCGCTTGAAGATGGTTGAGGACTAGAGCAGTTTCGTAAGAACCTGTCCAATAACCCGGTTTTGGGTGAAGGGTACGGGCTTTAGCCCGTACATTAAAATCAAAATCGACTCTGAACGGACGGGCTGAAGCCCGTCCCCTTCAAAATGCAGTTTCTGGACAGGTTCTAAGCGGTTCTTTGCCGGCTGCAACAGTTGCACAGCCGCCCGCACCTCTTGTTGGAGAACTGGCGCCATGACCCTTCGGAAATCCCGGCCTGGGAAGCGTTGGTGGCTGATGGCGTTTCTCCTGATGCTCTCGGCCAGCGGCGGCTGCAAGCAGGGTCCATGGACGCTTTGGGACTCCTATGCCGCGCGCTTTATCGATGCGCAGGGCCGGGTGATCGATCCCCAGGGCGGCGACCGCACCACCTCGGAGGGGCAGGCCTATGCGTTGTTCTTTGCGCTGGCCGGCAACGATCGCGCCACCTTCGACCGTGTGCTGGCCTGGACCCAGAACAACCTGGCCAGTGGCGATCTCGAAACCCACCTTCCCGCATGGCTGTGGGGTAAGAACAAGGACGGCGAATGGAAGACGCTGGATCCCAACTCCGCCTCCGACGCCGACGTCTGGATGGCCTACGTGCTGGTCGAGGCCGGCCGCCTGTGGAGGGTTCCCGCCTACAACAACCTGGGCCGGCGGATGATGGCCCAGATCGTCAAGAGCGAGGTGGCCGACCTGCCCGGTTTCGGCCCCATGCTTTTGCCCGGACCCGCAGGCTTCCAGCATGGCCGCTTCTGGACGCTGAACCCAAGCTACATGCCCCTGTTTATCTTTGAACGGCTGGCCGCCGTGGACCCGGCAGGTCCGTGGAGGCAGATCGCTAATGGCATCCCCGTCATGCTGGAGGCCAGCGCCCGGCACGGCTTTGCCATGGACTGGGTGGACTATCTTCCCGGCGACGGCTTTTATCCGGCCACCGAGCAGCATCCCGGAAACAAGGATTCCGATGCCCCCGGCGGCAGTTATGACGCCATCCGCGTCTATCTCTGGGCGGGCATGCTGGATGACAGCGGCAATACGCGCGCCCGCATTCTCAACGCCATTCCGGCCATGAGCGTATACCTTGCCACTCATGATGCCCCCCCTGAAAAGGTAAGTGACCAGGGCATTCCATTGGAACAAGATGGACCTGTGGGATTCTCGGCGGCTGTGCTGCCTTACCTGAGGGCATTACCCGGTCTGAGCAGGGTCAGCGCACGGCAGACGATTCGCCTGAGTACGCAAAGGAATCCGTCTTCGGGATTGTATGGAAAGGACTTGACATATTACGATCAGAATCTTGCCCTGTTCGCCACCGGTTTCCTCGACGGTAGATTCCGGTTTGGTCCGGGGGGGGAACTGAAAGTAGAATGGAAGCGCTGATGAGGGTTGGCGGCAAGGCTTTAAGAAAGAGGTTCGTCGTTGCGGGCTGCCTGTTGCTGGCGCTGCAGGTGAGCCTTGCCCAAAATAAGCCCCCCGGCACGGCCAATGCCACGCGCGGCATATTGGTGGAGAAGGCCCATGCCCTGGAGTCGCGCGGACGGCCCGACATGGCCATCCAGATATGGCAGCAGATTCTTCTTTCAGACCCCAGAAATACCGAAGCTCTTGCCGGTTTGGCCAGGGATTACAAGCTGACCGGCTCCGACAAGGCCGGCGAGGCGCTGGAACAATTGCGCGCGGTCAACCCCAAAGACCCCAATATTCCCAGGATCGAGGCGCTGGCCAGCACACGGACGCAGAGTGACGAATTGCGCCGGGCCGGCGAATTGGCTCGCCAGGGCAAACTCGATGATGCCATGCGCATCTACCGGGAGCTGTATGGCGATCATCCGCCGGAAGGGGATATCGCCCTGGCCTATTACCAGACCCTGTATGGCACGGCCACCGGCAAGCCGGCGGCCATAGCCGCCATGCGCGACCTGGCGCAGCGCAATCCCGGCGATCCGCGCTTTGCCATCGAGCTGGGCAAAATGCTCACCTACGATGGCAAGACCCGCGCCGAAGGCATTCGCATCCTCAAGGAGCATCCCAAGGACGCAGACGCCCAGGCCGCGCTGCGCCAGGCCCTGATCTGGGATTCGGCCAATCCGGCCTCGGCCGAGGAGCTGCGCCAATTCCTCAAGGAACATCCGCAGGATGCCGAGCTTGCCGGCCGCCTCAGGCAGAACGAAGTCAAACTGGCGCAGATGAACTCCGGCATCGCCCGCACGCCGGCCGAGCGCGCGGCCTTTGCGGCCCTCAACGCGCACCGGCTGGAAGAGGCGCAGGCCCGCTTTGCCGAGCTTCTTGAGAAGGAGCCGGACAATGGCCGGTTAGCGGCGGGCATGGGTTTCCTGCGCATGCAGCAGAAGAACTTCGGCGGCGCCATCAGCTACCTTACCCAGGCGGAACAGAAGGGCTACAAGACCAGGGTGGTGGAGGACGCGCTGGCCACTTCGCGCTTCTGGTACACCATGGGCGAGGCAACGCAAGCCTTCAACGACAATCAGCTCGATCTGGCTGGGGCCAAATACCGCGCCGCCCTGGCCATGCGCCCACGCAGCCCGGAGGCGCTCATCGGCATGGCCGGCCTACTGATCAAGGAACAGCAATATCCCGCCGCGGCCGGGGTCTACCAACAGTTGATCAAGGTTCAGCCCGGCTCCTCAGACGCCTGGCGCGGCCTCTTCCTGGCCTATGCCCGCGACGGCCAGAACCAGAAGGCGCTGGCTGTCTCGGCGCGCTTCCCTGGGGCGGTCAAGGCCGCTCTGGCCAGGGATCCGGAGTACCTGCGCACCCTGGCTACCATCTATCATGCCCAGAACCGCAACGCGGATGCCCAGCGCGTGCTGGCCCTGGCTTTGTCGCTGCCATTCTCCGGCAATGGCGCCAGCCTCAAGGAGGATACCAAGCTTCAGTACGCCGGCATCCTCATGGAGGCCAAGCGCTTCGATCAGGCTGGGGATCTGTATGCGCAGATACTCAACGCCGATGCGGGCAACCTTTCCGCGTGGATGGGCCTGATCAGCGCCCATCATGAACTGGAGCAGGACAACCTGGCCATTGCCGACGTGCAGAAGATGCCCCCGGCTACCTACGAGGCCGCCCTCGCCGATCCCGGCTTTCTCTCCATGCTGGGCGCCATTTATCAGCAGGCCAACCAGTTTGAGATCGCCCAGGGGATGCTGGAACGCTCGGCCAGGCTTCAGATCGCTGCCGGCGGCCAGCCCAGCTTAGCGCTGCAGTTGCAGTTAGCGGCCATCTATCTGCAACGCAACAACGCCGCCCAGGCCTACGACCTTTATCACAAAATATTGCTGGAGAATCCTGATCGCGCCGATGCCTGGAAGGGCCTGATTGACACCATGCTGGCCACCAACCGCAACACCGAGGCGCTCGAGGAGATAGCCCTTATTCCCGCGACGGTGCGCAGGCAGTTGGAAGCCGACATCGACTTCCTGCAGACCGAGGCCAGCTTATACGCCGCCAGCGGCGATATTCCCCACGCCGTCGATTTCATGAATCGCGTGCAGTCCCACTACGCCAAACTGAAACAACCGCCGCCCCCCAACATCGATGTGCAGAACGCCTGGTTGCTATTCAACACCAGGAACGACCGCGCCCTCTATCCGGCTCTGATGCGCTTGGGAGGCCGCACGGACCTGACCGTTGCGCAGCGGGAGACGGTCGAGGACATCTGGGCCAACTGGAGCGTGCGCCGCGCCGGAATCGCGATGGATAACGGCAACGTCCAGCGCGCGGTCGATATCCTCGATGCCGCATCCCAGGCCTTCCCTGACAACATGACCGTTCGCAAGGCGGTGGCCGGCGGTTATGCGCGGGTGGGCCGGGCCAAGGAGTCGCTCGCCCTCTATAAGACCGTTCCCATGCAGGACGCAACCGCGGGCGACTTCAAGGGCGCCATCGGATCGGCCTTGGCGGCCAACGACAAGAACCAGGCCGAGTTATGGCTGCGCCAGGCGCTTGAACGCTATCCCCGCGACCCCGCGATTCTCTCCCTTGCCGCCCGCTATGAGCAGGCTCGCGGCGACAATCAGCGCGCCGCCGACTACTGGCGCGCCTCGCTGGCCGCCATGCCCCTGGCTTCGCCCACTGACAGGCTGGCGCATACGCTGGTTTATCCCGAGCAGGACATGAAGGCTCATCGCGCCGTAACCGCGGCCGACCTGCAACACCTGCTCGATCCCAACTACGAGCCCTTCGCAAAGACCACCAAGGTGCCGCCTTTGCCTGCCTACGGCCCCGATCCCTACAGCGGCCCGGCTCCCGTGGTTCTTCCCCCGGCCCAGTCTGCCCCGCAGCGTGCCCCGCAGCGTGCCCCGCAGGACGCTCCGTGGACCCATGGCCCCTCCACCCAGGATCAGTTGCCCCTGCCGCCGGCTTCCAATCCCGCCATCACGGCCATCCCCGCTGCCCAGGCGCCCGGTCCGCAGCTCTATCGCCTGCAGAACGCAAAACAGATTGGCAATTCCGGGTTTATCGATCCGGCCTACCCTCAGCTCAGGCTGCGCAATGTTTCAAGCCAGGCCAGCCTGGCGCAGGCTCAGATCCCTGACCAGTCCTACGCGCAAACGGTGCAGCTTACCGCCAACGCCCCTCATTCACTGGCCTCCGATGCCTGGAAGGGCCTGATCTTCTCTCTGATGGCCGGCAATCGCAACGAGGAGGCGCTGCAGGAGTTGCATAAGATTCCGCCGGATGTGCGCAAACAGCTCGAGGCCGACGTCGATTTCGCGCAGGGAGAGGCCAGCCTGTACATCGCCCTCGACGATCTCCAGCACGCCCTCCAATACCTCAACCGGGTGGAAGATTTCTACCTCCTGCGCAGGGCCATGCCGCCTGCCGGCATGGAGGTTCAGCACGCCTGGTTGCTCTACAACATCAAGGACGACCATGCGCTGTATCCGGTTCTGTTGCGTCTTGACAGCCGCCAGGATCTGGCCGCCGCGCAACGGGAGCAGGTGGAGACCATCTGGGCCGATTGGGCCGTGCGCCGGGCATATTTCGCCATGGACAACGGCTACACCCTGCGCGGGGTGGAGATTCTGCAGGCCGCATCCGAGGACTACCCGAACAATTTGAACGTCCGCAGAGCGGTAGCCGGCGCGTATCTGAAGGTCGGCCGCGCCGCGGATTCGCTGGCCCTCTTCAAGACCATCCCCATGCAGGACGCAAGCTCAGGCGACTACCAGGGGGCCATCGGGGCGGCCCTGACAGCCACCGACATGGCCCAGGCTGAAGCCTGGCTGCGCCAGGCGCTCGATCGCTTTCCCCACGACCCGCAGATTCTGGCCCTCGCCGCCCGTTTTGAGCAGGCCCGCGGCAACAATCAACGCGCCACCGACTTCTGGCGCGCCGCGCTGGCCGCCATGCCCCCTGGCGCGGCCATCGAGAGTTTGGACACCGGGCTGGTTTATCCCCCGGGAAGCTACCATGCCCCGGCGCGTGGCGATTTGAAGCGTCTTCTCGATCCGCGCAACGACCTGCCAGCGCGGACCACCAAGATACCGCCTTTGCCTTCCTATCCCGGCCAATCACAGAGTGCGCCCACTCCTCCGGCGGCTGTCCCGCAACAGAATCTCCAGCAACGGAAGCAATGGCTCGATGCTCCCTCGGCCAACCCGCTCCCGCTTCCTCCTTCGGAATACAATCCCGGCGTTGTGCCCCATGCGCCGGTCACGACGCCCGGCGTCGCGCCCATCTACGTTCCACAGAGCAAGTTGCAGGGCAGGCCGCAAAACCAGCCGGTCCTGGTGGAGCAGAGCGCCACGCAGGATGCGATTATCCAGCCGGCTACAACCTTATCCGCAGCCGGCAAACCGGCCCAGGCCGTTCCCCGCGGCGGGTCCGGGGCTTCGTCAAGCCTGCCCCGCAGTTACACGGGCAGGATGAACCTGCCCCCCTCGGAAGAAAACATCAATACCACCGACGCTGTTCCCAGCGGCGCTGCGGCGCAGGCTCCCCCGCCGCCCTCAGCTTTCACGCCCAGCGTATCGTCCCGCAATTCCCATCCTGTTACAGGGTTGCGGATTACCTCCCAGCCCATGGACAGCATGGCCACCCAGGCGCAGGCTCTTTTTGCCGAACAGACGGATAGCCAGCTCACGCAGGGTTCCGCCACGGCCATCCACGTTCTGCCCAATGCTCCAGCCGGGCCGTTGGACAACTTGAGCGCGCCTCCCGCCGGCCAGGGGCAATACACCATGGCGCAGTACACGCCCTCCGCCCAGGAAGCGGCCTCGGGCGCGTATTCCGCTCCCAAACAGCAGGCCACGCCGCAGCAACCGCCACCGCCAGCCACAAAGCATCCGGCCGCTCAGCTCACAACGAAGAAAAAGAAGACCCATAAGGCCGCTTCCACGCTGGGCCAACAGACCGCCCCTGCTCCAACCCCAACCCTTGAACAGGCTCCGGCTGCGCGGCAATACCCTGAGCAGGTACAGGCTCCCGCCGAGCTTCCGGCCGAGCCAGTACCCGCCACAACCGGCGCCGGGCTCACGGACGAAGAGCTGGAGCAACGCAATCTGCCTCCGCTGCGCGGACCCTGGGTGCGCGTCCAGCGCCAAGCGCACGCCATAAGCCCCCGCGAAGAGGCGGAGATGCAGTTGCGCGCCATCGAGAGTGGATACAGCGGCTGGCTGGGCGGCGCCGGCATCCTCAACTACCGCTCGGGCGCCCCCGGCTACGATCAACTGGCCGCCCTCGAGGCTCCGTTTGAGGCCTCCATGCCGCTCGGCTACAATGCCCGGCTCACGTTTGTCGCCAAGCCGGTCTTTCTCGACTCCGGGCAGGCCGACGGCACCAGCACCCTCACCGTCCAGGCGGCCTCATCGCCTGGCACTCCACTGGTTCTGTTACCCATCTCGCAACCCATCGGAACCTTGATCGGCAACACTCTCGCAACCAATCCCCCCGCGCAACAGAATGCCGCCGGGATAGGCGGAGAGGTGCAGCTGGCCTTCCCGCATCTGGCCCTGGCCGGCGGATACACGCCCTACGGTTTCCTGGTGGCCACCTTCACCGGGCGCTTCCAGTGGAAGCCGGGAAACGGACCAATCACCTTCAATTTCGTCCGCGATGCGGTCAAGGATACCCAGCTCTCCTACTCCGGACTGCGCGACCCCGCCGGGAACACGCTTGGCACTCAGGGAGCGATCTGGGGCGGCGTGATTGCCAACCAAGGCAACGTACAGTACGCGCATGGCGCTGCGGAGTCGGGATTCTACCTGGGCGCCGGAGGCCAGTACCTCACCGGCTACAAAGTGGAAAACAATATCCGCATCGACGGCAACGGGGGCGCCTATTGGCGCATGAAAACCGCGCCAGAGTACGGCAACCTGAGCATCGGCGCCAACTTCTTCGCCATGCATTACTCGCATAATGAAGACGCTTTCACTTACGGAATGGGCGGCTACTTCAGTCCCCAGGCATATTTCCTGGCCAACGTGCCCATCACCTGGGCCGGCCATTACCAGACCCGCTGGCACTACAACATCGTGGGCAGCCTGGGCGTGCAGGCCTTCCAGGAAAATACATCGCCCCTGTACCCGCTGCTCAGCACCGGTTTGGAGAGCGGCATGACCGTTACAGTCGGCTCCGTCACTTACGGTGACCTGACCCTCCCGGCCAGAACCAGCGTGGGCCCCAACTACGACTTGCGCGGCCAGACGGCCTACCAGATCAGCCCCCACTGGTTTGCCGGAGGGTTCCTCAGCGCCAACAACTCCCGTAACTACTCGGCTGTTTCGGCTGGATTCTATGTGCGCTTCCTCTTCCGCGCGCAGCCGTCCACGGCGGCCGGTCCCACCGGATTGTTCCCCATGTTTCCCCCCAACGACGGCCTGCGCCCGTTCACAGTGCCATAGACCCGGCTCTGAGCCTGTTTTGAGGAGTGGGGATAAGGCGACTGATCAGACTCGCCGGGCCGGCTTGTGCATGGGAACCACCTGCACGGTAACGTCGCGGACCTCGGAGAGAAAGCGGTTGAGCACCGAGCCGTGCAGGAAGATGTCCCATCGCGAGCGGACCGACTGCCCAAAAACCACGTGGGAGATGCCCTCCTGTTGCGCAAAGCGGATGAGGGCGTCAGAGACGTTGCGGCCGGTGAGCGTGACCACCTGCGCGCCCAGATCCCGGGCCATGCGCTGGTACTCTTCCAGGCGGTGGAAGGCCTCGGGATCGCCGTGGCCTTTGTCGTCGGGGCGGGCGACGTAAACGGCGTACCAGTTCGAGGCCAGGCGGCCGGCCACGCGGGCGCCGATGCGCAGCAGCCGCTCGGTGCCGGGCCGGGTGCTGAGGCACACCATCACCTTTTCCGGCATCACCGCCTGCTCCAGGCCCTGGGTGCGGCGGTATTCGGATTCGCGGTTGCCCACCTGCTCGGCGGTGGTGCGCAGGGCCAGTTCGCGCAGCGTGTTCAGGTTGCCCTTGCGGAAAAAGTTGGCCAGCGACTGCTCCACCTTCTCCGGCGCGTAGATCTTGCCCTGGCGCAGGCGCGAACGCAGCTCGTCCACAGTAACGTCCACGTTCACCACCTCGTCGGCGCGCTTGAGAAAGTTGTCGGGGATGGTTTCGCGGATGGTGGTGTTGGCCGAGCGGCTGACGGCGTCGTTCAGCGTCTCCAGGTGCTGGATGTTGACCGCCGTCATCACATTGATGCCGGCATTCAGCAGATCCAGAACATCTTCGTAGCGTTTCTTGTTTTTGCTGCCGGGGACGTTGGTGTGGGCCAGCTCGTCCACTATCACGGTATTGGGATGGCGGGCCAGGATGGCGTCCAGATCCATCTCTTTCAGATTCACGCCGCGGTAGGGAATGACGTGCTGGGGTATGATCTCCAGGTCGCGGATGCGGTCCTCGGTCTCTTTGCGGCCGTGGGGCTCCACCAGGCCGATCACCACGTCCACGCCCTGCTGATGCTTCAACATGTAGGCGTCGTTCAGCATCTGGTAGGTCTTGCCCACGCCCGGAGCCGCCCCGATATAGATGCGCAGCCTGGCTGGTTCATGGTTTTTTTCGAGGACGATCTCAGCCATGTCTCAGCCCACCTCTACGGGATGACGGTCTGCTTCGGCCGCCGCAACGGGAAGGGTAAAGCGGAAGGTGGTACCGTGGCCCAGACGGCTCTCCACGGCGATCTGTCCGCCCAGCGACTCCACCAGCCGCCGGACCAGCGCCAGCCCCAGCCCGGAGCCGCTCTCTGAGAATGGATTGAAGCGGTCGAAGATGGTGCTCAACCGCTCCGCCTCGATGCCACGGCCGGTATCGCGCACAGTGAACTGTACAAAGTCCTTGATCTCCTCGGCGGCTAGCAGAATCTCGCCCTCGGCCGGCGTATAGCGAATGGCATTCGACAGCATGTTGTTGAGGATGGAGTTCAACGCCCCGCGGTCAGCCTTCACGGTGGCCAGATCGGCATAGGCATTGACTTCCACCCGGATGCGCTTATGGGCGGCCTCGTCGCAAAAGCGGTCGCGGGCCTCGGCCAGAGCCTGCAGCGGACGCAGCCGCTCGTACTTGAACTCGCGTTTGCCGGCATCCAGTTCGGCCACCTCGATCAGGTCGCTCATGAGATCGTCCAGCTTCTCCGCCTCATGGCTGGCCGACGCCACCAGTTCCGCCTGCAGCGGCTGCAACTCTCCGCCAAAGCCCTGGCCCAGGGAATAAAGCCCGCGCCGCAACTGCAGCAGCGGATCGCGCAGCTTGCGGCTGGCCACGGTGATGAACTGGGTCTTGAAGCGGTCGGTATCCTGCAGGCTGGTCACGTCTTCCAGCGTGGTCACGGCGCCCAGCAGCCGTCCCTCGGAGTCGCGCATGGGCGTGGTGCGCAGGCGGTAGCTGCGCTCCAGCTTGCCGATGCGCATGGGCAGCATGGACGCTTCATCCTCCGCGGCCACCGCCTTCTGCATGGAGACGGCATCGCGGATGGCGCTCAGAATCTTGTCGCCGCCGGGAGTGTTGGTCAGCGCCATGCGGTCGCCGGCGGCTTCGCCCAGCAGCTCGGACGCGGCCTGGTTCACCTTGAGCACGTGTCCCTTGCCGTCGGTCACGATGATGGGCTCGAAGATCGATTGCAGCACCGCGTCGGAGAGTTGAAACTCCATCTGGCGGCGTCCGGCCTCGCTGTCGCGCAATTCGCGCAGCCTGACCGCCAGCCGGTTCAACTCGGCGGCGATCATGCCGAAGGAGTCGCGGCTGCTCCACTCCACCCGGTGTTCCAGGTTGCCCTGCGCGATTCTGCGCGCATCGCGGGCCAGCATGCGAATGGGCCGCAGCACAAAGTAGACCGTCCCCAGCCCGATCAGCAGCGCGGCCACCACGAAGGCCCATGCCAGCCTGGCCTGCCCAGCCGCCTGCAATGCGCGATGAGTGGCCGCCACCAGCCCCACCGTGAGGCCGGCAAGCAACACACAGCCGAGAATCAATCGCTGCGAGAGGTTCAGCATGGCCCGGTCTCCGTGCCGGCAATGAGCATATTCCGAATCCTGTTGAGTGTGCAATCGGGGCTCCGGCCTGGTTTAAGCCGCCTGGCTCTTCCGGCTCCCCAAAGCGCATTCGAATCATGCTGTGGAGGCAACACACCATTTTCGCGGAAAACAGCCCCAACATGCAAAGAATTGCGTTTTTGGGCAGTGGGTTAGTTTGAGAAACCCTCCCTCAGGGGTCCGCCGCGGCGGACTCCGCGGTCATTTGCCAGGTTTATGTACGGGCTGAAGCCCTTACCCTTCAGACTGACTCGCTGCCGAATCCTGACCCGGCTTGTGGTTAAGTTTTTTCCAATCGAAGAATGAGCCTGAAGGAGCCTGGTAGGCAGGTTGCGGGAGAAGGCTCCTTTCGGGGTGTTTTTCGGTAAAGGATACAGGTTGTCAGCCGCCGCCGAGCCGGCATTACGCGCCTGCGCGAAGCCGGGCGATGGCGCGGGAGAACGAGCGGGACGAGCTGACCGTCGCCTACCGTGGACGCCTGCCGCGCTTCACCGAGATCGCCGCCCGGCCCCAACGCCCCCAGCCGCCGCGCCTCAGCGTGTCCCCGGCTAGCGGGGGACACGCTGCCTCTTCCGATCATCCATGGAAACGAAGCTACAAAGAAATGCCAACACCGTTTCAACAAGCAGTCTGACCAAAGAACAAGGGGACATTTCTAATGTGGTATGACATTCAGGTAGGGGTCACTTGACAACCCATAGCATTTTGTGTTTAACCTTGCACGATCCCCAGATCAGCCAGAATGGCAACCCTGCGGACGGAACCATTGGCATGAGCCTCTAACTACGATCCGAGACAACTAGCGTTTTCACTTAGTTTGGCCTTCTAGCCTGTAGGAAATGGCCGACTTTCTCTCGCGGGAGAGAGAGTCGGCCGGTGCAATTGCGTTTGCGCCCTCTCTCGCGCTGGCTGGCGCTGTGCGGCCCTATGCAGCTGCGCGGTTGGCTTACCAAAACCTGATTCACCACGAATCTAAGGAGACACTGAAATGAAACGGACAGTTGTACAGTACTTGAGCCGCTTTGTAGCGATTTCCATCGCCATCGCTGCTCTCTGCGTTCCCATCGCCTGCGCGCAGGCTGGGATCAACATCACCTACCCGAGCACTACCGGCGTTTGCAACGTCACGTCCTCCACCTACGGCGCCACCGGCAACGGCACCACCGACGACACGGCCGCCATTCAGAAGGCGCTGAACGATGCCAATTGCCATATCGTCTACCTGCCCAACGGAACCTACCGGCTCACGGCAGCCCTGTCGTGGCCCTACTACACCGTGCATTATGGATCAACACTGCTGTCCGGCTACAAGTCGAACAGATTCAACTGGTTGCAAATATCACCTAAGTCGTTATCGCAGTC
>JBEKNO010000048.1:0-15765 GCA_049522735.1 Occallatibacter sp.
GATCTGAAAAAACTCGCGCTGTGGCTGCTTCGGTTCACTCTTGGGGCGCATCACTTTTTCCCAGTTATCGCAGTGTTTTCAATAGCTTCTGAGATAATTATACCAGCCAGCTACGATCTATGGGCAATAATATACTTGGCTGACTCTAACTTTGGAGGATTGCTTCCGCCGCTCTCTTTACCCTCCGCTTTCGCGATCTTTTAGGAGCGGTATGGAAAGCAATGTGCGAATTTGCCCCGAGGCGTTTGCGAAGTGGAACCTTGGTATTTCTCGCGAGGGCAAGAAGGTCTTTTTTCTTATAGAGCCCCCCGAAAACTACAGGCTTATTCCTGATCGTGTCGATTGAATCAATCTTCCCGCGATTTCTCAAGTAAAAGGCGTATAACCATCCGAATAGATCGGCAGCTTGAACGGCGGGGTGCTTCTTTTCGACTGGCTGTGGATCGGGCAGACGGTCCCTAGCGAAGACTTCTTTCATATCGCCTATGTGTTCTCCGCCTTTTTCGTAAAATACCATAAGCTCGTATTTGCCTCGAATGGTCTTCCTCCATGTTCTAATTTCCTTTGCAAACGTCCGAGCAGCCAACGCGTGAGGAGTACCAATGAACTCGTCAAAGGCATACTTATCATTGATCTCGTGATAAGCGTCCATGTCGATAGCGATAGAAAAGGCAGCAGTTGTATTCTGTTTCGCGATTCTCGCCAGCACGCGGAAAATTTCGTCTTTCTGGGAGCGGGAAAGCAAGTCTGAGTGTTCAATGTCAGTCGCGTGGGCAACTTCGCCTAATCCAAAATCCCGTAGGGCCTGCCGCCATTTCCCCTCAAAGTTCAGCCACTTTTTTTCTGTAGCGACAAAGCCGGCGACGATCACGAAAGGCTGATCGGAGAGTTCAATCATGCTCAACACCCACACTTTGGATGGATCATGTTTAAGAAAACTTCCCCAACAAACGTGGCGGAGAAACGAATATTGACTTTTTGCACACAATCCCTTACCCTTCTCTCTAGAAGAGAAGGGTGAATGGAGAAGTATGCCTAATCAGCCCACCGCCTCTGCCAAGAATGTGACGGGCGATTCCGACCACTTCACAGATTTTGTGCGGCGCATAGTCTCAGTGCCGCACTCTGAAATCAAAGCCAAACTAGATGCCGAACGGGAAGCCAAACGAACGTCTAAGGTTTCCGCTTCCCGCGTCTCTGGCGCTTCATCCAAAACCCCCGCTTCGCAAACCTAGCGTTACCAACCCGCCGTTTCTCCCACCTTGCCGGTCAGTTCTGCATAGGTCAGTCTCTTCCCTGAAATCTGCGATGCTGCCAGAACAAATCTATCCGCGTCATTGAGCGGATTGTCTTTGGTCGCGCGGTTATTATACCTGAACGCCTGCTCATCCACGTAACGGTCAAGGTGGAATGGCTCAACGGCAATGTAGGTGCCGTTCAATCCCCGCTTGAGTAGGCTCCAGAAGTTCTCAATCCCCTGAGTGTGAACCTGCCCACGAACGTATTCATTGAGATGGGTCACGGTCTCATGGATGTACTGCTGTGCCGCCAGAGAATCGTATCCGGTCCAGCCATCGGTGTAGACGGTTGACCCCTTCTCCACTTGCCGAAGAATCTCGCCCTGCAACACGTCGCGCCTGGCGTCCGGAATCACCTTGGCGCGAACCTGTCGTAGTTCCCGGTCCAGCATCCCCATCACTGCCATCTTGGGGTTGGCGCGAAGTCCTTGCCGCATTTGCAGGCGCTTCTCGGTGTGCATGTTCTTTGGCTTACCACCGATGAAGGTCTCATCCACTTCAACCGGCCCGCCATTGCTGCCGCCCAGCTTGATGAGGTTTTGGGTTTTCATCGCAAGGCGAATCCGGTGGAGCATGAACCACGCTGTCTTTTGAGTGATACCAAGAGCGCGGTGAAGTTCATAACTGGATATGCCATTCTTGGAATTGGAGAGCAGCCATAGGGCCGGAAGCCACTTGTCAAGGCCGATGGGCGAATCCTCTAAGACGGTCCCCACTTTGAGCGAGAACTTCTGCTTGGGGTGATCGCCGTAGCAGCGATAGACGTTCGCTCTGGCCAACCAAGTGAGCTTTGTTGCGCCGCAATAGGGGCAACGTGGAATCCCATCCGGCCAGCGCACGAATACCATGAACTTCCGGCAGTTCTCCCGGTCGGTAAAGTGTTGAATCGCTTGTTGTAAAGTCTTTATGCTGTCCATGATATTCACAGCATAGCGCGGATTTTATAGTCTGTCAAGTATATTATTGCCGATCTATGTTATTGATTCTTATGGCAATTAATCAGATTTTCAGACACGACTAATTATGTTGACTTTATGCGGGTGTTAAAAACCCTGCCTCCCTCCGTATGAATATGTACTCTATAAATGGCCAATAGCGCCAGCATGCAGAATGTGTGCCATGCCGGCGCTATTGGGTACTGAAGCGATAAGTTCTGGCGGGGGATCCGACCGATTTTAATTGGTCGTGAAGTAGGTTCCCGCCTGTGCAGTGTTGCCGTTGCTGTCCTGGGTTTGAATCTGCCAGTTGTACTGCGTATTGTCGTTCAGGCTGCCTGACGGCGTGCTGCCGCCTCCGGTCGGATCGGTGGGCCAGACGATGCCGGGAGGAACGGGAACCTGGGTGCTGGTAAAGCCACTCGAATGGGAATTGTTGCCCGGTATCTGCCAGATTGTGTTCCCGTTGTTATCCGACATCCAGAACTGATAGTTGTAATTGCCGGCGTTGGCCGGGTAGGTCCAGGTAAATGTTGGCGTGGTGGTGCCAGTAACGGAGGGTGAAAGGGCCGTTACAAGCTGGTTGGGGCCCAGCACTCCGGTTACTATGGCGGTCACGGCCGGGTCAGTGCTTCCATCGCTATAGGTAACGTTGAAGGTGTAGATATCGCCAACGCTGGGGGTGGAGAAGGTGACGTTCGCATTGTATTGGAATTGGTCGCTGCCGCAACCATTACATACGTTGTTGAGGTCCACCGGGCTGACCACATGGGGGCCCGAGAGCAGCGTAACCGAGACCGGAAGCTTGTTCCCCTCCCGCACCTCGAAGTCGAGGTAGTTACCGATGTTGACGCCGCCGGGGAACGCACCCTGATAGTAAGTCGTTGTTACCGTGGCCGTGCTGTTGATGTCGGGCAGCGTGAGGGTTTGTCCGGTCAGGGGCCCGGAGATGGTTACGCTGCTGGAGCCATTGCCCTGAGTATTGGTGACGTCAGTTGCATCGATCATGCCGTCGTTATTCTGGTCCAGGATCCCAAAGAAGAAGTAATTGCTCCCGCTGGGAACATAGACCGTAAAGGCATTCCCCGCCGGGGAGTTTGTCGGGCTGGAAATTTCCGTAGCATACACCTGGCCGGTGTTTTGATCGTAGTAGCCGGTGTACAGCGGTCCGCTGGGAGTGATGTCGGCGGGAATGTAGACCGTGCCCTGCACTTCGTTGTAGCTGGTGTTCACACCGACAGTCACGGACGCCGGAGTGGAACCGCCCCAGACCGTCCAGTTGGTTTGCGAGGAGGTCAGATTGCCCTGGGCGCGGAAGTAGTAAGCTGTGGTGTTGGTGAAGCTGCTGCTTATGCCGGGAGTTCCGTTATTCAGGATCCAGACCTGGCCGTTATTCCCGCTAGCGTTGAACGTAGCGCTTGAGACGCCGGTGGCGAATGTCGAGTCAGCGCTCCACTCGACGGTATAATACCTGGGTATCTCCACGCCATTGTTGTTTTCGATGGGATTGTAATCGATCACCACGCCCTGGTCGGTAGGTGTGATGACCTGGAGTTGGGGACCGGACAAGCCGGTGAGAGAAGGTGAGGGATTGAGCAGCGTGACGGATAGGCCGGTAAGGCTCGCGTTGGTAACCGTCACAGAGGAGACGCTGCCCGTGGGGTTGGTGGCGTTGGGCACGCCATAGCCCAGGTTGTCCATGGTTGCCTGCAGCGTGTAGCTGCCCGGCGGCACGCCACGGATGGTAAACGCCCCTCCCGAACCCAGGGCGGCATTGGTGATGCTGGTGCCTTCCCCGCCGCCCCCGCCGCAGTTGTTATTGATCAGCGCCAGATAAACCTGCCCGGTCTTCGGTCCGCCGTAACTCACCGAGCCTTGAACCGTGTAACCCAGCGAGACGAAGAAGTCTTGTCCAAGCACATTGCCGTTATTCACTACGACATTGGTCAGAGCGGGGGTATTAAAGACGAAACTCAGCCCCGTGGGAGGCGCCGGGATCGACGGAGTTATGGTGTAGATCCCGTTGGGAACGATCGCGAACGAATAATGCCCGTTGCTGTCGGTGGTTGTCTGCTGCGGGGTAGGCGTGTTGATGGTCACCGTGATTGCAGGCGTAGGCGGGATGCTGCCGCAGACGTTGTTGAGATAGATATTGCCGCTTACCTGCGAGCCGACGACATAGGCCGCCGATCCCATCGCACTGGTCAAATATCCAGGCGCCGTGGCGATGGCCTTCACCGTCTCGTTGCCGGAGACCGTGATCGCTCCCGAATAAATCGCCGAAGAGGTTGTAGGCGTCGTCCCATTGGCCGTGTAGTAGATGGTCGCGCCTGGAGTCGCATCGCTGATGGTCACCGACTGCGTCGAGGTATATGTACCCGCCGCCGGGCTGAAGGCCGGCGTGGCTGCCGGCAGCGTGCTCGATGCCGTGTAGGTGTAGTCGGTGTATTGCCAGGCTCCGTTGATGATCCAATAGAGCCGGGCATAGATTTTCTCCCCGTTAGTGGGCAGCCCGGTCACGGTCTCTGAAGTGACCGTCACTTGTCCCGAGTCGTAGAGGTTGAACGAGCCCACGCCAATACTGCCCAGATAGAGAGTGAAGTGCGTGGCGGTGTTGCCGGGGGACCACGTGAAGGACACGCTGGAACCCGGCAGTGTGCTGCCCGGTGTGGGAGTGGTGAGCGTCGCCGGCGTCTGAACGCCCGCTGAAGTGTAGGTGTAATCGTTCGAGTGCCAGGCTCCGTTGATGAGCGAATAGAGCCGCACATATACCGTCGATGCGTTATTCGACAATCCGGTCACGGTCTCGGTAGTGACCGTCACGTTGCCCGAGTTGTACACGTTGCTGGTGCCCGCGCCGGTGGTGCCCACCCAAAGTTCAAAGTGCGTGGCGGTGTTGCCGGGCGACCACGTGAAGACCTGGCTGGTACTCGCCAGTGTGCTGCCCTGGTTGGGTGTGATCATTGTCGCCAGTGTCGGCGAGCCAGATGCCGTGTAGGTGTAGTCATTCGATTGCCAGGTTCCGTTGATGAGCGAATAGAGCCGGGCATATATCGTCTCCCCGTTGGTTGGCAGCCCGGAAACGGTCTCGGTTGTGACCGTCACATTGCCCGAGTTGTACAGGTTGCTCGAACCCACGCCGGTGCTTCCCAGCCAGAGTTCAAAGTGCGTGGCGATGTTGCCGGGCGTCCACGTGAAGGCCACGCCGCTGACACTAACGAGTGGCTTGCTCGCACCACCACCACCGCCGCCCGGCAGTACGCTGCCCGGAGGGGGAGAGATGAGCTGCGCCGGCGCCGGCGCGCCCGATGCGGTGTAGGTGTAGTCATTCGACTGCCAGATCCCGTTGATGAGCGAATAGAGCCGTACATAGACCGGTTGCCCGTTGGTGGGAATTCCGTTCACGGTCTCCGTAGTGACCGTCACGTTGCCTGAGTTATACACATTGGCCGAACCCACGCCGGTGGTGCCCACCCACAGTTCAAAGTGCGTGGCGCTGTTGCCGGGGGACCAGGTGAAGGCCTGGCTGGCGCCCGCCAGCGTGCTGCCTTGGGCGGGAGAGATCATGGCCGCCAGCGTAGGCGAGCCATAAGCCGTGTAAGTGTAATCGCTCGATTGCCAGGTTCCGTTGAGCAGTGAATAGAGCCGTACATAGACCGGCTGTCCGTTGGTGGGAATCCCGTTCACGGTCTCCGTAGTGACCGTCACGTTGCCCGAGTTATACACGTTGCTCGAACCCGCGCCGGTGGTGCCCACCCACAGTTCAAAGTGCGTGGCGCTGTTGCCGGGGGACCACGTGAAGACCTGGCTGGCGCCCGACAGCGTGCTGCGCGGAGTGGGAGAGGTAAGCGTCGCCGGCCCCAGAATGGTGTATAGCGCTGTGGCGACTGCGCTATTGGAGCCCCCGCCGATCGTAGCCATCGCCTCCACTGTCTCTGTCGCGGAAACGGTAATCGGACCAGTGTAGGGCGTCGAGCTGGTCGTCGGCGCCGAGCCGTTCGTGGTGTAGTAGATGGTTGCGCCTGGGGTTGAATCGCTGATGGTTACCGTCTGGATTCCGATGTAGCTTCCGGCTGCGGGGCTGAACGTAGGCGTTGCCGCTGACACAGGCCTGACTATCGCCGATGCGAAGGATGCAAAAAACAAGAGGGCGGAAAAGGCTATCAGGGGTAGCGCCTTCAGGAGAAGACGGACGCAAACTGGGGCGAATTGGGAATGGTGACGCACGGATTTCATGAGGTTCCTTTCAACATTCGGTTATACCGACGACTGGAGTGATCGCTTAGCTTTATGGTGAGGAAGATACACCCATAAATGTGTATTTGTCAAGGTTCTTTAGTTACGTAACGATTATATTTACTTATCCTGACCTATCTTTTCGTTACTGGCGGAATGAAGGCGCGCCAGTGTACTTCAAATCGGGATATATGTTGATTTGATTTCTACTTAGCAGAATTTGTAGATGGATTCCGGGTAGCGGGTCAGTTTGAACGTGCTGTCCCGCCGGGGCTAAAGCCCGCGTTGATTCTATTGACTTTATGCGGGGGTTGACCCCCCCGCCTCCCTCCGGGGCGAGTTTTTCCGCTCGCCGCGGCGAGTGAAGTCGTGCCCTGCCACAAAACCGGCGTTTTCCGCAATCTGTGAAACCAGTACCCTTCAAATTGACCCCACTACCGGATTCCGACCTTGCCAGCGCCGAGCGAGTTTCCTGCTCTATTATTCAGGGGTTAAGAATCGAATGTGCCCGTCAGGGCCATTTTACTGAACTCCGGTCTCAGGCCACTGCCTCCTGGTCCTGGTACTGCAACTGGTAGAGCTTCCAGTAGAGGCCGCGGTTGGCCAGCAGTTGCTGGTGCGAACCCATCTCGCGCAACTGGCCCTTGTGCATGACCAGGATGGTATCGGCGCGCTGCACGGTGGAGAGCCGGTGCGCGATCAATACGCTGGTGCGTCCCTCGACCATGCGCTCCAGCGCGCCGCGGATGCGCAGTTCGGTGTCGGTGTCCACGCTCGAGGTAGCCTCATCCAGGATAAGAATGCGAGGATTGTAGGCCAGGGCGCGGGCAAAATTGATGAGCTGCTTCTGGCCTGTGGAAAGCGAACTCCCACGCTCGCGCACCGGCTCGTCGAAGCCTTTGGGCAAACTCTCAATAAAGTCCAGCACATTCACATTACGGGCCGCCTGGCGCAGGGCTTCATCGGTAATCTCCTCGTTGCCGAAGCGGATGTTCTCAGCCAGGGTGCCGGTGAAGAGGAAGGGGTCCTGTAAAACCACCGCGAAGTGCTTGCGAAGCGCGGTCAGATCCTGGGCGCGCAGGTCTACACCGTCCACCAGAATCTGTCCGGCGGTCACGTCATAGAAGCGCATCATCAGGCTGGTCAGGGTGGTTTTGCCGGCGCCGGTGTGGCCTACGATGGCCACCGTCTGGGCGGGCTCGATGGTGAAGGAAACATCTTTGAGAATCCATTCGATGCCGTCGATGGATGCCAGCACGGAGGCAGACGATTCACTTGCGAATGCCTGCTCAACGGCGGACTTTTGCGCGGCGGTGAGCTTCTGATATGTAAACCAGACGTGGCGGAACTCGATACGGTTCGATCCGTCGCCCTCGACGGGATGGGCGGGGCTGACGATTTCCGGAGCCGTGTCAAGGAGCTTGAAGATGCGCTCGCAGGCGGCCATGGCGGCCTGCAGGATGTTGTACTTATCGCTCAAATCCTGGATGGGACGCCAGAAGCGCTGCGAGTACTGGATGAACATGGTGAGCATGCCGATGGTGACCGTGGCGGAGAGCACGCCGAATCCGCCGCGCCAGATGACCAGGGCAATGGCGATGGAGGAGAGGAGTTCGACGGCGGGGTAGTAGAGGGCGTAGGCGAAGATGGTGTCTTTGAAGGCGATCATGTGCAGGCGGTTGACGGCCTCAAAGTCGTCATAGGCGCGCTGCTCGCGGTTGAAGAGCTGCACCACGCTCATGCCGGAGATGTGTTCCTGGGTGAAGCTGTTGATGCGGGCGATGGCGGCGCGGACGCGGCGGTAGCTCTCGCGCACATGGTCGCGGAAGAGGCGGGTGACGATGAGGATCAGCGGCAGGACGGCAAAGGCGATGAGCGCCAGCCGCCAGTTGATGGCGAGCATGACGGCGGCCATGATGACGAGGTTGAAAAAGTCGTCGACGATGGCCAGCACGCCGGCGGTGAACATGTCGTTGATGGCGTCCACGTCGGAGGTGAGACGGGTGACGAGGCGGCCCACGGCATGGGTGTCAAAGAAGCCGATGTGCAGGCGCTGCATGTGGCGGAAGATGTCGCGGCGCAGATCGAACATGATCTTCTGGCCGGTCCACTGCATGAGGTAGGTCTGGATGAATTGAAAGAGATAGGCGGCGCAGAGGGCGCAGAGCCAGATGGCGGCCAGGCGGGTGATGCCCTGCCAGGGGTTGGCGGGGAGGTGACGGGTGAGCCAGTTGGTGGCGGGGCCGGGGGCGCCGGTGAGGTAGCGGTCGATGGCCACCTTGACCAGGTAGGGGCCGGTGACGTCGCAGAGGGATTTGAGGCTGATGGAGACGGTGGAGATGGCGGCCTGAACCCAGTAAGGGCGCAGGTAATGGGCCAGGCGTAGGACCAGGCGGGAGTCGTAGACCTGGCCGACCGGATCTTCGTCTGGCTTGTGGGGCTTGTTCTGCTTTTCGTCGGCCATGCTGGGGTGGGTGCGACTTCCTTTTCTATTGTAACGACAGGGATCAGAGATCAGAGAGCAGGGAACAGTGTTTTTTGCTAGTTGTATAGGCCGACATAAGGGGAAATTTTGGCGGGTTCCAGGGCTACAGAACTTTACGGACTCAATCGCTCCCGCTGTATCGAAATCTGTGCTTAACCCCCAGCATTTACACTGGTAAACGGAGATACCTGTGTTTTTTGATAAAGTTCTTACCAAAGTATTCGGCACGGCGAATGAGCGGATCCTCAAGAAGATGTGGCCGGTGGTGGCTACGATCAACGATCTGGAAGCGGAGATCAAGCAGCTTTCGGACGAGGAGTTGCGGGCCAAGACGGAGGAGTTCCGGGCGCGGCTTGCGGAGCGGGTGGCCGAGGCTACCCAAGGGATTGAGGACAAGGAAGAGCTGGGCAAGGCGCAAGCGGCGGCGGAGCGGGAGATGCTGGAGGAGCTGCTGCCGGAGGCCTTTGCGGTAGTGCGCGAGGCGGGCTGGCGCGCGGTGCAGATGCGGCACTTCGACGTGCAGTTGATCGGCGGAATGGTGCTGCACCAGGGCAAGATTGCCGAGATGAAGACCGGCGAAGGCAAGACGCTGGTGGCTACGCTGGCCTGCTATCTGAACGCGCTGGCGGGGCACGGGGTTCACGTGGTTACGGTGAACGATTACCTGGCCAAGCGCGACGCGGAGTGGATGGGCAAGATCTACGAGTTTCTGGGGCTGACCGTGGGAGTGATCGTTCATGACCTGGACGACAACGAGCGGCGGGCGGCTTACGGGGCGGACATCACTTACGGGACGAATAACGAGTTTGGCTTCGACTACCTGCGCGACAACATGAAATTTGAGATAAAAGATTGCGTGCAGCGGGGGCACTACTACGCCATCGTGGACGAGGTGGACTCGATTCTGATCGACGAGGCGCGGACGCCCTTGATTATTTCCGGGCCCACGGACGAGACCACGGACAAGTACCAGCGGGTGGTGAATATCATTCCGCAACTGGAGAAGGGCGAAGAGATTGAAGAGGGCGAGACCAAGTACCTGACCGGCGACTACATCGTGGACGAGAAGCAGCGGACCATCGGAGTGACGGACGAGGGCTGGGTAACGATTGAGAAGAAGCTGGGGATCGGGAACATCGCGGACGCTGAGAACTGGGAACTGAAGCACTACGTGGAGACGGCCATCAAGGCGCATGCGCTCTACCACCGGGACGTGGAGTACGTGGTGAAGGACGGCGAGGTGATCATCGTGGACACCTTCACCGGGCGGCTGATGCCGGGGCGGCGGTGGTCGGACGGGCTGCACCAGTCGATCGAGGCCAAGGAGGGCGTGAATATCCGCAAGGAAGACCAGACGCTGGCCACTATCACCTTCCAGAACTACTTCAGGCTTTACAAGAAGCTGAGCGGCATGACGGGCACGGCGGAGACCGAGGCGGCGGAGTTCGAGAAGATCTACAAGCTGGAGATCGTGGTGATTCCGACCAACAGGCCGCTGCTGCGGCTGGAAAATCCGGACGTGGTTTTCCGCACGGAGAAGGAGAAGTACAAGGCGGCGGCGGATGAGATTGCGCTGCTGCACGAGGAAAATCAGCCGGTGCTGGTGGGGACGACTTCCATCGAGAAGAGCGAACGGCTGTCGGCTATTTTGCAGCGCAAGGGGGTGCGGCACGTGGTGCTGAACGCCAAGTTCCACGAGCGCGAGGCGGAGATCGTGGCGCAGGCGGGAAAGTCGGGGATGGTGACCATCGCCACCAATATGGCCGGTCGCGGCACCGATATTCTGCTGGGCGGCAACCCGGAGTTTATGACCCGGCAGGAACTGGTGAAGAAGAACCATGCGCGGGCCATCAGCGCCAACGAGGGAAAGATCAACCCCATGGCGGCGGCGGGATTTTTGCGCTTTTACTACCAGGGGCAGGAGTACGAGGTGGGCGAGCCGGAGTGGGCGGAGGCGTACAAGGGCCACGCGGAGACGGCGCTAACGGATCACGAGCAGGTGATCGAGACGGGCGGGCTGTTCATTCTGGGGACGGAGCGGCACGAGTCGCGGCGCATCGACAACCAGTTGCGGGGGCGCGCGGGACGGCAGGGCGATCCGGGCGAGTCGAGATTTTATCTGTCGCTGGAAGACGACCTGATGCGCATCTTCGCCAAGCAGTGGGTGAGCACGCTGCTGGGACGGCTGGGGATGGAAGAGGGCGTGCCCATTGAAGGGAAGATGATCTCGAACCGCATTGAAGCTGCGCAGAAGGCGGTGGAGGCGCAGAACTTCGAGTCGCGCAAACACCTGCTGGAGTACGACGACGTGATGAACAAGCAGCGCGAGGCCGTTTATGGCCTGCGGCGGCAACTGCTGGAGGGCGTGGAGCAGCGGGAGCTGATTCTGGAGGATTATGTCGGCGGGATTCTGAGCGGGCTGCTGGACGAGTTTGCCGGCGAGAAGGTGCGGCCGGATCAATGGGATATGAAGGGTCTCGACGAGAAGCTTTTTGACCAATTCGGACTGAAACTCGCTTCGCTGAATATCGGCGCGGCGGGAATCGAGCCGCTGGAGTTGAGCCGGCACGAACTGGGCGACGCCATCTTCGAGAAGCTGAAGGAGCAGTACGAGGCCAAGGAGAAGATTCTCAGCCCGGCCACCATGCGCTACCACGAGCGGATGGTGATGCTGAGCGTGATCGACGGGCTTTGGAAGGAACATCTGCTCTCAATGGATCACCTGAAGGAGGGGATCGGGCTGCGGGGCTATGCGCAGCGGGATCCGCTGGTGGAATACAAGCGGGAGTCCTTCGACATGTTCGAGGCCATGATGCTGAAGTTCCAGGAGGACACGGTCCGGTTCCTGTTCCGGATGCAGATCCTGGGGCCGGATGGTCAGCCGGTGGATGCTGCGCCCAGGCCGAGGCGGGAGGTTCCGAAGGCGCCGCCGGTGGCCAGCGCGGCGGGGCCGCTTTCAGCGGATGGAGAGCCAAGGGAAATTTCGATCGCCACGCGGCAGCCTACGACGACCATCGACGCGCTGGAGAAGGAGTTTCACCGCAAGAAGCAGCGGGAGCTGGAGGCGGCCACGATGGCCGGAGGCGGGGATGCGAGCCAGCCCACGCAGCGGCGGACGGGGGAAAAAGTGGGGCGCAACGATCCCTGCCCCTGCGGCAGCGGGAAGAAGTACAAGAAGTGCCACGGGGCGGGAACGTAGCGCGGGTGGATGAGGTTTGGAATTGCCGGTTGAGGTTCGTGGTTTCCCACCCTTTCGCCGGAAAAAAGGCGAAAGGATGGGGCACCCGGCATTGGATGGGGCACGAAAGCCCGCAGCCTTTGCATTGGCGCGTAGAGCCGGAGTCCTCAGGAGAAGATGCCCAGGATTTTTTTCTTGGGCTTGATGGCGGGCAGGCCGCAGGCCGATCTGGCCATTTTCCGGATGGCGATTGAAATGGGCGAGTCATCGAGCACGATCGGATTGGCGGTGTTGGCGGTTCGCCGGGCAGTGGCATAATCGTCGGGAACGGTCCACTGCGCCGGCCGGGTGAGCGCCTTGGCAATATGCTTATCATCCAGGCCCATGGAGTGGGGAATATAGCGGTTGAGCACGATCTGGAGACTGTTGCCGCGGGTGTAGAAGAACTTGGAGATGAGTCGATTGGCGTTACGGAGTTCGGAAACGCCGACCTGGGTGATGAGGTAGATGGTGGCGGATTCATCGAAGAGAGCCGAATCCTTCAGGTCCAGCCTGGATCCGGCATCGACGACCACGTAATCGTAGTTCTGGCGCGCCACGCCCAGCAGTTTGTCGATGGCCTCCTTGGAGGCCTGGGTACTGCTGAATTCATTGGGAGCCGCGAGCACGAATAATCCGGAGCTGTGCCTGGCCAGCAACCCGGAGAGAAAATTCGCATCCAGGCGGTTGAAATCCTGAAGAGCGTTGGCGGTGGAGTATTCCGCGGACATGCCGAGGTTGATGGCGGCGTCGCCGAGGGGCAGGCCGAAGTCAATCAACAGGGTGCTTTGGCTGGACTCCTGGGCCAGCGCCAGGGCAAAGTTGGCAGCGATGGTGGTGACTCCACTGCCGCCTTTGACGCCGAAAAAGACGAATAGGTTGCCGACGTTTCTTGCGTCGGATCGATGTTCCGGACGGCGGATCGAGACCCGGGCCAAAGCGCCGGCTATGTCGTCCGGGGCGAGAGGCAGAGTGAGGAACTCGCGCGCGCCGGCACGCATGAAGCGGACCGCCAGTTGCAGGTCGGCCTTCTCGGAATAGACCATCACGGTGGCGGGGCAGTAGGCGCAGATGCCCTCCACGAGATAGAGGGCGAATTCCGGGTCACTGTCCAGGTCAACGATGATGACGTCGTAATGCTGCTGCAGCACCCGGGGCAGATCGTCGATGCTTTCGGGGTAGGAAGTAAACTCCCGGACCGGCGCGGCATCGACGGAAACCTGTTCCGAGACCCCAGCGAACAAAGACCGCTCACCGCGCCCCGCCGCGCCCCTGTTACCCGGCCCCCGTCCTTTGAAATCCCGCTTTGCCTTGGAGCGGTATTCGGCAAGAGCTCCGGCTACCGCCTTGCGGCGGCGTTCATCGGGGCCGATCAGCGCAATGGCCAGGTCCCCGGCGCCGGGATTCTGAGGAGTGGCACGCATAGCCCACCTGCTGCTCCAAATTGCCTACAGCATCATTCAGAATAACCCTTTTTTTACCTGAGAGGGGTGAATGGCTTGATTCCATGTCTGATGAGACAGGCGCTTCGCTCTGGCGACCCCGAATCGCAGAGGCACCCCGGTTACCACCAATCCTCAAGCAGTTACCGCTCTTGCTATTGCGCGAGGGTGAAGTTGATGGAGACATCGACCGTTGCCTGGCCGGAGCCGGGCTCGAATCTCCATTGGCGCACCGCATCCTCAGCGGCGGTGGACAGCACGCGATTGCCGCTGATCGCTTTAACATCGCTGACCTTGCCGTCGGCGTTCACCGTGACTTCAACGATGACCGCACCGCCGATCTTGAGGCGCTTGGCGATTTCAGGGTAGACAGGTGGCGCACGCGACTTGACGGCACGCTGGTCCGCCGCCCCGGCGGGCCTGGCCATGACGACTACGAGCGCCAGCGCGGCTGCCTGGAAGAGCCTCATCCCGGCGCGGCGCAGCCGGCGGGAATTCATTGCGGAGCGATATTTGTTCATTGGTCCTCCTGAACTCAAAACCTGCTTGATGAGGTTATCGGCGTCAGAGGGGACATCGTGAGTAGATTTTTAGAAATCCGATTACGGAAGAGAGGAAGCATCCGCGGAGAAGAATCTGGATGGCGGAGAACGGCGCCGGCCAAAGGGCGCAAACTCCCGTCTTAGCTGCCAGGGAGGGCCGCCGATGCGCAGGAATCCGCGGAGTAAAGCTCCACACTGTGGAAACCGGCGCGGCTCCGGACGAACCGGAACCGCGCCAGCTATAGTCATTCAATCAAACGCCGTGCCGCGGGAAGCTCGATACTTGAGCCCCGCGCTATTGATCCGGCACTTAAACAGGATTGTGCTTACCCACACTATCCGCAAAGAGCGCAAAGGATGGGACACCCAATTCGCAGTATTTAAGGGCCGGATCACTAGCGGACAAGAGCGAAGCTGAGTTTCGCTAACGGCCGGATTGCCGGTCCCTGGCGCAACCTCCATTTGCGCACGGCATCCTACGCGGCGGTTGATACGAAATGACTTCCGCTGACCGTCCTGACCCCGGCGGCTTTACCCCCGGGATCGACAACGGCCTCGACCATACCAGCGCCTGCGATCCTCATGCGCCTGGCCAACTCGGGATATTGAGGCGCCACACGCGAAGCGAGTTCGCGATCATTGGGCTGCTCTGGCGGGAATGGCTAGCACAACGCAAGCGCGGGCGCGGCAGCCTTGCAAAGCCTTACCGCAACACGCCGCGCGCTGCCGGCGATAAGGCAAAAGTGGGTGGAATTCATAGGCCCTCCTGGAAGATATGAAATTTAACTCATGGTGGTTATCGGCGGGTGGGAGCAGAACATTAGAGTTATTTAAGAATTTTTTGCCATTGGAGAGGCCGGCTCAAAAGACGGAGAATGCGCCGCCCTCAACGGGAGCAGGCGGCGAAGGTAAGGTCTTCGGCGGGGGAGTGGTTCTCGTCGCGCCAGAGGTCGAAGAGGCGGCCGTAGCTGAGGGTGATGTACTCAGAGGGGCCGATGCCGAGGCGCGCGGCGGCGCGGTCGATCCACTGGGCTGTGCCTTCTAGCTCGGCGTAGTCGCCGATGGGGGTTTCGTCAACGACGCAGTGGCCCTGGCCGTCAGTCCACTCGGTGCGCCATTTTTCGTAGCGGAAGGCGGGGATGAGACCGAGGGAGAGAAAGAGCTGGGCCAGGGCTTCGCCGTCGGAGATTTCGGTTTCGGTCTCGATGCGGTGCTTGTGGGTATCTTCACCGGGGCCCTCGTCAGGAAGACGTTTGTGGGTGAGGGTGCAGCGGCCGGCGTAGTTTCGGATGCGGAGGATTTCAGTGCGGGCGCGCATGCGGCGGTCGGGGAAGTCGTAGAGGACGTTCGACTCGAAGGCGCGGGGAGTTTGCAGGGTGAAGCCGGCGGCCTGGAGACGGCGGGTGAGGCCGGGGAGGTCTTCCACGATGAATTTGATTTCGGTTTCCACGGACATGGTAAGCAGTGAGTATACGGCAAGGGGACGGACCGGGTTGGGTTCGCGGTTTCCCACCCAGGGCAATCGCATGAACGGAATGTACCAAGAGAGCCACGGTGGTACCGGCGAGGTTATTCCCTGCATGTGTAGTTATCTGTTGCTGTGTATGGAT
>JBEKNO010000049.1:0-15734 GCA_049522735.1 Occallatibacter sp.
GCCGTCGGCATCCTGGTGGACGACGCCACCGTGGCCATCGAGAACATCAACCGCAACCTGGAAGCAGGCAAGGAACTGGAGCAATCCATCCTCGACGGCTCGGCGCAGATTGCCACGCCCGCCTTCGTCTCAACCATCGCCATCTGCATCGTCTTCGTGCCCATGTTCTTTTTGAGCGGCGTGGCCCGCTACCTCTTCGTGCCCATGGCCGAGGCGGTGTGCTTTGCTATGCTGGCCAGCTACTTCCTCTCGCGCACGCTGGTGCCCACCATGGCCAAGTATCTGCTCCAGGAGCATGATGATGCTGAAGCCGCGAGAAAGCGTTCCAGCCGCAATCCCCTGGTCCGTTTCCAACAGGGTTTTGAACGTGGCTTTGAGAACTTCCGCCACGGCTACCTGCGCCTGCTCACCCTGTGCGTGGACCATGCGGGCGTCTTTCTGATCCTCTTCCTGGCCTTTGCGCTGGTCTCGGTGGGGCTTCTTGCGCCCTGGCTGGGCCAGGACTTCTTCCCCGCGGTGGACTCCGGCCAGTTCAAGATTCATGTGCGCGCCCGCACCGGCACGCGCATTGAGGAGACCACCGCGCTTTGCGACCATATCGACGAAACCATCCGCGAGCAGATTCCCGCCAAAGAGGTGGTAACCATCGTCGATAACATCGGCCTGCCCTACTCGGGATTGAACCTCTCCTACTCCACCTCGGCGCCCATCGGGCCGGCCGACGCCGATATTCAGGTGCAGTTGAGCGAAGATCATCACCCCACCGCGGCTTACGTCGAGCATCTGCGCTCCGTGCTGGCCCGCCAGTATCCCGGCATCACGTTTTATGTGCTGCCGGTGGACATCGTGACCCAGATTCTGAACTTCGGTCTCTCCGCGCCCATCGATATTCAGATCGTCGGCCCCAACCTGTATGGCAACCGCGCCCTAGCCGAGCGCATGCTCGATGAGGTCCGCTATGTTCCCGGCGCCGCAGATGCGCGCATACAGCAGCCCTTCGATTATCCCAATATGACGGTGGACGTGGACCGTACCCGCGCCCAGGCCATCGGCCTGACGCAGCAAAATGTGGCGCAAAGCCTTCTGGTAGCTTTGAGCGGCAGCTTCCAGACCAGCCCCAACTACTATCTCGACCCCAGGACCGGAGTCAGCTACAACATTGCCATCCAGTCCCCGCAGTACCGGCTGGACTCGCTGGCCGCGCTGGAGAGCCTGCCCGTCACCGGGAACACGCCCGCGGCGCAGCAGGCTAACGTTGCCGCCACACCTGGCGCGGCTTCAACGGGCGTGCCTGGAGTGCCGCCGCCGGTTAATGTTCTGGGCAACCTGGCATCCATCGCGCCAGGCACGGAGATGGGCACCGTGAGCCACTACGATGTGCAGCCGGTCATCGACATATACGCCAACGTGGATGGAACCGACCTGGGCAGTGTGACGCGCAAAGTGGAGGGGATTATTGACCGCCACAACGCCGAACTGCCGCGCGGCTCGCACTTCATTCTGCGCGGGCAGAGCGAGACCATGAAGAAGTCCTACTTCGGCCTGCTGGCCGGGCTGGCGTTTTCCATTCTGCTGGTTTACCTGCTCATAGTGGTCAACTTCCAGTCCTGGCTCGATCCCTTTCTCATCATCTCGGCGCTGCCGGCGGCGCTGGCCGGGATTGTCTGGTTCCTCTTTCTCACCGGCACCCGGCTCAGCGTGCCCGCGCTTACCGGCGCCATCATGTGCATGGGCGTGGCCACGGCCAACTCCATCCTGGTGGTAAGCTTTGCCCGCGAGCAGATGGAAGTTCTGGTGGGCGATGCGCGCCGGGCCGCGCTGGACGCCGGCTTTGTCCGCCTGCGCCCGGTGCTGATGACCGCCCTGGCCATGATCATCGGCATGGTGCCCATGGCGCTGGGCCTGGGCGATGGCGGCGAGCAGAACGCCCCGCTGGGCCGCGCCGTGATAGGCGGCCTGCTGCTGGCCACCGTGGCCACGCTCTTCTTTGTGCCTGCATTTTTCTCTATAGTCCACGGCTGGCTGGAAGGCCGGCGCAAGGCGGCTCACAGCGCTGCGCGAGCCGGGACTCTTGACGAGTTTGACGAGATTTCGGAGTAATCTCTTATGACCAACGAACCTAATCCGAACCTGCAACCGGAGCGCCAGCCGGTTCACGACCACGATATTGCGTCCGATCAGGAGCCCATCTCGCCGCGCAAGGTCCAGGCGGGCGTAGCCGTGTTGCTCCTCGTAGCCGTGGCGTTGGCGGCCATCGGCATTCTCAGCCGCGCTCATGCCGATAAGGCGCTGGCCGCCCGGACCACGGAACTGGCCGCTCCCACGGTGATCGCCGCGCCCCCCAAACCGGGGGCTCCGGTGGAGAGCTTTGTGCTGCCCGGCAACGTGACTTCCTTCACGGATTCGCCTATCTACGCGCGCACCTCCGGCTATCTCACGCGTTGGTACTTCGACATCGGAGCCAGGGTTAAGAAGGGCGCGCTGCTGGCCGAGATTGCCACTCCCGAGCTGGATCAGCAACTCTCCCAGGCCGAGAGCGACCTGGTTACCGCCCAGGCCAACGCCAACAACGCCCGCATCCAGGCCGAGCGCTACACCGGGCTGGTCGCCTCCGACGCGGTCTCGCGCCAGGATACCGATACCTTCGTCAACCAGGCCGCCGCCACCGCGGCGGCCGTTCGCTCCGCCCAGGCCAACGTGCAGCGGCTTAAGGAACTGCAATCCTTCGAGAAGGTCTACGCGCCCTTTGACGGGGTGGTCACAGCCCGCAACATCGACACCGGCCAGTTGATCGACCCCGGCGCGGGAAAAGAGCTCTTTCACCTGCAGGCCATCCAGACCCTGCGCGTCTACGTCAACCTGCCGCAGATTTATTCCGGGAACGTGAAGCGCGGAGAGAAGATCGATCTGACCTTTGCCGAGTATGCGGGAAGGATTTTTGAGGGAACCCTGGCGCGCACCGCCGACGCCATCGATCCGGCGAGCCGCACGCTGCTGGTGGAGATCGACGTGGACAACCGCACCGGCGAGTTGCTGCCCGGCTCGCTGGCCCAGGTTCACTTCAAGACGCCGCCCGCCGGCCCGGCGTTCATCGTGCCATCCGCTGCGCTCATCTTCCGCAGGGAAGGGCTGCGCGTGGGCACCGTGGTCAACGGCAACGTCGCGCACTTGGTCCCCGTGGTTATCAGCGAGGACGACGGGGCCAACGTGCAGATCGTTAACGGGCTCAGCGCCGGCGACCAGGTGATCCAGGATCCGCCCGACTCGCTCATTGAAGGCGAAAGGGTTCATGTGGAGAGCCCGGCCAGCCACTCCGATGCGGGAGGCAAGTAGCGATGCGGGTGCTTCAGGCTGCGAAAAAACTCGATCCGGAGGGAGGCGGGGGTTTCAACCCCCGCATAATGCACGCAGAACCAACGCGGGCTTTAGCCCCGGAGAGACATTTTTGGGCAACTTTGTTGGGTGCCCCATCCTTGCCGCGTCTCTGTTCTTGCGGCAAGGGTGGGAGACCACGAACTTCATCCATCCCAGCTTTGAAAGTCCGCGTATTTAGCCTCGCCGCATTCCTGGCCCTCACCCTGCTGGCCGGTTGCAAGCCCGTCGGTCCCAACTACAATCGCCCCGGCTATGAAGCGCCCCCAGTCTACAAGGAAGCCGGCGCATCGACAGTAATCACCCCGCCGCCCAATCCGGCCGGAGGCGGCTGGCAGACGGCCACGCCCTCCGACGGAATGCTGCGCGGCAAATGGTGGGAGATCTACCAGGATCCGCAACTGAACCAGTTGGAAGAGCGCATCAGTCCCAATGGCCAGCCCAATAACCAGGCTCTGCGCCAGGCGCTGGAGAATTATCTGGCCGCGCGCGACCAGGTGACTGCGGCCCGCGCCACCCTCTATCCAACTCTCTCCGCGGGTACTTCCGTCTCGCGCCAAACCATCTCCACCAACGGATACTCTTTTTCACCCGTCAAGCCTGTCACCTACAACGTTTTCGCCCTGAGCGGCCAGGCCAGTTGGGAGCCGGATTTCTGGGGCCGCATCCGCCGCACGGTCGAGGCCGCCCGCGAAAACGCCCAGGCCAACGCCGCGGATGTGGCTATCGTGGACCTGAGCCTTCATGCCGAGATGGCCTCCGACTACTTTGAACTCCGCGGCCTGGATGCCCAGATCAAGCTGCTGAAAGCCACGGTCGAAGATCTGGAGCGGCAACTCGACCTGACCCAGCGCCGCCTCGCCGGCGGAGTAGCCACCGAGGTGGATGTGGCCCAGGCCAGAACCCAGCTCGAAACCGTGCGCGCGCAACTGATCGACGTAGGCGTGGCTCGCGCCCAGTATGAGCACGCGATCGGCACCATCGCCAACCTGAAGCTGACTGACTTCAGCATTCCGCCCTCGCCGCTCGACCAAACTCAGGGTCTGGTTCTGCCCGCGGTTCCCGTTGGCGTGCCTTCGCAACTGCTGGAGCGCCGTCCTGACATTGCCGCCGCCGAACGCCGCACGGCCGCGGCCAACGCGCAGATCGGCATCGCCGTCAGCGCTTTTTATCCCACCATCACGCTGGGCGGCGCGGGCGGCTTTGAAAGCACCCACGCCGGTAACTGGATTCAAGGGCCGGGCGCGTTGTGGAGCTTGGGGGCGCAGGCAACGGAGCTGCTCTTCGACGCCGGCCAGCGCCACGCCCTCACCGGCCAGGTCCGCCACGCCTACGAGGCCCAGGTCTCCGCCTACAAAAACACAATTTTTCTGGCATTCAACGACGTCGAAGACCAGCTCTCCAGCCTAAGAATTCTCGAGCAGGAATCAGCCGTAGAAGACCGTGCCGTCGCCGCAGCGCAGCACTCCTTCGACCTCTCCAATCAGCGCTACAAAGGCGGCGTCGCCAGCTACCTTGAGGTGCTGACGGCGGAGGCTACGCTGCTCCAGAACCAGCGCACGGCCATCGGCCTTCAAACCCGCCAGTTCGTTTCGAGCGTAGGCCTCGTCCGCGCCCTCGGCGGCGGCTGGGATACAGGCCAGTTGCCGAAATAACAGAGATCAGAGGTCAGGGATCAGAGATCGGGAATCATGGGTCGCACCACTCAAATGTTCTGTAACAGGGCACGACCGGGGTACCGGGGAACCCTCTGGGTCGGGTTGCGTGCCGCAAGAAGATGCAAAATGAACGCGGGCTTTAGCCCCTGAGGCATGCCCTTTTGCTGCGTTCGCCCCGAATTTTGGATTCACCAAACACTGCAACGTATTTGCAGAAAATTACCTTCCATGGGCGCACTATCTCTGATAGAGGTCCGAGCAGACAAATGTCGAGTGCAGAAACAAATCGAGCGGCAACGGGAAAGCTCAGCCGGTCCGTACCACCCCCTCCGGGTACCCCCCCCCAACCCATAATGTATGGACGTGGGTAGGTGGATCGAGCACGACAGGCGGGGCTGGAGTGTACGGCACGCAGGGAGTTGCGGCTGCCAGCAATATTCCCGGGGCAAGAGCTTTGGCTGTTACCGGGGCGGATACCGACGGGAATTTTTGGCTCTTCGGCGGAGCAGTAGGAATTTCTCCCGGCATACCAGGACTTACTTCCGGCACACCAGAAGAGATCAACGACCTGTGGAAGTACAGCCCAAGTTCGGGCGAATGGACCTGGGTGGGCGGATCGAATCAGATTGACCAGGTGGGAAGCTACGGAACGGAGGGAACTGCTGCCGCCGGCAATATCCCGGGAGCGCGCTTCGATGCCACCGGATCGGTTGATTCGTCAGGTAATCTCTGGGTCTTCGGAGGGGCAGGCTACACTCCCGCGTCCTTTGGCATTCTCAATGACCTGTGGAAGTACAGCGCGGGAGAGTGGACGTGGGTGAGCGGTTCGGATGTAATTAACCAAATAGGGAGCTTCGGAAATCAAGGCGTGGCTGATCCCGGCAATGTTCCCATGGCTCGATATGATTCTGTTTCCTGGAACGACACAGCAAGAAATTTCTGGCTCTTCGGCGGCGCTTCTTACGCAGGTGGATTATTAAACGACCTATGGAAGTTCAGCCCGAACTCGGGCGAATGGACGTGGATGGGAGGCTTCACTTCTGCAGGCCAGTATGGAACGCAAGGGACGGCTGCTCTGAATAACATTCCCGGAATCCGAGCTGAGTCAGTCAGTTGGGCGGATTCATCTGGGAATCTCTGGCTCTTCGGTGGGTATGGCTACGATTCTGCATCAAATATTGGCATCCTCAACGATCTCTGGAAGTACAGCCCAACTTCAGGCGAATGGACGTTTATGGGCGGTTCGGAGACAATCAATTCGAGTGGAAGCTTTGGAACGCAGGGAACGGCTTCGTCCACCAACAGTCCAAGTGCGCGGCAGGGTTCCGTTGGTTGGTCGGACGCGTCGGGAAATCTATGGCTCTTTGGTGGGCTGGGCCAGGACTCGACCGGAACGGCTGGAACTCTCAACGACCTTTGGAAGTACAGCGGCGGCGAATGGACCTGGGTGAGCGGATCGAAGCTTGCAGATCAGTTTGGGACATACGGGACAGAGGGTACGGCGGCTACGGGTAACGCCCCTGGGTCGCGATACAATGCCATGACATGGACCGACGCGTCCGGAAATCTCTGGCTCTTCGGTGGCAATAGTTCCGAGACGGCCGGTGATTTTATCGGCCTCAACGATCTTTGGGAGTACAAGCCGTAAGGGCATTGAGCAGGGGATTCGAGCGAGCGCAGGGTGCTCCAGGTTTCGATTTTGAGCATTAAACCGGCTTTGGCCGGTGGAGATGGGATGAGACGGCTGGTCTCGCGAATCAGCTATAAGCTGTTCGCAACGCACTCACAGTGCAAAAGGAGACCAGCCAATGAAGAAGGTTAGCAGAGGAACCGCCGGGATGGATAAGCCGGAGATCACCATCGGGCTCGATCTTGGAGACCGGTTCAGCCATTACTGCATGCTCAACGGGGACGGCGATGCCATCGAAACCGGCCGCATTCAGACCACGGAAGCGGCTCTGCGGCGCCATCGAGGGGGAGCCGGCGATGCGCATCGCCCTCGAATGCGGCACCCATTGGCCCTGGATCAGCCGTCTGCTGGAGCAGCTTGGCCACCAGGTGATCGTGGCCAACGCGCGCAAGATTCGCGCCATCACCGCCAGCGAATCGAAGAACGACCGCAATGACGCCGAGAAGCTGGCCCGCTTCGGGCCGGACTCCGAGCTGCGCCGTTGGGGACTGAAGCTGGCTGCCTCGGGAGGCAAGCGCGGCAAAAAGCGAGCCATCGTGGCCGTGGCCCGCAAACTGGCCGTCATCCTGCATCGCATCTGGCAAACCGGAAACGCCTGGCAAGCCTTTCCGCTCACCGCACGCAAGCCTGCCAGAGAGGAAGCGTGCATGGCCTAAACCCAACTGGCAAGCAAGAGACGATCTTTTGCCCAAAACTGCATCCTCCACCTCGCGTTGACGCGACTGCGACCCAGGTCTTGGCCCCAGAGGCCGTTTTTGAGATAGCAGCGCCCCTTCATCGTCATCGGACACCACCATGCACCGAACCCCGCAGCGGGTTCGCCCAGAGTGCGGATAGAAGCCCGAGATGAATGCCACACAGGAGAAAAGGCAAATGCAAAGGCAAAAACAAAAACGCCAATAAGGAAAAAACAAATGCAAAGGCAAAAACAAAAACCTTGACATCTCCAGCCGTCTCATAGAAAACCTGGGAGTGATCCCCATCGCGCCACAATCTCCAACCCCTTCTTTTCCACCAGCGAAAGCAGTTTGAGGGAGGCGCCCTGGGGATGTTTTTCTCCCCGCTCCCATTTGCTGGCCAGGCTCGGCGTCACATTCAGCCGTTCAGCAGCCTCCTTAACCCTCGCCGGGTGTATCCTTTACCCTTGTCTTCAGGGAGCAAGAAGCCAATCATGCCCCATTCTCAGATCAAGTTCGGCACCGACGGCTGGCGGGGCGTCATCGCCGACGATTTTACCTTCGCCAACGTGCACATCGCCGCCGAGGCCATCGCCGCCTACGTCCACGCCAGGGAAGATCCTGCCAAGGGCCTCGCGATCGGCTACGACACGCGCTTCGGCTCCAGGGCTTTTGCGCGCGCCTGCGCCGAGGTGGTGGCTTCGACCGGCATCCCGGTGCAACTGGCCAACGACATCACGCCCACCCCGGCGCTCAGCTGGGGCGTCCGCGAGCGCGGCTGCGCTGGCGGCATCATGATAACCTCTTCGCACAATCCGGCGGAATGGAACGGCGTGAAGTACAAGGCCTGGTACGGCGGCTCCGGCAAGCCCTCCATCATGGCCGAGATCGAGTCCCGCCTGGGCCAGCCGGTGGCCCGCGCCGCACAGCCCGCTCCCGTCAGGCAAGTCGATTTCCTGCCCACTTACATCAAGGCCATTGAGAACTTTACCAGCCTCGACGCGCTCAAAAAATCCGGCATGAAGTTCGGCATCGACTCCATGTACGGCGCCGGGCTGACCATTCTCTCCGGCATCTTTACCTGCCTGGGCGTGGCCCACGTGCAGATTCGCGGCAATCCCGACCCGCTCTTTCCCGGCATCAATCCCGAGCCCATCGAGCCGCACATCCGCGCCCTGGCCGAGGCGGTGGTGGCCAACGGCTGCCAGGCCGGCCTGTGCACGGACGGCGACGCCGACCGCATTGGCGCGATAGATGAACATGGGAACTTCGTCGATCCGCACAAGATTTTCTGCGTACTCCTGAGCTGGGTGCTCAAGCGCAAGAACTGGCCCGGCGCCGTCACCCGCGCCTTCAATACCACAAAAATGCTGGATCGCATCTGCCAAAAACACGGCCGCGAGCTGATCGAGCACGGCATCGGTTTCAAATATGTCTGCGACCTCATGCTGGAGCGGGAGATCCTGATGGGCGGCGAGGAGTCGGGCGGCATCGGCTTCCAGCGCCACCTGCCGGAGCGCGACGGCCTGCTCAACTCGCTGCTGCTGGCCAACGTGATGGCCGAGGAAGGCAAGACCCTGGGCGAGTTGGTCGCCGAGCTGCAGGCCGAGTACGGCGAGCACCAGTACGGCCGCATCGACCTGGCGCACTCCGATGAGATCAAGAACGGCGCAATTGCGCGGGCCAAAGCGCTTGAAGTCGGCGACCCGGTCTTTGCCGGCATGCCGATTCTGCGCCAGGAAAACCTGGACGGCGTGAAGTTCTACCTCGACAACCCGGAGGCGAAGAGCAAGGCCAACGCGGCGGAGACCTGGCTGCTATTGCGCGCCAGCGGCACCGAGCCGCTGCTGCGCATCTACACCGAATCCTGCTCGAAGCAATCGGTAACCAAGCTGCTGGAATCCGCCCGCGCCTTCGCGCTGGGCGCATAGCCGGCTGCGCCAGCCAGCATGTTACTTGACCGTGTGCGAGTAGTATCGGATGCCATCGGGCCATGCGCCTGGATGGTTCTGGAAGCCAAATCGGGCGCTGACTTTTGTGTAGTTCCGTTGGCCGGCCTGGATCATCTCCAGACCGTTCTCTACGAGCGCCTTGGACGTTTTCTCCGACGGGCGGACAACGGCAATGTGGCCGGGCACATTGCGGTCTGGATTCTGGTAGAGCGCCAGCACAAGGTTTCCCTGGTTCGCCAGCCGTTGCGCCTCGCGCATATCGGAGACTCTCCTCCATCCGGCCTGTGCGCCCGCATCGCCTGCCAGCCAATCGGCCTGCGCGTTGGCTAGCAGAAGCTGTCCGTGCTCCGGCGGGCGTAGCAGGTAAACTCCAAGCCGCTTTGCAGCTGCCGCGGCAAACGCACTGCAATGTGAATGGTTGCCGGGCCCCTCGTACTCGGCTCCTCTGTCCGGTTCTCCGGTCTCCCAATTCACATGATCGCCGGCAAGCCAGAGCGATTCGACATTCATGCTGTCGAGAGCCGCCGCAAGCCGGTCACCCGCGGGCGTAACCGGCCCGCAGCAGGGGATGTGCTTTTGTTCCGGCGCAGCGCTGACCGCGCGGGAGCAGAGTATCGAGCCTGAAAGCAGGCTTGCCAGGACAAAGCCGGATGTGAGAGCAAAACGAAGAAGACTGCGCATGGGCGAATGACCATCCCTTCGGGCCGGATCAAAATACTCCAGCTAGCAGAAGTCCTGCGAAATCACCGCAACCTTGGCCCGCTTGCCAACCCGTACCGTAAGCCGCAGGGGAGCGGATGAGGTGGGACCAGATACACCAGTTTGGGTGTAATAGAGACTGGTCTGCTTTACGCCGTCGATGGAGACCGCGCCGGCCTTTAGCAGCTTTTGCGCCTCTGTCGCAGAAGCTAATCCTAGCTCTCGAATTAGCTTAACAACAGAGTAGAAGCCGACCGCGCCGTGAAATGAAGATTCTCCGTTCCTCATGCGCCGAGCCACTTCCTCGTCCTGGGCCAGAAAGACCTCTCCTTTCCCAGTTTCTTCGAGAGCTTGAGCGAAAGGAACCTGGATATTGATAACGTTGACGGAAACCGATTCAATGTCCCCAGAGACGCCCTTCTGCTGAAACATCCGCGCCCAGTTCTCGTCCGCGCTCTGGGCAGCGGCCTCGCTATGAAAACCCGCGGTAATCGTCCGCGCCAGCCGCTTCTTCGCTTCCATGGGGTGCAATTTGCCGGCAGAGACTTCAGCCTTGAGCGCTTCAACCTCACTCTGACGCAGATCGGTCAAAAGCACCCAGTACTTCCACATCAAATCGTCCGAGATGCTCATCAGCTTGCCGTACATCTCTCCCGGCGGCTCGTTAATGCCGATGGCGTTATTCAACGATTTCGACATTTTCTGCGCGCCGTCGAGGCCCTCGAGAATCGGCGTCATCAGCACGATCTGCGGTTTCTGCCCGTAGTGCCGTTGCAGCTCCCGCCCGCACAGCAGGTTGAACTTCTGGTCCGTTCCGCCCAACTCCACGTCGCACTTCAGAGCCACGGAATCGTAGCCCTGCATCACCGGGTAAAGCAGCTCGTGCAGGCTGATGGGCTGCTCGGCCTGGAAGCGCTGGTGAAATTCGTCCCGCTCTAACATTTGAGAGACAGTAAAGTGCGCCGTCAGACGGATGGTGCCTTCGTAGCCCAGCTTGCCCAACCACTCGGAGTTGTAGCGGACCTCGGTCGCCTTCTCGTCCAGAATCTTGAAGACCTGTTGCTTGTAGGTCTCGGCGTTCTCATCGATCTGCTCGCGCGTCAGCGGCTTGCGGGTCACGTTGCGGCCGGTGGGATCGCCGATGAGCGATGTAAAGTCGCCCACCAGAAAAATAACCGTGTGCCCCAACTGCTGAAAGTGGCGCAGCTTGCGCATCAGCACGGTGTGGCCAAGGTGCAGGTCGGGAGCGGTGGGGTCGAAGCCGGCCTTGATGCGCAGCGGGCGTCCGGTTTTGCGGCTCTCTTCCAGGCGCTCGCGCAGGTCGCTGACGCGGATAATCTCCGCCGCGCCCTTCTCAAGCAAATCGATCTGTTCGTCTACGGGTAAAAAATTGCTCATGCCGTTTTTAGTATAAGGTGGCAGGCATGGGCACGCCGGCGGCAAACTGCTCAGGCAATGGCGCCCCTCTACTGTCCGCCTGTTTCGGCGCGCAGGCTCTTCTCCATCCCGTCCGGTTGGATGTGCGCGTCTACGGCCTTGGAAAGCCTGCGCGTCATCACCTGGAAGTGATAGCCCATCACCGCCAGGGTCATGGCCGAGCCGAAGCAATGGCGATAGCGCGTGGCAGCCGAGGCCAGAAACTTCCAATAACTCCACTTAGCCCTGCCAAAGACTCCCTGGCGGAGGATCGAATTAACCAGCGCGCGCATGTTTTCGCGGGTCATCCAGGGCTGGTTCTTCACGCGCTGTCCCCGCGGCAGTTTCGCGGGCTTGGGCTGTGTGCGGTTCAGGTAGAGCTTGACGCGCTCATAGTAGGCCTCGCAGCTGTAGATCCGCTTCAGCACCGAGTGGTAACCCTCCACCAGCTTGGCGGAGTCCATGTGAGGAAGAAAGTTCAGCATGCCGCCGGTGTTGTCGCCTCCGCCCGCATCCACAATCCGGCCCTCCCGCCACAAGCGCCGGAAGAGTTGCGTCCCCGGCATGGCCTGCAGCAGGCCCACCATGGCAATGGGAATGCCGCTCTTCTGGATGAACTCCACCATGCGGTCGAAGATGTCGTCGCAATCGGTGTCGAAGCCCAGGATGAACCCGCCCATCACCTGCATCCCATAGCTCTGGATAGTGGCCACGCTGTCCAGCAGGCTGCGCCGCGTGTTCTGCAGCTTGTTGCTGGCGATGAGGCCCGATTCATCGGGCGTTTCGATGCCCAGAAAGACCGATTTGAAGCCCGCGTCTTTCATCAGTTGCATCAACTCCACATCGTCGGCCAGGTTGAGCGAGGCCTCGGTGATGAAGTCGTACTCGATTTTGTAATGCCGGCGCCATTCGGCCAGCGCCCTGAGCAGTTCCTTGGCTCGATTTTTGTTGCCGATGAAGTTGTCATCGACGATAAAGACAGCGTCGCGCCAGCCCGCCAAGCGCAACTGGTCCAGCTCCGCCAGCACCTGCGCGATGGCCTTGGTGCGCGGCCGCCGGCCATAAATTTCAATGATGTCGCAAAACTCGCAGTTGAAGGGGCAACCGCGCGAGTATTGCACGGTCATGGTGGAGTAGCGCTTCATCTTGATCATGCTCAGGTCCGGCAGCGGGCTGGTCTCCATCTCAGGTCGTTCCGCGGCCTGATAAACGGGCCTGGCCGTCCCCTGCTCCAGATCCCGCGCCAGGCCGGCAATCAGGCTCTCGGCCTCGCCGATCACCACGTGGTCCGCCTTCAGCTCGGCCGCCGGCAGGCTGCTGGCGATGGGCCCGCCCACCACGGTACGCAATCCGCGCGCCCGGCAGCGCTCCACGATGCCTGCCAGCGACTCGCGCTGGATGTGCATGCCGCTCAACAGAACCACGTCCGCCCAGGCCAGGTCGCGGTCGCGGAGCCGCTCCACGTTGGTGTCCACCAGCCGCTTCTTCCACGCGCCCGGCAGCAGCGCGCCCACCGTCATCAGCCCCAGCGGAGGCTGCGCGGCACGCTTGCCCAGGAACTTGAGCGCGTGTTTGAAACTCCAGAAAGTGTCTGGGAATTCCGGATAAACCAGGAGGGCGTTCATGGCCACCTTTCAAATGGAGGAGCGGCTGCGTGAGCGGAATCGGAAAGTTCAGGCCGTATTTCCCCAGTTCGGAAACAAGTGCGGCCACGCTCGGTGCGGCAGGCCGCTCCCAAATCCATTTTCTCATTGCGGGCTTGCGATACTGTTCAATATGGAACACATTGCCGGGAATCCACGCTCTTCATTCCGTTCCGGCACTGGCTCCGCCGATGCCCCGCCGCCGCGCCCGCGCCCTTTGCCTTAAACTGGCATCATGGAAGAGTTCAGCCGCATTCAGCGCCTCCCGCCTTACGTCTTCACCATTACCGACGCCATGAAGATGGCCGCCCGCCATCGCGGAGAAGACATCATCGACTTCGGCATGGGCAACCCAGACGGGGCCACGCCCAAACACATTGTGGACAAGCTGGTGGAGGCGGCGCTCAAGCCCGACACTCACCGCTACTCGGTCTCCCGCGGCATCCCGCGCCTGCGCCAGGCCATCTGCAACTGGTACAAGACCCGCTACAATGTCGATCTCGATCCCGAGCGGGAGGCCATCGTTACCATCGGCTCCAAGGAGGGCATCGCCCACCTGTGCCTGGCCATCCTCGATTCGCGCGACACGGTGCTGGTGCCCAACCCCAGCTATCCCATCCACATTTACGGCCCGGTCATCGCCGGAGCGCACGTGGTGAGCGTGCCCATTCAGGACCGCGAGCAGTTTCTGGCCCAGCTTGAGGATCTGATTCCGCGCATGGTGCCGCGGCCCAAGACGCTCATCGTCAACTTCCCGTCGAACCCCACCACGGAATGCGTGGACCTGCCCTTTCTGGCCCGCCTGGTGGAGCTGGCCAAAGAGTACGGCTTCCATCTCATCCAGGATCTGGCCTACGCCGATCTCGCCTTCGACGGCTACAAGCCGCCCAGCGTGCTGGAGGTGCCGGGGGCCAAAGACGTTGCCGTCGAGTTCTTTACCTTGTCGAAGAGCTACAACATGCCCGGCTGGCGAGTGGGCTTCATGGTCGGCAACCCGGTGCTGGTCGCGGCGCTGGCCCGGCTCAAGAGTTACTACGACTACGGGACATTTACTCCCATCCAGGTGGCGTCCATCCAGGCTCTCGAAGGCCCGCAGGAGTGCGTCCGCGAGATCTGCGAGAACTATCGCAGGCGCCGCGACGTGCTGGTGGAGGGACTGAACAAACTCGGCTGGCCGGTGGCTAGCCCCAAGGCCACGATGTTTGTCTGGGCGCGGATTCCCGAGGCCTTCCAGGCCCTTGGCTCTTTGGAGTTCTCCAAGCTGCTGCTGACAGAAGCCAAAACCGCCGTTTCGCCGGGGATTGGGTTTGGCGATTACGGCGACGGGCATGTGCGGTTTTCGCTGATCGAGAATGAAGAGCGGACACGGCAGGCGCTGCGGGGGATTAAGCAGATGCTGGCGAAGGGATAGGGTCTGTTCACACAACCGGGGACACCGGACGCTCCACTCCGACCACTTTCTGGCGGAGGGAGCAGGGGCCTTCAGGCCCTGAATTCAGGCTTGCAATCAAAATGGCTTTAGCCACGGGCCTTTCGTATATGCTGCTGAGATGCGGTTCGCGCCCCAGGAAACTCGGACGTATCTGGTCACCTCTGTGACGGCGCAACGCCGAAGCCTTTTTCAGGTCACTGCCACGGCGGAATTGCTGGAGCGAACCCTCCTCGACTATCACAGTCAGGGAAAATTCCTCTTGCAAGCGTTCGTCATCATGCCTGACCATTTCCACGCTCTGATCACACCCGCTCCGGATGTTTCGCTGGAAAATAGCGATGCAGTTCATCAAGGGTGGCTTCTCCTTCCGTCTAAAAAGCAAGCTCGATGTCTGGATGCGCAGCTTTAACGAGAGCCAGATTTCGACGGAAGAGAAGTTCTTGAGCTGTGTGCGGTATATCGAGGAGAATCCGGTGCGGCGGGGGCTTGCAGCGATGCCGGAAGCGTATCGCTTCAGCTCCGCTGCTTGTGGAGCGTTGGACCCCATGCCAGTCCACCTACGGGGTACGGGGAAATAAGGCCCGGGCCTAAAGGCCACACATCGAGCCTGCTGTATTCAGGGGCCTGAAGGCCCCTGCTCCCTCCGTTGGCATAAGAAAGGCCATCAGCCAAGAAGTGCGAACAGGCCCAAGGTTAGTGCATTCTTTCCGCGTACACCAATCAGGACCATTTCCGTTACGTAGCGGAAATAAAAGCCTATGCCTCGGCAGTCCGGACCTGCCTCTGCGTGGATACCAGTGCCTAATCAATTACGATCCGATCTGGGCAGCAGCAAGCAACTCCGCTTCAGTTGGCCGTAGCCCGCAACAAAGGCACTCAAAAAACCAATCGTCATATTGATTTGTGTCGTATGCGAGCAGCGCGAGACTTCCATCCTCTTTGACTATCGGAATTCGAAGCACGTAAGCATCTGTGTAGTGATGCACGGTTCGGCTTCTACATTGCGGGCAAACGATCTGCTTCATTCCATTCCTCCCCGGCCAATCAAAATGTTCGCGTGAGGCGGACTAATTGAGTCGTGTCTGAAAATCTGATTAATTGCCATAAGAATCAATAACATAGATCGTAGCTGGCTGGTATAATTATCTCAGAAGCTATTGAAAACACTGCGATAACTGGGAAAAAGTGATGCGCC
>JBEKNO010000050.1:0-15623 GCA_049522735.1 Occallatibacter sp.
CGAAGGGACCGACCGAGGGCATCATCTTGAGGATGGACTCCATGGAGCCCATCTTCCTGATCTGGTGGAGCTGGTCGCGGAAGTCTTCGAGGGTGAAGCCGTCTCCGAGGAGCGTTTTTTTGGCGAACTCCTCCTGTTTTTTGCGGTCGAGGGTGGATTCGGCTTTTTCGATGAGCGACATCATGTCGCCCATGCCGAGGATGCGGCCGACGATGCGGTCGGGATGAAAAGGCTCGAAGGCGTCGGGCTTTTCGCCGGTGCCGATGAACTTGATGGGCTGGCCGGTGACGTGGCGAATGGAGAGCGCCGCGCCGCCGCGGGCGTCGCCGTCCATCTTGGTGAGGACGACGCCGGTGAGGCCGAGGCGAGTGTGGAAGTCCTGGGCGGAGCGGACGGCGTCCTGGCCGGTCATGGCGTCAGCGATAAACAAAATCTCCGAGGGGTTGAGAAGCTTTTTCAGCTGCTCCATCTCCATCATGAGCTCTTCGTCGATGTGGAGGCGGCCGGCGGTGTCGACGATGAGGGTGTCGCAACCCATGATGACGGCTTCGCGGCGGGCTTCCTTGGCCAGGCGCTCGACCAGGGCTGAGTTGGCAGGCTCGTTTTTCTGGTCGCCTTCGTAGAGTTTGGTTTCGACGGATTTGGCGACGACTTTGAGCTGCTCGCGGGCGGCGGGGCGGTAGACGTCAACCGAAACCAGCATGGGACGGTGACCGCCCTTCTTGAGCCAGGCGGCGAGCTTGCCGGCGGTGGTGGTTTTGCCGCTGCCTTGCAGGCCGGCCATGAGAATGACGGAAGGCGGCTGGGAGGCGAATTTGAAGCGGGCCGTGTCTTTGCCGAGGAGGGCGATGAGCTCGTTGCGGACGATCTTGATGACCTGCTCGGAGGGAGAGAGAGCGGCGAGCACCTCGGCGCCGACGGCCTTGACGCGGATGTGCTCGATGAGGTCGCGGACCACGTTGAGATTGACGTCGGCTTCGAGCAGGGCTACGCGGATTTCGCGCATGGCTTCGGCGATGTTTTCTTCCGTGAGCGTGCCCTGGCCGCGGAGGGTTTTGAAGGCGCGCTGGAGTTTGTCGGTGAGGTTTTCAAACATAGGTCAAGTTCAAGTGTATCGCGGCGCCTGCGGTGCGGCAGACGGCGCTTGCGCGCCATGGGGTTTGTGGCTTCCCACCCTTTCGCCAGTGAAAAGGCGAAAGGATGGGGCACGGAGCATTTGTGTGGAACGGACTGAAGCTACTCGGCGGGGGCGATGAGGTATTGCTCCAGCTTGCCGTCGGGGTAGGTGTAGGTGGTGAGGGTGAGGCGGCGGGCGGGATAGAGGATTTCAAAGATGCGGAAGGTCATGCCGCCGCGGAGTTCCTCGCGGGTCTGGTGGAAGGTGAGGGGGTCGCCCAGCGGCGACAGGCTGGTTTGGAAGTCGGCCAGGGCTTCGGGGGTGAAGTAGTCGCGGAGGTTGGGAGCGAGCAGAGCGCGGTCGATGCGGCCCTGCTGGAGGCCGCGGTAGATGGAGATGGCTTGCTGCTCGGGTGCGGTGGGGGGAGTGTTGAGGACGATGGGGAGGGCCAGGCGGGCGATGGTGGAGGCCGCGCCCACGGCATCCTGGTTGGTGAGCACGGCTACGGCGATGCCGTCATCAACGAGGACTTTGTTGTCGGAGACGAAGCCGGAGACCTCGCCACTATGCTCAATGGAACGGTGGCCGTTGCGATCCATGACCTCGACGCCCAGGCCGTAGTGGGTTCCCGTGCCGTCCTTGAGCTTGACCTCGGTGAAAATCTGCTTGTAGCTCTCCGGCTTAAGGATGGATTGGGCGATCAGGCTGGTATCCCAGAGGGCCAGGTCGTGGGCGGTCATGGCCAGCTCGCCGGCGGCAAACATCCAGCCGCGGCCCTCTTTGGGGGCGATGCGCAGAGGGCCGAGGGCGTGGCGATAGTAAGCGGTGGCGTCGGCCTGGGTGAGTTTGGTTTCATCTGAGTTCCAGACGGAGTTCATGCCCAGGGGGCGGAAGATGCGGCGGGTAAGAAAGTCCATGAGAGGCGCGCCGGTGATCTGCTCGACGATGCGGCCGGCGATGACGTAGTTAGTGTTGGAGTACTGCCACTGGGTTCCGGGCTCGAAGTCGAGGGGCTTTTTGGCCCAGGTGTCGAGGAGCTGCTGGGAGCTCTCAGGGGCGAGCATGGGGGGCATGACGTAGTCCTCGGGCCAGTAGTCCTGGTAGCCGGAGGTGTGGGAGAGAATTTGGCGGATGGTTACTTCGTCGCCGCGGGTGAGGCCGGGGATGTACTTGCCTACGGGGTCGTCGAGGGAGATTTTTTTCTCTTCCTGGAGGAGAAAAATCGCAGCCGCGGTGAATTGCTTGGAGATGGAGCCGATGGAGTAGCGCATCTGGGACGTGGCGGGGAGGGCGGGAGTGGTTGGAGTGGCCAGGCGGGCGCTGCCGTAGGCGTGGGTGTAAACCAGCTTGCCGCCCTGTACGACGGCCAGCGAGGCGGAGGGGACGCCGGTCTGGTCGAGGATCTGACGGGTGATGCGGTCAATGCGGTCGCGGAGAGCAGGATCGAGGGTGTCAATCGGATCCGTGGTCTGAGCGCGCGCGGACGCGGCGGCCAGCGATAGGAACAAGATGGTGAGCGGAATTGCAGAACCGAAAAGCCTCTCAAGCTGTTTCATCGACGGTGGTCTCCCTGGCATGGTTTAGCGTTTATGAAAGTGACACCGACTAAAGTATCAGCTTGGCCGCCGGCGCGGCAGGCTGGGCATGGGCGGCTGACGGTGCATGGGTGGTGCTACGACATTTTGAGCGGGCGGATTGAGGAGTATTACGAGGAGATGCGGAGGTTTTCGCCGCTGGTAAATTGAGCCGGCAAGGGCGCCGCGGCGACAGGTTTTCGCGGCTGGGAAGGTTGAACCGCGCCGGGGCTCTGGAGAAAGCGCGCCGGGGAGCGCCGGCAGAGAGCGAGAGCCCTTTTGAGAGCCTTCTCAGCCAGCTTATTGAGAACGGGAACCACGCCGTCCTGATTGCCGTGGCCGGGAAGGACGCGTTCAGCCAGCAAAGCGAGCGCCTGCCAATCGTGCCACTCGCCGGCGGCCAGATGCATCTTCCTGGATACCACGGCCAGCCGCCTGGCCATTGGATCGGAGGCGGCGGAGGCTTCGGCCAGGTGGAGTGCCGGCTTGAGGCGCTTGCGGAATTCGTGCAGGTTGGCGCCGTCGAGGGAGGGGAATTCGCCCGCCAGCCCGTTAAATATCCGCAATGCCTCCTGCGCGGCGGAGGCCGGGTTCAAGGGCATTTGAGGGGCCAGCGCCGCTTCCATCTTCCGGCTGAGGCGGTTGAGGCGTTTGCCGTGATCATCCATGATGGCCCTCAGCCGATCGACTCCCTTCTGGCGCTGCCGCTTCAGGCGGCTCAGGAGTTTGTCCATCTCGCGCAGACAGCGGGGGCTGAAGCGCGCTTCGCCGTTCTTTGAAGCTGCAAGAGAGCTGCGGAGACCGCGCAGCCGGGCCAGGTACACATCGGCGTCGCGAACCGGCTCCAGCGCCCGCCGCAGCTTCCGGCCTTCTTTATTCCAACGGCTGAAGGCGCGGGCGGCGGCTGGTTCCGGAGCCTGCTCCCGCATGCGAAATTCCAACGCCGTGCGCAGGCGCAAGGTGAGGCTGCGCAGGGCATGAACACTCTTGCGGCTGGGCTTGCCCGCGCATTGGGCAAGAAAATTGCGCCATGCCTCAAGCTGCTGCTGCCATTCGGATTGGAGAGAGTAGCCGGGCTGTTCACCGGAGGGAGGGGAAGCGAAATTCATCGGATCGTAACCTTCCTGCTCCCTATTGTGCACCTTGCGGGGCAGGGTTAGTAAACAGGGCTGTGGATGACGGGAAGATGGGTTTGCGGGGGGGGGCTGAGGGGAGATATTGCCGGCTAATTATTTGTGAAAGAAAGCAGGAAGAGGAGTAAACTAGTTTGTAAACCAGTTGGTTTAAATAGGGGTTGGAGGGTTTATGCAGGCAGAAGAAAGCGTTTATACCGAAATCGGGGCTTTTGACGCCAAGACGAAGCTCTCTGAGATTCTGCGCAAGGTCGATCAGGGAGAGCGGTTTACGATTACGGTTCGCGGGCGGGCGGTGGCGGACGTTGTGCCCAGTCAACTGAAGGATAGGCGGCGCGCGGCTGAGGCTGTTCGGCGGCTGCTGGCTATGCCCAGGATCGAAGGAATCGCTCCAGAGACAGTCCGGGAGTGGATTGAGGAAGGACGCCATTGAGCCTGGTTCTCGATGCGTCGATGACACTGGCGTGGCAGTTCAAGCGCGCCGATGCAGCCGAGATTCTTCTGGCGGAGAAGGCGCTTGAGTACCTGTTGTCGGCACAGGCAACGGTTCCGGCGATCTGGTATGCGGAGGTTGCCAGCGGGGTTTTGCGCGGTGAGCGCCAGGGAGTGATTTCAGCTACTCAATCAGTGTACTTTCTCAATGAACTCTCCCAGGCGGAGATCGTTGCAGATGAGATTTCTCCTCGCGCCCGTCAGGCCAGTGTGCTGGACCTGGCTCGAACCTATGGGTTGACCGTCTACGACGCGACCTACCTGGAACTGGCCATACGGCGCGGTGCGATCCTGGCTACCTTCGACCAGAAACTGGCCGCGGCGGCAAGGACGGCCGGGGTGCGGGTGTTTGGCGATCCGGCGTAAAGACGCCGGCGCCAAAGGAAAAGGCCGTCTGCAGACCTATTCCGCCGCTCGGATTGCCGTTGCGCTTCGTTGTTGAATCCGCCGTTAAAAATATCCAAGTAACATCCGCGAAATATAACTCACGGATTGCTCGATCCTTGCCGATTCAGTATTTGTGCATAGTCCATGCGAAAGACGCAGACAGTAGTACGCCTCGCCTCAGGTGCGGCAGCATGCGAGCACATACGAGGAGCGCCGGGCGTGCCCATCACTTTGGAGATCAATGAAAAGCAGGGTCTGATCGGCCTGGAAGGCGCGATTGACATTGCTTCCGCTGCGGAGTTGAAGAAGCTTCTGCTGGAGGCGCTCAGTTGCGGCAGAGAGGTGCGTGTATCGCTCCAGGGCGCCACCGATCTGGATGTGACGGCCGTTCAGTTGCTGTGGGCCGCCGAGCGCGCGGCAAGAGGGGCGGGCGTGGACTTCGCGCTTAGCGGCGCGGCTCCGGTCTTGGCCGCTCTCGGCGATGCGGGTTTTCTCGGGTTACCGGGTGGCGCGAGCGGCAGGTAAGCAGGCGGGGAGGGTGGTTGCCGATTAACAGCAATGCCGACCAGTTCAAGCACAGCTTCAGGGAAGAAGCGCGCGAGATTCATGTGGAGCTGGAAGCGGCCCTGCTGAAGCTGAATGAGGACAGCGGCGACATGGAGCTGGTGGGGCAGGTCTTCCGCGCCCTGCACACCATCAAGGGCTCGGGAGCCATGTTCGGCTTCGACGAGCTGGCCGCATTCACGCACAACCTGGAGACGGCCTTCGACGAGGTGCGCAACGGGCGGCTGACGATCACCCCGGCGCTGATCGACCTGACCCTGTCGGCGCTGGATCAGATCCGGGCCATGCTGGAAGAGGGCATAGGGGCTCCCGCCGCGGATGCGGAGGCCTGCGCGGAGATTCTGGCCAAGGTGCGGCAGCTTGCCGGGATGCCGGCCAGCCCACCGGCCGGACCGGCGGACACAATCACGCCGCTGCCGCCGGCAGTCCCCGGCGGCGAAGAGCGCGAGTGGCATATATGCTTCACTCCCGGCCCAGACCTGATGCGCAACGGCGCCAATCCGCTGTTGCTGTTGAGCGAGTTGCGGCAACTGGGGGGCCTTTCCGCCAGGGCCAGCATGGCGGCTGTGCCGCCGCTGAGCGAACTGGATCCGGAACGCTGCTACGTGAGCTGGGAGATGGTGCTGGCCACGGCGGCGGACAGGGATGCAATCCGCGATGTGTTTATCTTTGTCGAGGACAATTGCGAGCTGAGCATCGAACCGGTTGCCGATCAGGCATCGAGTTTAGCGCCAGGCTCCGAGCAAAACAGAGCCGCTCCGGCGCCGGTATGCGCGGCCGATCTGACGGCCCGGGCGCTGGAGGACAGGCGCACCCAAAGCGGCGGCCGGCGCACCTACGACGCGCCCGACAACGTCACCAGCCTGCGCGTGCCCGCCGCCAAGCTTGACCAGTTTGTGAATCTGGTGGGCGAACTGGTGACGGTGCAGGCGCGGCTGAGCGAGATCGCCGCGAAAAGCGACGACCCCGCGATGGCCGAGGTCTCAGAGGAGGTGGACCGGCTGACCTCTTCGCTGCGCGAGAACTCGATGACCATCCGCATGATGCCCATCCGGGCAACCTTCGAGAAGTTCCGCCGCCTGGTTCACGACCTGGCGCGCGATCTGGGCAAAGACGTGGAGCTGACCGTGGAAGGCGCGGAGACGGAGCTGGACAAGACGGTGATCGATCAGTTGGGCGATCCGCTGATGCACCTGATCCGCAACAGCATGGACCACGGCATCGAGCCGGCCGCGGTGCGCGCCGAGCGCGGCAAGCATCCCACGGCTACCATCCATCTTTCCGCGCGGCACTCCGGCGCCAGCGTTCTGATCGGGGTCTCGGACGACGGCGGCGGCCGAGGAGATTGCGAACGGCAACCTGACGGTGGAGCTGCATGACCGCTCCGCACAGGACAAGCTGATGCAGGCTCTGGCTGCGATGGTGGCCGGGCTGACGCGGACGGTCTCCGATATCCGGGGGATTGCCGGGGAGGTGGCGGCTGCCAGCCAGTCCATCTCGACGGCGTCGATCCAGGTATCGAAGGGCGCCAGCGCGCAGGCGGCGGCGGCCGAGGAGGCATCTTCCTCGATGGAGGAGATGGTCTCCAACATCAAGCAGAACGCCGACAACGCGTCGCAGACCGACAAGATCGCCAACAAGAGCGCCAAGGACGCGCAGGAGAGCGGCAGGTCGGTTCTGGAGGCCGTATCCGCGATGAAGGAGATCGCCAACAAGATCTCGATCATCGAGGAGATTGCCCGCCAGACCAACCTGTTGGCGCTCAACGCGGCCATTGAAGCGGCCCGCGCCGGCGAGCATGGCAAGGGCTTCGCGGTGGTGGCGGCCGAGGTGAGGAAGCTGGCCGAGCGCAGCCAGAAGGCGGCGGCGGAGATCAACCAACTCTCGGCAAACACGCTGAAGGTTTCAGAGAAATCCGGCGAGATGCTGGATAAACTGGTGCCCGATATTCAGCGCACGGCGGAGCTGGTGCAGGAGATTTCCGCGGCCAGCAAGGAGCAGGACACCGGCGCTGAGCAGATCAACAAGGCGCTGCAACAACTGGAGCAGGTCATTCAACAGAATGCCTCCGCCTCCGAGGAAATGGCATCGACGACCGAGGAGCTGACCCGGCAATCCGATCAACTTGTCAGCGCGCTGGGCTTCTTCCACACCGGAGACGAGAGCGGAGGGGCACGGAAGGTCGTCAGCACCAAGGCCGCCCGGCCGGCGCAGGCCGCGCCAGGCAAAGCAGCAAAATCAGGCGGCCACCCTGCCGGCTCAAGCGCCAAGGCTGGGGGCGGGGTCAATCTCCGCCTCAAAGACAAACACGACGAGCTGGACGGGGAGTTCGAGCGTTACTGACCGGGTGGGCGCGGAGCGCAGGACGCGCCGCGCCCCGTCTTCACGATGAGAGAGGAGTTGGAGTATGAGTGTAAACGAAATCACGGAGACTCGTCAGTACCTTACCTTCAAGCTCGGCAACGAGATCTTCGCCACCGACGTGGCGAAGGTAAGAGAGGTGCTCGACCTGACCACCATCACGCAAATCCCCCGGACACCGGAGTTCATGGCCGGGGTCATCAACCTGCGGGGCAGCGTGGTCCCGGTCGTCGATCTCAGGCTTTGCTTTGAGATGTCGAAGACCGAGAACACGCGCAACACCTGCATTGTTGTCGTCGAGGTGTTGCTGGAAAACGAATCGACCATCATCGGCGCGCTTACTGATTCAGTCGAGGAGGTAATCGACCTGGAGCCGGAGCAGATTCAGCCGGCGCCGCGCATTGGAACCCAGATAAAGACCGACTTCATCAAAGGGATGGGGAAGCGCGACACGCAGTTCATCATGATCCTGGACATCGATCGCGTCTTTTCCTCCGAGGAACTTTCCGCGATTCGTGGACAGGTACAGGAAGCCGTCAAGCAGGAGGCCGTTAAGCACGAAGCCGTTAAGCACGAAGCCGTCAAGAAGCCTGTCGAGAAACAGCCAATTGCAGACAGGCAGCTTGCGGGAGCGGCCGCGTAAGGGGGGGGGAATGGGGCGGGTAAAACCGCCCCATTCACACAATGAGCGCTCGCGACGAATCGATTTCCGGAAGAGATTATGCGCGGCTCTGCGGCCTGATTTATGACGAGGCGGGCATTCACCTGGGCACGGAAAGAAAGACCATGCTGGAGGTGCGCATCAAGCGGCGCCTGAAGATTCTCAACCTGCAAACTTACAGCGAGTACTGTGATTATCTCTTCGGGCATGAGGGGCTCAAGGATGAGATCACCCATCTGATCGACGTAGTAACGACCAACAAGACCGACTTTTTTCGCGAACCCAAGCATTTCAATTATCTGGCCGGTCATGCGCTGCCGGAGCTGACGGAGCGCAACGGCGGGCGGCCGTTTCTGATCTGGAGCGCGGGCTGTTCCACCGGCGAGGAGCCATATACGATGGCCATCGTGCTTAGCGAGTACGCGCTCGCCCATCCCGGTTTTCGCTTTCGCATCCTGGCCAGCGACATCTCCAACATCGTATTGGCCAAAGCTGAGATGGGCGTATATACCAACGCCGTTGTGGCCCCTGTGGCGCCCCTGCTCAGGCAAAAGTACTTCATGCGCAGCCGCGCGTCCGGCTCCGAGCTGGTGCGGGTAGTGCCGGAGTTGCGGCGTCTGATTGAGTTTCGCCGCCTGAACTTCATGGATTCTGATTACGGCGTTTCCGAGAAAGTCGACGCGATCTTCTGCCGCAACGTGATCATCTACTTCGACCGCACAACGCAGGAGCGCATTCTGCAAAAGCTGTCTAACTGCCTGCTTCCAGACGGCTATATGTTTGTGGGCCACGCCGAGACCCTGCACGATATGGATTTGCCGCTGGCGCCGGTAGCCCCGGCGCTCTACAGGAGGGTCGATGGCAAAGATTGAAGCGGTATTGCCGGAGGTATATGTGCAGCCCGGGGAGGCGCATCTTGTCTTGGAGCCGGCGATCATGCGCACCTTGCTCGGCTCCTGCGTGGGGGTCACCTTCTGGGCGCCTCGGCTGGGCATCGCCGCGCTCTGCCATCCCATGCTGCCCATTTACCCCGCCAAGCCGCTGGCGGGGATGAATCGCGCCTCGGGCCGGCGCTATGTGGACTACGCCATTCGCGATATTGCGCGGCAATTCGACTCGCTGGGCGCGAGACGGGGCGAGGTGCAGGTGAAACTCTTTGGGGGCGGCGATGTGCTGCTGGTTACGAATGAAGAATCGCGGCCAACGGTGGGCAGGCTGAACTGCGAGGCCGCGTTGCGAGTGCTGGAAGAGGAGGGCTTTGCCGTGTCTGCCTCCAGCCTGGGAGGCAGACACGGACTCAACATCCAGTTTCACACCGGAACCGGCGAGGTGCTGCTGCGGCGGCTGAGCTAAACGAGAAGCAAGCTGAAGCAACAGAGAGGCGGCCAGGATGGGCACAGCTAAGATTCGCGTACTGATCGTGGACGACTCCGCCGTGGTTCGCCAGACGTTGAGCGAGGTGCTCTCCTCGGACCCTGAGATCGAGGTCATCGCCACGGCCAGCGATCCCTTCGTCGCCGCCGAGCGGATCGCCGAGCAGGTGCCGGACGTAATCACGCTGGATATCGAGATGCCGCGCATGGACGGGCTTACCTTTCTGAAAAAGGTGATGAGCCAGCATCCGATCCCGGTGGTGATCTGTTCGAGCCTTGCCGAGGAGGGCGCGCAGAGCACGTTCAGGGCGCTGGAGTACGGCGCGGTGGAGATCATCACCAAGCCACGGCTGGGCACCAAGCATTTTCTGGAAGAATCGCGCATCACCATTTGCCAGACAGTGAAGGCCGCGGCCTCAGCCAGGCTGCACATCCTGCGGCCCAGCCACACGGTGGAACCCAAGCTCAACGCCGACTGCATTCTTTCGCCCGCTACCCACGCCATGGCCGAGACCACGGAAAAGGTGGTGGTGATCGGCGCGTCCACGGGAGGAACTGAGGCGCTGAAGACGGTGCTGGAGATGCTGCCCGCCGATACTCCCGGCATCGTGATTGTGCAGCACATGCCGGAGCTGTTCACGCGCGCCTTCGCCAACCGGCTGGACAGCCTGTGCGCTATTACCGTGAAAGAAGCCGAGTCCAACGATACCGTCATTCGCGGCCGGGCGCTGATTGCTCCCGGCAATCATCATCTGCTGCTGAAGCGCAGCGGCGCGCGCTACTACGTGGAGATCAAGGACGGGCCGCTGGTCTGCCGCCATCGCCCCTCCGTGGACGTGCTATTCCGCTCCGCCGCGCGCTACGCGGGACAGAATGCGGTGGGCGTCATTCTGACCGGCATGGGCGACGACGGCGCGCGGGGAATGCTGGAGATGAAGCAGGCCGGAGCGGTGACCATTGCCCAGGACGAGGCCACATGCGTGGTCTTCGGCATGCCCAAAGAGGCCATCAAACTGGGAGGCGTCGATAAGATCCTTTCGTTGCACGTGGTGGCCGGAGCGATTCTCTAGGGCATTTTCACAGTTGGCGCAAGGCAGATAGTGAGAATTGCGGTTTCCCACCCTTTCGCCAGGAAAAAAGCGAAAGGATGGGGCACGGCGCCTTATAGGAAGATGGAAAGGCTTTAGTTTGGCGTGGTCCCTCTCGGGCGGCAAGGTTCACTCGCGGTACAATGCTTTCATTCGCTGAATGGAGGCACAATGCGCAGGATTCTTCTCGCCGTTTTCGCCGTCGTCTTTGCCACTTCGCCGGCTGGCCCTCTGATGGCGCAGGGCGCGCCGCCACAGGGTGGCGCCGACCAGCCCTACACCATCGAGTACTACTACAAGTGCCAGTGGGGCCATCAGCAGGAGTTTCTGCAACTGTTTCTCAAGAACCACTACCCGCTGCTCCAGAAGATCCAGGCCACCGGCCGCATTCTATCCCTCAAGATCGAGTCGCCCGCCTACCACACCACCGAGGACGGCCGCTGGGACTATCGCGTGACCATCCGCTACAAGAACTCGACCGTGGCCACCACCGCCAACCCAGACGAAGAAGGCTTCATCAAGGAGCTATGGCCGGACCAGGCGACTTACCGGAAAGAAGAGCAGCGGCGCTTTGAGATACTGCTTGGCCACTGGGATCTGCCGGTAACGGACATTACACTGGCGACGAAGTGAGACGAAGCTGACAGTTACCAACAGAATGCTAACATTGGCTGCTATCAACTGGGTTCAATCGTTTCTGTGCCGCCATTGCCACACCAGGTCTTCGGCGGCCTCGGGCCACTTGGGAAATTCGAACTCAAATCCGGCGTCCAGCAGGCGGCCCGGAACCACACGCCCGCTTTTGAGCACCAGCTCTGACTCGGCGCGCAGCAAAAAGGCGCCGATTTCGATGAGCAGCGAGGACGCGGGCAAACCGTTGGGCCTGCCCCAGGCCTCGCGCAGCGCCTGCATGAATTCGCGGTTGGGGAGTGGATGGGGCGCGACGATATTCACCGGCCCGTCCAGATCCTCGCGGTCGATGAGGAACTCGACGGCGCGGGCAAAGTCGTCCTCGTGAATCCAGCAGACGAACTGCCGTCCGTTGCCCTGCGTGCCGCCCAGCCCCAACCTGGCCAGGTTCGACAGCACCGCGAAAGCGCTGCCGGGCATGGGGCTGAAGACGATGGCGCTGCGCAGGGCTACCTTGCGGGTGCGCGGCGTTTCGGACTCAAAGAACGCGGCCTCCCAGTCTTTTGCCACATGAACCAAAAAGTTCCAGGTATCGGGGGCGCGACGTCTACGGGAGATGAACTCGTCGCCGCCCAGCTCGCCTGTCTCCTCGTCCATCTCCCGGTCCAGCGCATGGCGATAGATGGCCGCCGTCGATGCGTTCAGCCACACCCGCGGCGGATCGGCGAGCGAGGCAATCACTTGATTGAGCAACTGCGTTGAGCGGATGCGCGAGTTGTAGATGGCGGCCCGGTTGTCCTTATGGAAACGGCAGTTCACGCCGCGGCCGGCCAGGTTGATGCAGACGTCGGCGCCTTCCAGGGTCTCGATCCACTCGCCGGGTTCCTCGCCATCCCAGTGCACCGTCTGCCAGGACGCGGCATAAGGTCCGCGAGTCAGCACGGTGACGTGATGGCCCCGCTCCTGAAAATGGCGCGCCAGGATCTGGCCCACCTGGCCGCTGCCGCCGGGCAGGACGATGCGCAGGGCGCGCTGGCTTACCGCTGGGACAATCTCCATGGATTCAGGGTACAGCGTCTGCTAGCGCATGGAATCGATTTGCGCGGGGCAGAGCGCCGCGGTCCAGTCCGCGGGCGAATCCACCAGCACGTCCGGCTGGTTGGCCGTCAGGCTCTGCGGGGCCAGGCCGAAGGTGCAGCCGACGGACCAGACTCCGGCGTTGCGCGCCGTCGCCACGTCCACTTCGCTGTCTCCGATCATCACCGTCTCGTCCGGTTCCGCGCTGGCCTCCTCCATCAGAGTGCGCAGTCCCAGCGGATCGGGCTTCTTGACGGGAAAGCTGTTGCCTCCGTAGATGTGCGGAAAGAAGGGCGCCAGGCCCAGCGCTTCGCAGATGGCCTGCGCCGGGCGAACGGGCTTGTTGGTCAGCACCGACATCGAGCGCGTCCTCCCATCCGGCATGGTTCGCAGCGCCGCCAGCGCCTCAATGACCCCGGCGTAGGCGTAGGTGAAGTCCAGCTTGTGGATGCGATAGTAATCCAGGAACCAGGCGTAGGCCTGGGCGAGGAAATCCTCGTCCACCTCGGCCGCATCCGGACTCGCATCTGGGCCATAGAACGCCCGCCGCACCAGCATGATGGCGCCGTCGCCAATGTAACTGGCCACCACCGGGTCGGGCAGAGGCTGGCGGCCGAAATGGCGCAGCGTGGCGTTGACGCTGTTGCACAAATCCTGGGCGGAGTCGATCAGCGTGCCATCCAGATCGAAGACCAGCAGTTTCAGGCGATCAAGGGGAACGGGGCGAAGTACGCGAACCATGCTTCCAGTGTAACGGGAAGGGATCGCCGCCCGATGATAGCCGGCCGTGCCGGCCTCAATGCACCTGAATATTTCCCGAGCCGGTTTCGATCCGCACAGCCGGACCGCCGCCGTTCAGCTTGCCGGTGACGTGATGGCGATCTAAGTCGCCCTGCGTGACTATATCCCGGCCGGTGTGGATGCTGCCCGAGCCGGTCTCGGCATCCAGCGTAAACGCGGCGTCGCCAGACCAGTACTCCACGCTGCCCGAGCCCGTCTCAATGTGCCAGGGCGCGGTTGGCGCCCCGCCCAGCTTGATGTCGCCCGATCCCGTCTCGGCCCTCAGTCCGCCGCGCAGGTTGCGCAATTCGATATTGCCCGATCCGGTCTCGGCCTTCACGTCGCCCTGGCTGGTCTGTTCGGCATAGATGTTGCCCGAACCGGTGTCCACGGTAAAACCGCCTTGCAGTCCCGTGGCGTGAATGTTGCCCGAGCCTGTGGAAAGCTTCGCGTTTAAGCCCACGCCGTTGTCGTCCACGTTGCCCGAGCCCGAGCCGGCGTCAAGATATGCGTCCGCCGGGGCCTGAATCTCGTAGTCGATGCTGATGTTGCGCAGGTTTTCGTGATGGCCGCCAATGCGGATTATATTGCCCGTTTGCTCGATGGGCGGGTTGGCCGCAATCTCCCTGACCCGCTCCTCGCTCCCGCCCCAGCCCGACTTCACCCGGCCAAAGATGTGCACCTGGCCGGCCGAACCATGGGTCAGGTGAATGTTGCCTGAGCCGGTGGAGACCGAAAGCTCCACGTGCCCGCTCACCGAAAGCGTGCGCTCGAATGTGGCCTCAGAAGCCAGCGCCGGAACCGCCGCCAGCGCCAGCGCCGCCGTTGCCGCCATGCAAAATTGCTTCATCGTGCTCATGGTTTCAACTCCTGCACCATCCTACGCAATCCGCCGCGCTTTGGTTCCCGGCGAAGGAGCTAAAAGCTAGAAGCCGCATTCCCAAAATGCTATTCTTCAGAGCGAGATGCACGGTCTCCCTCTGCTGCAATTTGTCGCCGTCGCCATGCTCATTCTGGCTAACGCATTTTTTGTGGCCGCCGAGTTCGCCCTGGTCTCCATCCGCGACACGCGCATCGAGGAGATGCTCGCCGCCGGCGTTCCCGGAGCACGCGCCGTGCGCCGCCTGCAGCAGGATCTGGACGACTTTTTGCCCGCCGTCCAACTGGGCGTCACCCTCTGCTCGCTGGCCCTCGGCTGGCTTGGCGAACCGCTGGCCGCATCGGTTCTGATGGGCTGGCTAGGCGCTCTGCCCCTGGGCCAGGTTTATGTGCGCGTCTACGCCCACGTGGTCGCCATCGCCATCGGCTTTGCCCTCATCACCTACTTCCATGTGGTTGTCGGCGAACTCGTACCCAAGTCTCTCGCCCTGCGCCGTGCCGAGGCTCTTGCCGTAGCCGTTGCGCCGCCGATGCTCGTCTTCATGGCCCTGTCCCGCCTCGCAGTCCGCTTCCTCAAGAGTTCGGCCGCCGTTATTCTGCGCGGATTCGGCGTTCCCATGACCCAGAAAGGCTCCGTCCACTCTCCCGACGAACTCAAACTCATCGCCACCGCCGCCCGCCGCACCGGCGTTCTGCCCCGCTTCCAGGAAACACTCATCCACCGCGCCCTGGAATTGGATGAAGTCTCCATCCGCGAAATCATGACCCCGCGCCAGAAAATCTTCTCTCTGCCCTCCAACATGCTCCTTGAAGAAGCCAGCGCCAGGGTCATTGAACGCAAGCACTCCCGCGTCCCCGTCTACGACGAAACCCGCGGCCCCGAGCACATCGTGGGCGTGGTCTACTCCAAGGATCTGGCCCGCCTCATTTACTTCCGTCCCCCGGCGCAACAGCGCAGAGCTGAAGCCGCGAATCGGGATTCTGCCCAGCCGGGCGCACCAGGCACTGTTTCAGTGAGCCTGGAAGGCACCCTACCCCGCGCCGGCACACCCTTTGTGGAAGTGAAACTCATCCAGGTCATGCGCGACGTGCTGGTGGTTCCGGAGACCCGCAGCGTCCTCGACCTGATCGGCGACTTTCAGCAGCGCCGCCGGCACATGGCCATTGTGGTGGACGAATACGGATCCACGGTCGGCCTGGTCACGGCCGAAGACGCCATCGAGCAGCTAACCGGAGAATTTGAAGATGAGTTCGACTCGCCCGCCGTGCCCGTCCTCACCACCGCCTCGGGAGCGCTGCTGATGGACGGCGGAGTGAACCTGCGCGACCTGGAAACGCAGATGCAATGGAGCCTGCCCCGCGAAGGCGGCGTAGAAACCCTGGCCGGATTCCTGTTCATGCGCCTGGGCCACATTCCCCAAGCCGGCGAAAGCATCGTCTACGAAGGCCGCCGCCTCACCGTGGTGGAGATGGAGGGCCGGCGCATCGCCAAGGTCCGCGTGGAGCC
>JBEKNO010000051.1:0-15512 GCA_049522735.1 Occallatibacter sp.
CAAACCCCGCGAACTGCGCATCCAGCTCCAGAAAAAAGAGCGCCAACCCGGCAAAAGCCACCGTCAGCGCCAGCGCGCAATGCACCGTATTCTTCAAGAGCACCGCCGCCAGCCCGCCGGCCAGCGTGAGCGCCGCTATCAAATAAAACGCAAGGCTCATCGGCAATCACTCCGCATAGCGGTATCTCCTCGGCCCGAAGTGTCCGCGCCGCATTCCTGACCAGCCCATCCCCGCGTAGGCCAGCAGCAGAACGGCCGAACACACCACCCACCGCTCCCACCCCTCGCCCAGGAAGCGCCACGCCGCGGCCACCAGCAGATTTAGCAACGTAAGCGGCAACACAAACTTCCAGGCAAAGTTCATCAACTGGTCCTGGCGCAGACGGGGCAGCGTTCCGCGCATCCAGATGAAGACAACAACCGAGAGCATTAACTTTGAAAAGAACCAGATCCACGACGGAACCCAGCCAAGAATCGCAAGCGGCGCCGACCATCCGCCCAGAAACAGCGTGGCGCCCAGCCCGGAAATGGAAAACATTGCCAGGTATTCGCCCAGAAAGAAGAGCGCAAACTTGAAGCCCGAGTATTCCGTATTGTAGCCTGCCACCAGTTCCGACTCGCCTTCAGGCAGATCGAAGGGCGAGCGGTTGGTCTCCGCCGTAGCCGCAATGGCATACATCAAAAAGCCCGCCAGTCCCCAGGGCGTAAAGATGTACCAGTGCGGCAGTCCCCAGGTGTAGTGGTTCTGCGCCGCCACAATCCGGGTCAGCGACAGCGAACCCGTAATCATGACCACCGCCACGCTCGACATCAGCAGCGGCACCTCGTAGCTGATCATCTGCGCCACCGCCCGCATGGCTCCCAGCAGCGAATACTTGTTGCGGCTGGACCAACCGGCCATGAAGACCGAAAGCTCCGTCGAGGCCCCCATGGCGAAGAAGAACAGCAACCCGGCGTCCATATCCGCCAGCACCATGTTGCGCCCCATGGGCAGCACGGCAAAGCCCATGAACACGGCCACCAGCAGCAGCAGCGGCGCCAGAAAGTGCACCGCCGCATCAGCGCTCAAAGGAACAATGTCTTCCTTGGTCAGCGACTTGATTCCATCGGCTATTGGCTGCAGGAGTCCGAACGGCCCCACTCGATTGGGGCCAAGCCGGTTTTGCATGCGTCCCAGCCCCTTGCGCTCCATCCACACGGCAAACGCAAACAGCGCCGGAAAAAGACAGATGATGGCCACCACGCTGAGCAGCACGCCGGCCGCCGCCTGCCATTCGACGGGTAAAAATCCCACCAGCCACTGCCAGAGGAGAACGAAGATCTGGTCCATTCTTTCCATCATGAGCTAGTCTCCGCCTCCGGCCGGACGCGCCGGTGCTTCCGCGCCCTTGATGGCTGAAGCAATGGCCGCTGTTGTTGTCTTTGCGTCCGCTTTGGCTTTGCCCTCCGCCAGCCGCGCATCCACGGCCTCCGCCTCGGATGGATGAATGCGGTGGTAATACTCGTCTGACTTGGCCAGCCGCTCACGGTCGAAGAGCAATCCGCCGAAGCGGTCCTCGGTGCTCAGCTCGAACTCGGTGTTCATCTTGATGGCTTCAAAGGGGCAAACCTCGACGCAGATCTGACAACTCATGCACACCGAGATATCGATGTCGAAACGGGCCGGATAAAACTGCGGCTTGCCCACAAAGTCCGGCTTTTTATCCGTGCTCTTGACGATATAAATGCACTTGGGCGGGCACTCTTTCTCGCAGATCTGGCAGGCCACGCAGCGCAGCCCGGCCTCCCAGTCCGCGCCGTCGTAGACCAGGAAGGGAAAGTCGCGCGTGGCCTCCAGGGGCGCGATCCGCTGCTCCGGATACTCGACCGTCGTCAGCCGCTCGGCGGAGAAAAAGCTGCCGACAAAGTTTCTTGCCGTCTCCGCCATCCCCTTCAGTATGCCTTCACCCAGCACCCGCTGCCCTCCGTCTTAGGAACCGCAACCCTTACGTCAATCAAGCCGTCTGCGTCAGGGTTTTGCCGTAAACACAAACGACTGAAAAGTGAAGATCGCCTGCATCGAGCCTTCCGCCGGGGTTGCCAAAGTCGTGCCAGTCCCATCGGTATGCCCTCGCCTAAAAATGCAATCTCCTTTTCGCCTTACGGCTTGGCCACCAAGGTAAACGACTTGAAGGTAAACGTCACCTGCAGCCCTGTCTGGGGCACGCCGCCGCCATTCGTCCCGGAGCTATCGCTGCCCATCGCCGTGGCGTTCGCCAGAGTCACGTCCTGAAATGTCCATTCCATGCTATCCACAGGCCGGCCCGAGCCGGAGCCTAGCCGCACAATTCCGCCGCCGCTCTCTGTCTCGGTCAGCTTGCAACTGTGCATCAATTCGTTGGTGTCCATCGCCTGCAGAAAGTTCGCATAGGCCCGCTGCACCGGCATGTGAACAATCAGTCCGTAGTGCGCCACACCGGTCCGCAGTCCGGTCTGGGGATTTGTAGGCGCGCTGATCTCGAACTGGAACGAGCTCAACTGCGCGGTGATCTTGCCTTGCTTATTGGCGTTGCATTCCAGCGTATAGGCTGACGCCGAGGCGGCCTGCCTGACAGCGCACAACGAGAGAACCAGCACCAATACCGCATATCCATTTCTCCAATTAATCCTCATACCATTCCTCCTTGTGATTTTGCCCATAGTCCGTACCATAGTCCCTGCCTCACCTGTCCACCTCTCCCAGCACAATATCCACGCTGCCGAAGATCAGCACCACGTCGGCCACGTTCTGTCCCAACGACATATCCTCGAGCACCGTCAGATTGATCAGACTCGGCGGCCGCACCCGGTAGCGATAGGGATTCGGTCCCCCGTCGCTGATGAGATAAAAGCCCAGCTCTCCCTTGGGCGCTTCGATCCGGCTGTAGGCCTCGCCCGGCTTGGGCCGGAAGCCGCGAATCCTGGCCTTGGAATCCATCACCGGGCCGGAGGGAATTTCTTTCAGCGCCTGTTCCAGAATTTTGATCGACTCCCGCATCTCCAGCAGCCGGATCATGAAGCGGTCGTAAACGTCCCAATGATCGCCCAGCGGCACGCGGAATTTGAAGCGGTTGTAAATCCCGTACGAGTCCACCTTGCGAATGTCGTAGTTCACGCCCGAGGCTCGCAGCATCGGCCCCGTCACCCCGGCGTTCACCGCCAGATCCGGGGGCAGGATGCCGATTCCTTGGCAGCGCGCCATCAAAATCTCATTGCCCCGCAGCAGCCGCTCAAACTCATCGATAAATCCCGGCAGCCCCGCAACCACCTTGCGCGCCTCGTCCAGCCACGCCGGCGAGGCATCCACGCGGCATCCTCCGAAGCGCATATAGTTGCACATCATGCGCGATCCGGTCAGCCCCTCGAAGAGGTCCAGAATCTTCTCCCGCGCCTTGAAGGCATACATCAGCGGCGTCCCGCTGGCCCCCATCTCCTGTATCAGGAATCCGATCGAAGAAGCGTGGTTCTGCACCCGCGTCAGTTCGCCCAGAATCACTCGCAGATACTCGGCGCGCTCGGGAACCTCCTGCCCGGTCAGCTTCTCCACCGCCAGCGCGTAGGCCCAGTTGTTGGTCAACGAGCAGATGTAGTCCAGCCGGTCGGTATAGGGCATCGAGCCCAGGTAACTCATCCCCTCGGCCAGCTTCTCGTGGTTGCGGTGCAGGTAGCCGAAGACCGGCTTCAGCCGGATCACCCGCTCCCCGTCCAGCGCCACATCCATCCGGAAGACCCCGTGCGTCGACGGGTGATGCGGCCCCATGGCCACTTCCAGCAGCTCCCCATCGCCGTCCGGCGTCATCACCGGCGGCCGGTTCCAACCCTCCGGCTTGTTCTTCTCTTGAACGAATGCACCTGCAGTCATTGCCCGGCGGCCCTGCCTTCCTGGTTCGCGCCCGCGGCCTGATGCGCCGTTGCCCTGGCCAATACCTCGTCGTGCGCCGTGGGCTCATATTCAAAGTCGTCCGGCTCCACGTAATCCCGCCGCATGGGGTGGTCCTTGAAGCCCTCCCACATCAGCAGCCGCCGCAGGTCCGGGTGCTCCTTGAAGACAATCCCGAAGAGGTCGAAGATCTCCCGCTCCTGGAACTCCGCCGAGCGCCATACGGACGTGAGCGACGGCAGCTCCACCTGGTCCGTCCGGTTCACCGTTCGCATCCGGATCACCACAGGCCCCTGCGTCTTCGCCACCGAATACAGGTGATACACCGCCTCCAGGAAGCCCGGTTCCACGCGCTTGCGCGTCTCCTCTACCGTCTCTTCGGCCGTTTGCTCCACACCGCCTACGGTTCTGGTTACCGGCCGGGTCACTTGCACTTTCTCTGTAACTTCCTTGTCCGGCCAGTCCACGCCGGTCACATTCGATAGATAATCGAGGGCCAGATCCACATCGTCGCGCAGTAACTTCGCCACCGCGACCGCATGGCTTGGCTTCAGCCGGAGCGAGTGCTGCCCGCTGGGGCTGGGGTTGGGCACAATTTCCACCCCCGCGCCCGGAAGGGCGGCGTCGATCACCATCTTGATTCCCTCTACCGTCATCATCGGCGAATCACCACCGGCACAGGCCACACGCCCTTATTCGACGGAGGCTCCAGATCGTGCTCTCCATACTCGGGCACCGGAAACTCGCCCTGCGCCTCCGCATCCAGAAAGCGCGGACGGCCCACGCCGGTCAAATGCTGCGCGTCGATCTTTTTTTGCAGCGTCATGAAGGCCTGGATCAGCGCCTCCGGCCGCGGCGGACAACCCGGAATATGCACGTCCACGGGAATGTAGCGGTCGATGCCTTTCAGCACGTTGTAGCCCTGCTTGAACGGCCCTCCGGAGATGGCGCACGCGCCCATGGCGATCACATACCTGGGCTCCGCCATCTGGTTGTAAAGGCGCACCACCTGCGGCGCCATTTTCTTGGTCACCGTGCCGGAGATGATCATCAGGTCGGCCTGCCGCGGCGAGGGCCGGAAGACCTCCGCCCCGAAGCGCGCCAGATCGTAGCGCGCCATGGTGGCGGCAATCATCTCGATGGCGCAGCAGGCCAGCCCGAACTGCATGGGCCAGATGGAGCTGCGCCGCCCCCAGTTATAGAGCTCCTGGATGGTCGTTACGAAGACGCCCTGCTTGCCCAGTTCGATCTTCAAACCTTCATTGACCATGTCGTTTCGCTCCGTTAGCTATTAGCCTTTAGCTCTTAGCTTTCAGCTTTTTCCTTGCTTTGCCGGCCAGCCTCGCCGCGCTTCTGACTACGCTCGTAACTGTTCTCCGCATTCCTGTTCAACCGCTTCCAGCTGCGCCATTGAACCAGCTAAAGGCTAAGAGCTAACAGCTAAAAGCTGCTTTTACGTCCACGTCAACACGCCCTTCGCCCAGGCCCACGCCAGCCCCTCGATCAGCATGAGCACAAACACCAGCATGGCCACGCAGGCCGCCACGCCCAGCCCGCTAAACGCCACCGCGAAGGGCAGCAGGAAGACCGCCTCCACGTCGAAGATCAGAAAAATAATGGCGTACAGGTAATAGGCGGAGCGGAACTGCATCCAGGCGTCACCTTTGGATACCAGCCCGCACTCGTAGATCGCATTCTTCACGGGGTTGGGCTTGGGCGGCGAAATGACCCTCCCCCACAGCCACGCCAGCCCCAGCGGGGTCAGTCCAAAGCCCAGCGCCGCCAGGAAGAGAACTGTAAGGGGAAAATAAGGATTTGAGGCCATTTGGGAATAAAGATCCTTCTCCATCAAACTACCAGTTCGATGCCATTCCCGGCTAAGAAGATACGCCTTTCTCACTACCGGCCGGCTTCATTTTCTTCCTGTTCATCCCACCCTGTGAACCACGGGGGAAAACTCAATCAAGCGTGGGAATCTGCCAACCCGGCCCCGCCTTCATCTAGGGAAGCCTTCTACTCCAGCGCAGAGACCGTTTTTCCCGGTCCCACAATCCCATACTTCCGATCCAGAAACTCCTGCAACTCCTGCGGCAGCAATGCCGCCAGCTCCTGCCAGGTCAGCACCTTCAACCGCACGCGCATCTCCGCACTCTTGACCGCCGCCAATACCGCAAACCACGCCTCCCGCAAGTCCGGCCTGCGCTGGTCATGGATGACGCAGAAGCTGCACCCCGCAGCATAAGCAGCCAGCACATTGCGGATCAGCTGGTACCCGGCGTAAGCGGATTCGCCCTTCGATGAAAGCGCCATTGGCGCGGAGGGTCGGGATCCTAACTCCAGCAGACTCCCGGCCTGATCGCTCAAATCCTCAAACTCCTGCGAATAATCCTCGGGAAACTCCGCCGCGTCTTTCCGCCTCTCCGTCCTCAACTCCACCCGCGGCAGCAGCTCCCGCTCAAAGGCGGCATCGAAATCCCGATACCCCTCCACAACCGCCGCCGCCCGCGTCTGAAAATCCCCTTCTGTCAGCTTGGCCTCCACCAGCAGCCCGCCCCACCGCATATCCACCTCAGTGCGATCAAGCAGCCCACCAGCCAGAGGCACCCGCGCCTTCCACCCGAATACCGGCGCATCCTCCGCATCCACTCCGAGAGTCTGCCGCACCAGAGGCGCCTCCGCTACCCCCGGGGTACAAAACACGTTCATCAGCAGCGCATCCGAGCTCATGGAGGAATCCAGCTCCCGCCACTTTCGTTCCGCCTTCGGCAACGCCCGCCCCTGCGCATGAATCTTGTTGAAGCGCCGCATCCAATCCGGCCGCCCCAGAATGGCCGCATAGGCTGGATCGAAAAAGTTTCCGTGCCGCCTATCTTCCAGTGCGTACACAATCACCGGCGGGTTGCCGTAGCTCTCCACATGCACCCGCCCCCTGGCCCACAGCCGGTTGCGCAGCCCCAGCTCCCGCCGCAGTTCGCTCGCGTACCAGCTTGCCTTCACCGCCGTCATCACGTCACAACCGGCAACTCCGCCACGCCCGCCGTTCCAAAGATCCGCCGGTACCGCTCCACCTCGCCCGCCGTTCCCAGCGCCTTCGCGTAATTGTCTGAAAGCTTCACCGCCGGCCTGCCCTCCACATCCGTCAGTTTGCATACCAGGCTCACCGGGTTGAAGTCATCGTCCCCCAGCGGATTGCAATGGCGAAAATCGTTGGTCAACAAAGTGCCCCATCCCGCGCTGAAACGAATGCGCCGCTCAGGGATCCATTTGCTCTCATCCGCGAAGTCGCTGGCGCGCTCAAAATCCCCCGGCGTGGCGCCATTGCGCAACCTCCCGCCAAAGTAAGCATGAAGGCCAAGAATCTCCTGGACATCGAGCGCATCGGAGGCGATCAGCCGCTTCTGGCGCGGGTCGCGCCCCCACCGCTCCAGCCATGCGATATATTCGTCGCCGGCCAGGTAGGGGTTCTTGCTGTCCATGCGCTGGCCCGTCCAGTCCGCCACCCACTCCGGCGCATGCTCAAGAAACTGCGTGGTCCCAAAGGTATCTGGCAGCAGAATCAGCAGCTCGCCCTGATAGGTCTGCTGCCATAACTCCAGCAACCGGTACTGCGCCGAGCGCAACTCCTCCTCGCTGTCCGCCATGGCCGCCAGCGCCATGGGCAGCTCGTGCCCATTGGTGCCGATGGCCTCCAGATCATGCTTGTACGCCAGATAGGTATTCGAGCTGCCCGCAAAGCTCTTGCCCAGCACATCGCTCATGGCCTTGACCACATACTCATGCCACAGGAAGCTGTGCCGCCGCCGCGTCCCGAAGTCGCTTACGTTCAAATGCGGAACCCCGCGCAGCCGCTCCATCTTTTCCCATAGCCGGGTCTTGGCCCGCGCATACAAAATGTCAAGCTCGAACTCGCTCAGCCGCTTCAAGCTGGCGCGCGTTCGCAGTTCGTCGATGATGGAGAGCGCATAAATCTCCCACATCGTCGTCTCGGCCCAAAGGCCGTGAAAGCGCAGCGACAACTGCCCGTCCCGAAGCGACAAATCGTAATCGGAGAGCCGGAAGTCGCGCTCCAGCCATTCCAGAAAGGCAGGCTCAAAGATGCCCCGCCGCCCATAGAACGTGTTGCCCGCCATCCAGATCAGTTCGGACTTGTGGAAGCGCAGCTTTCTCGTAGCTTCCAGTTGCTCCCGCAACTGCTCCACGCTGGCGATCTCGCCCAGCCGCACAGTAGCCGTGCGATTGAGCAGCGTGAATGTCGCATGGATGGAAGGGAAGCGCTTCCATATGAACTGCAGCATCAGCAGCTTGTAGAAGTCAGTATCCAGCAGGGAGCGCGTAATGGGATCCAGTTCCCAGTTATGATCGTGCGCGCGCCTGGCCAGGTTGACAATCACAATAATCCCACTTTAATTGAACGCCCCGCCTCATTGCAGGCTCGATCACTCCCTGCCTTTTCCCACCCAGCGCCAAACCGAGCAGTCCTCCCAATTGGACGACGCATACTCCCCTTCCGGCTGATGGGAGAGAATCCTGTGATCCGCAATGGCATCCGGCCGCGAGCGCCTCACCTGGCCGTGAAAGAGCCGCACAAACCCCGCCTGCCGCTCCAGCACCTTCTCCTGCTCGTTGTTGGCATACAGAATCTCCAGTTGCCCCGCCCGTCCGGCAAAGTTCCTGGCCAGCGCCCCCAGCAGCCGCCGCATCACCGGCGCGCTGAAGGGATTGAAGAGAAACGCCACGCACGGCCCCTCCGGAAACCGGAACTCCACCGCATCGCGGCACAGAATTCTCATAGGCGCCAGCGCCCGCCCCGCCGCCCGCCACAGCGCCGCGTTCCTGCGCGCAATCCGCGCCAGCGTGGGATTCAGCTCCACTCCCACCACCGCACGAAAGGGATACTCCGAGGCCAGCAGCACCGCCCGCCCCATCCCCGCGCCCAAGTCCACAAAGGTATACTCGTTGATCGGCGCTGCCGGCCGGATCCGCCGCCAGCGCACCACCAGCCCCTGCAACACCGACGGCGCAACGCCATAGTAAGCCGTGTTATGCCGGTCATTGGGGTGCCCGCTCCTGAGGTGCCGTCCGGCAATCAGCCCGCTGGTTCTGGTCCCAAACTCCAGGTCGAAGGGATGCCGGATAAACCCATCCCCCACCTTGAGCCCTGGCAACAGACACCGCCCACGTTTTGCCGCCTGCCCTTCCACCTCATCTTTCACGGTTTGAACCTTAGGTAGCCCTTTCAAAACGCCGGCTTGTACAGAGGTTCCTAGGAGGAATAGTCGGCGTTGATGTGGATGTACTCGGTGGTGAGGTCGGTGGTCCAGAAGATGCAGGCGCCGGAGCCCTGGTGGAGCTGGATGGCGATGGAAAACTCGGGCTGTGCTATGTAAGCGTGGGCGGCGGCCTCGTCGAACTCCGCGGCGCGGGCGCCATTGCGGCAGATGGGTAGCTCGCCGAAGTCGATGTCGATGCGTTCGGGGTCGATCTGTGCGCCGGAGTAGCCGATGGCGGCGATGAGGCGTCCCCAGTTGGGGTCGCTGCCGGCCCATGCGGTCTTGACCAGCGGCGAATGGGCGATGGCCCTGGCTATCCTGAGCGCGTCCGCGCCGGTTGCCGCTCCCTCGATGTGTAACTCCACTACATGAGTGACGCCCTCGCCATCGGCCACGACCTGGCGGGCCAGAGAGGCGCAGACCTGAGTCAGGGCGGCGGCGAAATCGGCATTATCAGGGCCGACGACCGCACCGCCGGCCCCGGAGGCCAGCAGAAGCACGGTGTCGTTTGTGGAGGTATCGCCGTCCACGGAGATGCGGTTGAAGCTGACCTCGACGGCCTGGCGCAGGTAGCCGTCGAGAACGGAAGGCTCGACCTTGGCGTCGGTGAGCACGTAAACCAGCATGGTGGCGTGGGGAACGAGCTGAGGGTGAATCATGCCGGCGCCTTTGCAGAGGGCGGCGATGCGGACTTCCTTGCCGCCTATATCAAGGCGGGCGAAGGTGGTTTTCTCCTGGGTGTCGGTGGTGAGGATGGCCTGGGCAACCTGCTGGAAGTGATTAAACTCGGAGCCCAGCGATGCGGACAGCTCGGGGAGGACGGCGATCAGCTTTTCCGCGGGCAGCGGGACGCCGATGATGCCGGTGGAGGAGGAAAAGACCTGCTCGGGCGGGCAGCGAAATAGCTGGGCGCAAGCGGCGCAGGTGGCGCGTGCGGCGGCCAGGCCGGCTTCACCGGCGGCGCAGTTGGCGTTGCCGGCGTTGATGGCGACGACGCGAACCTTGCCGCCGGTGGCGCGAAGATGCTCCTTGTCCACAATTAACGGAGCGGCGGTGACGCGGTTGGCGGTGAAGACGGCGGCGGCGCTGGCCGGTGAATCGGCCACGATGAGAGCGAAGTCGGTGCGGCCGCTCTTCTTGAGGCCCGCTTTGACAGCGCCAAAGCGGAAGCCGAGGGGAAGCAGGTATTGGGAGGCGTCGCTCATATCTTGATTGGATTTAATCTAGCAGGTTGGGGGTGGGATGACGGAGAGCGGCGCGGACGCGGCGGAGTGGGCGGAGCAGAGTGAGTTCCTTGAACTGCGGCACGTGAATGTGGCGCGCGGGGAGCGGGTGGTGCTGCATGACGTGAACCTGACCATCCGCGCCGGAGAGCATGTGGCCATCCTGGGGCCGAATGGGTGCGGGAAGTCGACGCTGATTCTGGCCATGACCTGCCAGATTTATCCCATCGTCCGGCCGGGGATGGTGGTGAGGATTTTTGGCCGCGAGCGCTGGGATCTGACCGAGTTGCGCAGGCACTTCGGAGTGGTGCTGGCGGAGTTACCGGGGGAGCGAACCGCCGTGACCACGGGCCTGGATGCGGTGATTGCGGGATTTTTTTCGGCCTCCACGCTATGGCCCAATCTGCGCGTGACCGGAGAGATGCACGAGCGGGCCGTGGAGGCATTGGAGCGCATGGAGACCGGGCACCTGGCCGGGCAACTGGTGGGCGAGATGTCGGCGGGGGAGAAGCGGCGCATTCTGATTGCGCGGGCGCTGGCGCACCGGCCCAGGCAACTGCTGCTGGACGAGCCCTCGAATGCACTGGACCTGGCGGCGCAACGGGAGCTGCGCGAGACCCTGCGCAGACTGGCCCGCGAGGGCACCGGGCTGGTGCTGGTCACCCATCACCTGGGCGACATTCTGCCCGAGATCGAGCGCTTGATTCTGATGCGCGGCGGGAGGATTGTAGGCGACGGAGCGCGGGAAGAATTGCTGACAGAGACGAGGTTGAGCGAACTGTTCCATGCTCCGGTGCGCATCGGGCGGGATGAGGAGTGGCTGCATAGCTGGTGAGGCAGGGACTAGGGAATAGGGAATAGGAGGGGGCGCTTGAAGAGAGGACGGGAGCGGCGGTGCTAAATACCTTTCGGGCTGGCGCTGGACTTGCCTTGGCCCTCATGCGGTAGAGTTGTTTCGGTGCTTTTTTGCGCGGCTGTCCGATTTCTGCGTGCCGGCCAACGGCCTGTTGGCGTTGGCGGGGGGTCGAGAGAGACGGGAAGGGGCAGGCGGCAAGAGCAGACGATTTTTTGAAAGAAACGGGGACAAACCACTCATGGCAACACGATCCACACCACCGGCGGCGCAAAGCGCGCCCAACTACACTGTGCCGTTCATTATCGTCACCGCTCTGTTCGGCATATTTGGGTTCCTAACCAACCTGAACAGCAACCTTGCTCCCAAACTCGAGGAAATCTTCAATCTGAACCACATGTGGTCCAACTTTGTGACCACATCCTGGTTCCTTGCCTACCTGGTTTTCTCGGTCCCCAGCGGCAAGCTGATCGAAATGATTGGCTACAAGAGATCCATGGTGACTTCGCTCTTCATCATGGTGGTGGGCGCTCTGCTGTTCGTTCCGGCGGCGGCGATGGTGAGCTTTCCGGTCTTTCTGACCGCCAGTTTTGTATTGGCCACAGGCGTTTGCGTGCTGCAGACCTCGGCCAATCCCTACGTGACGATTCTAGGGCCTGAGCACAGCGCCCCAGCGCGTCTGACCCTGGCGCAGGCATTTAACTCTCTGGGCTCAGCCATGGCTCCGCTGGTGGTGGGCCACTATATTCTCACCGACTCCAGCATCACAGATCCGAAGGCCATTGCTCATACTGTTCAAGGGCCGTACATCGCCATAGCCATTACGCTTTTTGTGTTGGGCTGCGCGGTCATGTTTATGTACCTGCCTGCGATCACCCGGAGCGAGCCGTACCGCCCAGGCGCCGATAGCGCCGCGAACACGGGCCGCGGCATCTGGAGCTATTCGCATACAGTGCTAGCCATGGTGGGCATCTTTTTCTACGTGGGCGTGGAGATTGCCCTGGCCGCCAACGCTATCCAGTTCTTCAAGACGCAAGGCATCGAAGACAAGGAGATCGCTAAGTGGCTGGCCTTTGCTTACATGATCTTCATCATGATCGGCCGCTTCGCTGGTACTCTCGTGATGAAGTGGATCAAGGCGCAAAAACTGCTGGTTGGGCTGGGCATCTTCGGCGTGGCGCTGATGGTGCTGGCGATGAATACCTCGGGCACGGTCGCCGTCTGGAGCCTGATCCTATGCGGCCTGGCCAACTCCATCATGTATCCGACCATCTTCGCTCTGGGAATCGCCGAACTGGGACCGATGACCAGCAAGGGCTCGGGTGTCATCACCATCGGCAACGTGGGCGGAGCGGTGATTCCGCCGCTCTTTGGCGCATTGGCCGTCGCGATTGGCTATCAGCATGCCTTCATCCTGCCCATCGTCTGCTACATCTACGTGGCCTACTATGGTCTTTCGGGCTACAAGCCCAGACGCGCGGCGAGGGCGTAGAAGGGGATATTTCCGGTGTTTTCAAGGCCCTCCGGTATGCGCCGGGGGGCCTTCAAGTAATTAGTCCGCAATACAGGTGCTTGCAGGGAGTAAGCTAGTTACCGATGTGTTTCTGGACTTGCCTGCGCAGCCCTGCGTACAGTGGTTCAAGGGCAAATTATTGCTTGACGGTTCCGGCCGGAAGTTGCTGAATGTATATTGGCTCGCAGCCGGAAGGCAAACGGAAATCCTGGTTGGATTTACTGAGCGCGGCCGCAAAGGGTCAAAGCAGGCATATGAAACAAGGCAGAGCGATCATCATTGGAGCAGGCCCCGCCGGACTCACGGCCGCCATCGAGCTGCAGCGCCGCACAGGGATCAAACCAATCGTCGTCGAGAGCAGCCATGAAATCGGCGGCATCTCGCGAACCATCCGCTACAAGGGCAACCGCATGGATATCGGCGGCCACCGCTTCTTCTCCAAATCGGACCAGGTGATGCGCTGGTGGCTCGACCTGATGCCCGTGGAGGCCGGCGCAAGCGGGGACGGCGAACTTCGCTACCAGGGCCGGCAGCGCGATGTGCCGGGAACAGCTTCGGGATCCAATCCGCAGACTGAGGACCTGGTGATGCTGGTTCGCCGGCGCAAGAGCCGCATTTATTATCTGCGCCGTTTCTTCGACTATCCTATTCAACTGACTTGGGACATGCTGAAGAAGATGGGCGCGGTCCGCACCTTCCGCGCCGGCGTCAGTTACATGCGCTCGGCGCTGCTGCCGCGGCGTGAAGAACATTCACTTGAGGATTTCCTCATCAACCGCTTTGGCAGGCAGCTCTACCTGGATTTTTTTAAGTCGTATACGGAAAAGGTGTGGGGCGTGCCATGCGACCAGATCAGCGCCGAGTGGGGCGCTCAACGCATCAAGGGACTTTCGCTCAAGGGCGTGGTGCTGCACTTCCTGAAGAAGAGCTTCGGCCCCAAACAAGCGGGAGACCTGGCGCAGAAGCAGACAGAGACCTCGCTGATCGAGAAGTTCCTGTATCCCAAACTCGGCCCCGGCCAGCTTTGGGAGCATGCCGCCGGCCTGATTCGCAAGGGCGGGGGTGAGATCCACCTGGGCATTTACATCGACCGGGTCCGCGTTGACGGAGATAAGGTGGTCTCTGTCGAGGGCGTCGATGCGGCGGGAGAGCGCGTCACCTATACCGGAGACTACTTCTTCTCCACCATGCCGGTCCGCGATCTGATTCGCGCTATCAGCGGCGAAGTGCCGCAAGAGGTTCGCGAGGTTAGCGAAGGGCTGATGTATCGCGACTTCATCACCATCGGCCTGCTGGTCAGTAAGCTGGCGGTTACCGAAGAGGACGGTACGCCGATCAAGGACAACTGGATCTATATACAGGAGCCGGATGTAAAAGTGGGCCGGCTGCAAATCTTTAACAACTGGAGCCCGTGGCTGGTGAGCAGGCCGGATAAGTTCTGGATTGGGCTGGAGTATTTTTGCAACGATAGCGATGCACTGTGGCAACTCTGCGATGAAGATATGGTGAAGCTGGCCGTCGAAGAGGTGTCCAGGATTGGCATCCTCAATGCCGGGGATGTGGAAGATGCGCATGTAGTGCATGTTCCCAAGACTTACCCGGCGTATTTTGGCAGTTATAACCGATTCGACATGATTCGCAGGTACACTGACGGATTTGAGAACCTCTTTCTGGTAGGCCGCAACGGGATGCACAAGTACAATAATCAGGACCACTCCATGCTTACCGCCATGAGGGCCGTTGAAAACATCGTTAACGGAGTCACCACTAAGGACAATATCTGGGCCGTCAACACGGAGATGGAATATCATGAAGAAATCGAAGAGACAGCTACAGCGGCGGAGTGAGGGCGCGACACCGGGACATGGTCCAGCAGAGGTGTCGCACGCGGTGGAGGGAGAGTCATCGCCAGGCACTGGATTTGCCTGCTCAATATCTATAGGTTCATGGCTGGCAAGCCTGCCATCGATGCTGCACTGGATCTTTCTGCTTCTTGGAACGCCGACCCTCGTATTTCTTTCAGTTTGCACGCCTCCATTCCAGACCCCGGACGAACCTGCTCATTTTGAGCGCGCTTATCAGATCAGCCGCGGCGGGTTATATGGCGGCAGCGGCGGATATGTCGATCAAGGAATCGACCAGGCTATTTCCCATTATTCCCAACTGCCTTTCAACAGCAATGCCCGGGTCACCGCTGCGGATGATGCTGCCGCAGCCGGCGTGAAATGGACGGGACAGACAGTCTACCGCACCTTTGCAAACACCGCCACTTACCCGCCGTTCGGTTACCTTCCACAGACATTGGGAGTCCTCCTTGGCAGGGCAGTGGGCCTGAGCGTGGTGCACACCCTCTTGCTTTCGCGCTTGCTCAACGGCGCCTTCGCCATTCTGATTTCGGTCCTTGCTTTGTACTGGTGCCAGCGCGGCAAACTGGTCATGTTCGCCGTGTTACTGCTGCCTATGACCATGTCTCTCTTTGGGTCGTGCAGCCAGGATGCTACGTTAATCTCCATCAGCTGCCTAGCCTTTGCTATCGTTTCCCGCCAAATCTCAGAAGGCGTTCCGCTCTCGTTGCGGATGACCATGGTGCTGGCCGCGGCTCTTTTGATGGTGTCAATGCAACGGCCTCCCTATGTGTCGATGCTGTTAGTTCTACTTATCCCGGGCATTATGCCCCGCTGGGGGAAGAAACCTGCCTGGTTGCCGGGTCTGAGCCTGGCCTGCCTGTTGGCGATCCTAACTGTCATCTGGTGGC
>JBEKNO010000052.1:0-15455 GCA_049522735.1 Occallatibacter sp.
AGGACGGGGTCGTCGCAGCGAATGGCGGTGCGCAGCAGGCCGTTGGCGTCGAGGGCGTTGGAGGGCATGACGACGCGCAGGCCGGGGATGTGGGTGAAGATGCTCTCGCCGGATTGCGAGTGGTAGATGGAGCCGCCGGTGAGATAGCCGCCGATGGGGACGCGAATGACGATGGGGCAAGCCCATTGGCCGTTGGAGCGCCAGCGGAGCAGCGAAAGCTCGTTGTGGATTTGGTGATAGGCGGGCCAGATGTAGTCGAAGAACTGTATCTCGACCACCGGCTTCATGCCGCGGACGCCGTAGCCCACGGCCCGGCCCACGATATTGGCCTCGGCCAGAGGCGAGTTGAAGACCCGTTCCGATCCGAATTCGGTTTGCAGGCCGGCGGTAAGCTTGAAGACGCCGCCCTTGCCCTCGACCTCATCGAGCGCTTCCTGGCGGCTGGCGTCGGCCACGTCCTGGCCGTAGACCACGATGCGCGGATCGCGGCGCATCTCGTCGTGCAGGCAGGCGTTGATGAGGTCGGCCATGGTGCGCGGACCGCTTCCTTTTGCGCCGCCGGCCTTTCCTCCGCCGGCATCGCCCGGCGCCTGCGCCTGCTCGGTGGCAAAAGCCGGGCTGGTGGGGTCCAGATCCTCGGAGTAGACGTGCGCGCCGATTCCCGCCACCTCGGGCAGCGGTGCCTCGAGAGCGCTCTCGCCGGCCTCGGCAGCCTCGCGGTCCACTTGCTCTTCCAGCGCATCGATCTGCTCCGCGGTCAGAATCCCCTCGCGCAACAGGCGCGCCCGCATCAGCGTGAGCGGATCGCGCATGGCCACGGCCTCAAGCTCCGCCGTGGGGCGGTAATGTTTGTCGTCGTCAGAAAACGCATGCGAGTACTGCCGCACTACGTGTCCGTGGACAAAAGCAGGCCCCAGGCCGGCGCGGCAGTGCGACACCGCGCTCTCAAATGCCCGCAGACTGACCTCCGGATCGGTGCCGTCGATCTCGGCAAAGTGGAAGTTGGGGAAGTTGGCCACCAGCCTGGAGATGTTCCCGCTGGGCGTGTTCACCTCCACCGGGGTGCTGATGGCGTAGCCGTTGTCTTCCACGCAGAAGATCACCGGCAGCTTGCGGTTGGAGGCGGTGTTGAGCGCCTCCCAGAACTCGCCCTGGGAGGTGGAACCCTCGCCCAGCGCGGTAAAGACCACTTCATCGCCGTGGAACTCCACGTCGTGGAAGGCGCGATAGTCGCCCTGGGCTGTGGCCGCGGCCTCCGGGTGATGACTGAAGTAGCGGCCGGCCTCCGCGCAGCCCACGGCATGGAGCAGTTGTGTAGTAACGGCCGAAGAGGTGCTGACAATATGCAGGGCACGGCTGCTCCAGTGGGTGGGCATCTGGCGGCCGCCGCTGGCCGGATCGGTGGCCGCGCCCACGGCCTGCAGCATCATCTCTGTAGGCGTAACCCCCAGCGCCAGGCACAGCGCGCGGTCGCGGTAGTAGGGGAAAAACCAGTCGTAGCCGGGACGCATGGCCAGCGCCGCGCCCACCTGCAGCGCCTCGTGGCCGGCGGCCGAAATCTGGAAGAAGATCTTCTGCTGCCGCTTGAGCAGGATTTCGCGGTCGTCCACGCGGCGGGAGAGAACCATCAGCCGGTAGACCTCGACCAACTGTTGAGGGCTCAGGCCGCCGGAGCCGGCGGCCGGCTTGGACTCACGAGCGCAGGAAACTGCCGTTGCCATTCCATCACTCCTCAAAAAGTTGTTTTCTCAATTGCGGGGAAATTGCGGCTCCAATCCAGATTGTAGCAATCCGGCGCCTTGTCGAACAGCGCAATCGCACCAGTGGATTCAGGAAAAAATGGCCATTCAGGCGCCAGGGAGCAGGGCGCTCAATGAGCCGGGGACGGGCCCTCATGGCCGGCATCCATGCGGACGGCATCGCGGAATACAACCCGGTTGCGGCCCGCGGCTTTGGCGGCATACAAGGCCTGGTCGGCAGTCGCGAGCAGCGATTCCAGGCTGGCGGGTTTATGGGATGGATCGAAGACAGCCACGCCCACGCTGCAGTTGATTCTGAACTTAAACCCGCGCGAGCAGACCTGAAGGTTGGAGATCGAGGCATGGAGGCTGGCCAGTCTCTGTTCGGCTGCCTGGCGCGGAACCTCGGTCAGAACCAGCAGGAACTCTTCGCCGCCGTAGCGGCCGGCATGGTCATAGGGGCGAATAGCGGTTCCCACCGCAGCGGCAAACCAGAACAGCGCTTCATCGCCGGCCTGGTGCCCGTAGACATCGTTAATGCGCTTGAAGTGGTCCAGATCGATCAGCGCCACAGCCACGGTCCGGTTCTCTCGCTGAGCGCGGTCCATCTCCGCCGCCAGAGCGCGCAGGATAGCCACCCGATTCAGCATTCCGGTTAGCCCATCGTGGGTGGCCTGGATGCGCAACTGTTCGCGGCTGATCTCCAGTTCCCGGGTGCGCTCCTGGACCATCCCTGCCAGTTGCCTGCTCCGGGCGCGCAGATGCCGCACGTAAAGATGACCGGAGACTACCAACAAGAACAGGAAGGCGAGGATGCAAACTCCGTAAAACCAGTAAGTTCTCCACCAAGGCGAAAGAATCCTTACCTGCACCTTAACGATTGCTGAATCCGCATTGAGGCCTGGATTGGAAGCAATCGCCTCGAAGACATAGTTGCCCGGAGGCAGTGCGGAAAAGACTGCCAGGCTGCTTCGGCTTTCGATCCACTCCGGCTGCAGGCCTTGCATCCGGTACTTGAAGATAAGCTCGCTGCGGTTGCGCAGAGTGGAGGATGAAATCTGCACCTGAAGAGGCTGAGTAGACCATGGCAGCGTAATCCCTGGCGCGACCGGATAAAGATTGTTTCCGCGCCGAATCCCGGTTATCGCTATATCTAGGAAGACTGGATCGAATACCCTCTCCGGATGCAGCAGATGGGCCACGCCGCCACTGGTTCCCGCCCACAGCGAGCCGTCGGAGGCTTCACTCAACGCCCCTTGATCGAGATCATTCCAGATCAGGCCGCTTTCCACGGTCATTTGCCGCCAGCTCTGACCGTTCCACGCCAGCAGGCCGGCATCCGTTCCCAACCAGACCCAGCCCCGGCGGTCGACCAGGATAGCCAAGGGAGACAGGGCGCGCAACTCGGCGGGAAGTTGCAGTTGCCAGGCCTGCAAATGATCGCCGGCCGGCGTCAGCCACCATGTTCCGGCATTTTCTCCTGTAACCCAAATCTCGCCATTGGCAGCGCAGTAGACAGCCATAAAAGCCCCCTGCAACGGGGGCATCCCGTTGATCCGCGGCTCGGTCCACTTGTCGTCCTGTTCGCGCAGCAATCGATTGCCGGCCAAAAACCAAACGGCCCCGTCCGGCGATTCACAGGCCGCAGAGATTCTTGTCGTTCTCCCTAGCAGCGCATCCGCGGCGGAAACGCGGCGCGGCATCGCTCGCGGAGAGTCGCGGCGGAAGACCCCCGACGGATATGTAGTAATAAACAGACGCCCAGCCGAATCCTTGAGTGCGTAGTCAATGAACGCCGGGAGCTTTGCCGCCTGTTCGGCCAGGCCTGTCTTGGGATCGATATGGAGGATGGAGCCGGAGATGGTTCCGGCCCACAGGGAGCCGTCGCGTTCAACGCCCATCGTGTCCACCTGTCCGTAGGTCCACAGGCGAGTAGAAAACAAACGGCCAGCCGCTCCGCTTCGTGGGTCAATCCAGGCAGGTCCACCGTCAGTTCCGGCCAGAACCCGGTCAGCGCCCAGCGGCCGGATTGTCCAGATCAGTGACGAGGGCAATCCTTGAACCTCTCCCCAGCCTTCCCAGTCGCGATAGCCGGACCAGTGAGATATGCCGTCTCCACGGGTGCCAAGCCAGAGGTCACCGGCGGAATCGAAGACCATGCCCGAGCTATGACTGGTTCGCTGCAGTCCGTTCGCTCGGCCTATATGCCGCCAGCGCCGTCCATCCCAGCGGACAATTCCGTCTCCCGATGGCGCCAATATCCGGCCCGCCGGGTCTTCAACCAGCGGCGCATGGCCATATACGTTCTCCGGGTCGGAACCTGGAATACTTCGATTGATAAAGCGTTCGGCTCCCTTCGGCAGCGCCATTACGTATTTGTGACCCGCCACCCATAGCGCGCCCGCGCTATCCAGCAGCACACTCTCCCAGCTATCGTCAGCAAGGCCCTTTTTCCTGCCCCACTCGGTTACCTCTCCTGGTTGCGGCTGGGGGCGCCCGGATGCTACTCCGTCCAGCCATGAATAGAGTTGCTTACCGCATCCGATCCAGATGCGAAGCCGATGGTCAGGCTCGCTTACCACGCTCACGCTGGCTACCTTGCCCATCTCCGGGAAAGCTGCGGAAAGAGTTTGCGGAATCACCGGGAGGTAGGAGAGCATCCTGCCCTCCTCATCATGCTCCAGGCGATAGAGCTGGCTTTTGTCCACGACCAACAGATGGCGCGCATCTTCAACGACGATGTGGCGTTTTCGTGGGATGGGGATGGGATTCCGTCCAGCGGGAAGAAACCTCTGGCCATCCCAGCGGTAGAGGTTCTTGTCGGTGCCGATCCAGATTGTGCCATTCGTATCGACAACGACGGCCTCGGTCTTGATATCTGCAATCCCCTGCTCCGGACCGTACCGCTCGAAAGCTGATCCAAGAAACCGATAGACGCCGTTCTCCGTGGCCACCCACAGAAAGCCGTGCCGATCCATCGCCAACGCATTGACGCCCAGGTTCTTGAGCCCTTCAGCCTGGCCGTATGTGCGAAAGGCATACTGCTGCGCCTGCAGGACGGCAGAAAACGCCAACAGATAGGCCAGAATCCGGATTGAACCAAACCGCCCCATGCTTTGCCTTACACAAGACTATCGCCGGCGGCAATCGTCCCCGCAGATTTCATCGGCAGTTCAAGGCAAAAAACTGCATAAAACGCGAAATTTTCAAACTTCCGGCCGTCAAATCTGGTTTTCCATGGCTTCCATAAGTGCCTCGGCATCGGTAATGGGCGGCAGGCAGGTGCGCCCGCGGCATACCAGCGCCCATACCTGGGCTCCGGCCGGCTTGGGAACCTGTAGCAAAGTTTCTTCCAGCGCCGGGGGAATTCCCCCTGCAACCAGCCGGAAAGGGGCGATGCGCATGACGGTCTTGTTGATGGCGAAGCGCGCCACGGCCAATGCCTCAAGGCGGGCGGCCTCGGGGCCTGAACCCACCACGATCACCTGCACTGGGTCGAGCAGCAGCCGCTCCAGCGCCAGCCCGTAGCTGCCCGCGTAGAGGCCGAAATGCTCCACGATGCCGGCAAAGGAGCTGAGCGTATCCTCGGCGATCTGGCGATATTCCGTCTGCCCGCTCAGGGCCTCAAGGCGCAGCAGGGCCGAGGCCGCGGTGGGGTTGCCGGCTGGCGTGGGCGCATCCTGCAGCGGCTTGCGCCGCGCCGCCAGAGCGCCCAGGGGCGCGGTCCCCTCCTGGGGCGCGGCGGCATCGAAGAACGCTCCCGCCGTCCGGTCGTAAAAGCGCGCGATCATGGCGTCGGCCAGCTTCACGGCCGCGCGGTAGAAGTTCATGTTTCCGCTGGCCAGCCAGGCGTCAATGGCGGCGTGCACGGTGAAGGCGTAATCGTCCAGCGTGCCGGGCGCCTTCTCCGCCGGCGCCGTTTGGCCAGGGTAGGCGATCACGTGCTGTAGCGTGGCGGCCCCGTCCCAGGCCTGGTCGAGAAGCCGGTTGAGCGTGCGCAGCGCAAACTTCCGCGCCGGGTCCATGCGCAGCACGCGCGCCGTCTCCAGGTACGCCGTCACGGCCATGGCGTTCCAGCCGGTATATAGCGTCTGGTCGATGAAGGGCGTGGGCCGCGCGGCGCGGGCCGCCAGCAGCTTGCGCCGCGCCGAGTCGCGCAGGGCGCGCAGTTGCTCCTCTGACTGGCCGATTTGCGTCGCGAGTTCGCTCAGCGTCTGCTTCACGTGAAGCACATTCTTGGCCGGGTTGTGGTGCATATCGCCCAGCTCGCCTATATCCCAGTAGCTGGCGGCGAAATCCAGTTCGGCCGGGTCGAGCGCGGCGCGCGCTTCCTCCAGGGTCCAGGTAAAGTAATCGCCGTCGTCGTCCAGGCCGACATCGGCGTCCTGCGAGGCGTAGAAGCCGCCGCGCTCGCGGTCCGTCAGGGTGGAGTCCAGCCAGGCCACGATCTCCTGTGCCGTGGCGCGAAAGTCCTCGCGGACAAAGCTCTGAAAGCCGTGCGCGTAGTTGCGCAGCAGCTCGGTGTTGTCGTAGAGCATCTTCTCAAAATGAGGAACCACCCAGCGCTCGTCCACGCTGTAACGGTGAAAGCCGCCGGCCAACTGGTCGTAGACGCCGCCGCGGGCCATCTTTTTGAGCGTGGTGGCGAAGGCATCGCGGGCCTGGTCGTTGTCGCGGCTCATGGCCACTTCCAGCAGCAGGTCCAGCGCCGCCGGATGGGGAAACTTGGGCTGCGCTCCGAAGCCGCCGTTGCGGGGGTCGAATTTGGCCAGGGCCGAGCCGGCAATCTTGTCCACCAGGGCCAGCGTCAGTTCGCCGCCGCGGCCGGAGAAGTTCTCGTTGTGCTCGATGGCGGCCATCACGCTCGATGCCGTTTCCAGCGCTTCATCGCGGCGCTCGCGCCACACCTGGGCCATGGTTTCCAGCACCCGGCCAAAGCCCGCCCGGCCATAGCGGTCGTCGCGCGGAATATAAGTGCCGCCGAAGTAGGGCCGCCCGTCGGGCGTAAGAAACGCCGTCAGCGGCCAGCCGCCCTGCCCGGTGATGGCCGAAATCGCGGCCTGGTAGCGCGCGTCCACGTCGGGCCTCTCGTCGCGGTCCACCTTCACGGCCACAAAGTGCCGGTTGATCAGCGCGGCAATCTCCGCGTCCTCATAGGACTCGCGGTCCATCACGTGGCACCAGTGGCACCACACCGCGCCGATGTCCAGCAGGATGGGCTTGTCTTCGGATTGGGCCTGTGCGAAGGCCTCCTCGCCCCACGCGTGCCACTTGACCGGCTGATGCCGCGCTGAACGCAGATAGGAAGAAGCTGCGTGTTCCAGCAGGTTGTCGCCGCCGGGCGTTGGGGAAACGTCCTTATGCATGGGCTGAGGATACATGGACAATGCCTCTTGAAGCCAACGAAAAGCGGCCACTGCGTGGGGCCTTTGCCAACTCTAACCCGCACACAACCCAGAACGTGCATCCATGCGATAAACTGGTTCGCATAAAAGTCAAGATCGTCTCGGAACTGATTTCTGTGGTTACGATCTGTACCATATTCTGACTACTCTCGAATGGAACCCACAAGAAATGGCACAGGTTGGACGCGAAGCCTTTCTATCCCATGAATCTGAGCTGTTTGACAAACTTTATGCAAATCCAGCCTCGGTAATATACTGCATGGTAGTTTGGGCATTGATTACGCTGACTATTTTTGTTCTCTTCAAAGGCATTGCGTTTGTAGCAGCCAAGATTCTTTCGACTATTGCAAACAAAGGTGGCGCAGAGCGGGATAACGGATAACTGAGAATTTCTCCTCTACGCCGCATAGCGCACTTACGCGAGCAACTGCCTGGCCACCTTGATATATAACTCCACCGCCTCCAGCAACTCCTTTTTCGCCAGCTTTTCCTGCGGCGTGTGAGCTACGTGGATGGAACCGGGCCCCAGCAGCAGCGGTTCGCCCCAGTTGCTCAACTGCGGAATGTCAGTGGAGAATTTGGCTACCATGGTGGGCAGGCCTTCGACGGCGCGCAGGCGGACGAAGGGAGTGTCGAGAGTGAATTCCACCTCGGCCAGATCGCCCGCGGCTTCGACCAGCGCGGCGCGCACCAGGGCCGAGTCGGTAACCGTGCGCACCAGCACCTGGGCCTCGGCCTGGTCGGCGATCACGTTGGGAGCGTGGCCGCCGTGAATCTGGCCGATATTGAGCGTGCTGGGTCCAATGCCTTCCAGCACCGGCAGCGGCATGGCCAGCAGTTTCGCGAGCACCTCGACCAGCTTGTGGATGGCGCTCTCGCCCAGCTCGGGATAAGCGGAGTGGGCCATCTTGCCGGTGGACTTGAAGGCCGCGCGCAGTGCGCCCTTTGAGGCCAGCGCAAGGCAATTGCCGGTGGGCTCGCCGTTGATGAGGAAGCGGTTGCCTTTGGGGGCCAGGTTGGCGGCCTTGGCGCCGGCGGAGTCGCGCTCCTCGCCGCTTACAAACAAGAGGCCAATCCGAAACCCCGCCGCGCGCAGCACTTCGGCGGCGGCCACCTGGGCGGCGATGATGCCCTTGGCATCGCAAGTGCCGCGGCCGTACATAAACTCGTCATCCTCGCTGAAGGGAATATAAGGCGGAACGGTGTCCATGTGGGTGGAAAAGACCAGGCCGGGGGTCTCGCCGGCCTTGCCGGCATAGACGTTCCAGCGCGGACCGCCGCCGGCGTTCTCACCCGGCTGTTCCACGGGAGTCTTTTCCACAGCCCAGCCGCGGCCCCCAAGAAAATCGGCCAGAAAGTCGCCCACCGCGCCCTCGTGGTAGGTGGTGGATTCGATTTCGCACAACTGGCGGGTAAAACCGATGGGGTCAAAAGGACGAGCAGGATCACCAGGATTCGCGGGCTGACGAACGGTCATGATGTTGCCAGAATACCTCACAGGGTGATTGCCTTTCCCGATTCAAGCCCATCTGCCTATTCCTGAACCCGCACGGATAGCGCGAGTTCCCTGCGGCAATACTGCGGAGATGAAAACGAAGCTTCCACCAGCGCGTAGAATGGGGAGTGGAATGGCCATAACAAGCGCACCCGTGCAGCCTTGTTTACTTTCGGAGGATCCGAGTCCGGAGGACGCAAGGATGCAAAACGCCAGTTTGCGAAGCATCGATCTGACCGGCCCCGCTGGCCGGCTGGAGGCGCTCGAGAACCCGGGCGCGCCGGATGCGCCCTACGCGGCGCTGGTTTGCCATCCCCATCCTCCGGGCGGCGGCAACCTGCACAACAAGGTGGTCTACCGCGCCATGAAGGTTCTCAACGATCGGGAGTGGGGGCTGTGCTGGCCGGTCTTGCGCTTCAATTTTCGCGGCACGGGCCTGAGCCAGGGCGCGCACGACGGCACGGCGGAGAGCGGAGACGTGCTGGCGGCTCTCGACTGGCTTGAAAATGAGTACCGGCGCCCGCTGGTGGTGGTGGGTTATAGCTTTGGGGCGGTCATGGCGCTCACGGCCTGTTGCGGCCAAGGCCAGGCCGGAAGCAGGGCAAATCTTCGCGCGCTGGTCGCCCTGGGGCTGCCTACCCACGCTGATGGCCGCGACTACCGTTATCCTTTCCTGCACCATTGCACCGTTCCCAAGCTCTTTCTGAGCGCAGACCACGACCAGTTCGCGCCTGCCGCACAGTTGGCGCAAGTGGCCGCCGACGCCGCCGAACCCAAACGCCTGCTGCTCCTCCCCGGCGGCGATCATTTTTTTACAGCTCAACTGGCTCCCATGCAGCAAGCGCTCAGCGGTTGGCTGAAGGAGCAACTGCCATGACCCCGGTCAGCGATATCACCCTGGAATCCCTGCACGCCACGGCCACTGAAATCTTTAAAGGCGCCGTGGCTGCCTGCAACATCGCATCGGCCTTCGACCGCCGCATTCGCTTCGAGGGCGACACGCTGCACCGGCTCATGCCTGACGGCAGCGGTCCGGCGGTGATCGATCTCTCCAGCTACAAGCGCATCTTTGTGATTGCGCTGGGCAAGGCCGCGGGGCCCATGCTGGATACGCTGCTGGACCGCATGAAGCGCCGCAAGGGCATGCGCGGCATCTGCTGCAGCAACCAGTTGCCCAGAACCCGCAACTGGCGCTTTCGCTACTTTGAGGGCGGCCACCCGCTGCCCAACGAGGATTCCTTCGCCGCGGCCCGCGCTACGCTGGCGTTGCTGAAGAAGGCAAAAAAAGATACGCTGATCTTCTTTCTCATCTCCGGCGGCGGATCGGCCATGTTTGACCTGCCGCTGGACTTCCACATCACACTCGATGAGACCATCGCCTTCCACCAGATGCTGCTGGCCTCGGGCGCGCCCATCAGCGAGATCAATACGCTGCGCAAGCATTTTTCCGCGGTGAAGGGGGGGCGGCTGGCCATGGCCGCGCCGGAGGCCGCCAAAGTGAGCCTGCTGCTGCCCGACGTGCCCCTGCGCTCCCTGGACGCGCTCTCCTCCGGCCCCACCTCGCCCGATCACTCCACCGTGGCCGAGGTGCGGGAGCTGCTGGCCAAATACGATCTGGCGCAAAAATTGCCAGCCTCCATCCGCGCCTTCTTTGAGCGCGAAGACCTGCCCGAGTCGCCCGGCAACAAAGGTTGGCGTCCGCCTTTCTTTCCCCGCCTGTCCAAAGCCGAGGCGGTTCCCGCGCGCCGCGCAACCGCGGCCGCCGCCATGAGCAGCGAGGACGAGGCCTTTCGCGATTCGGTCTTTGAGATTCTGCTCTCCAGCCATGATTTGGTTGAGAACGCCCGCGCCTTGGCCGAGAAGGCCGGCTACTTCACCGCGGTGGATAACAGTTGCGACGACTGGGACTACGCCGACGCCGCCCGCTACCTGCTGGAACGCTTTCACGCCCTGCGCGCCATCCACCCGCGGCTCTGCCTGATCTCCGTCGGCGAGGTCACAGTGACCATGGACCGAACGCCCGGCGCCGGGGGCCGCAACCAGCAGTTTGTCATGGCTTGCGCGCTGGAACTGGAGAAGTACGAGGGCCAACTGCTGACCGTGCTCAGCGCCGGCTCCGACGGCATCGACGGCAACACCCAGGCGGCCGGGGCCATCGCAGACCCCACCACCGTCACCCGCGCCCATGCCTTCGGATTCCACCTCAAGATGTCGCTGGCCAACTTCGATGCCTGCCCCATGTTCACCGCCCTGGGCGATGCGGTTGTGACCGGCCCCACCGGCCACAATCTGCGCGACCTGCGGCTGCTGATAGCGGAAAAAGCTTAGGCCGGGTGCGTCTCAGAGCGAGTTGGAACCGGCGCTCCTTGCAGGGTGACAAACCGCTGCGGTTGGCAACATGCCTTGCTAAGCCTCGCCAGATCCGACAGCATCTCCGGGGCTGTTCTGAACGACATGAGCGTGGCATCCAGAATCGCGGCTGCTCCGGCATCGTCTGGCCGTTCAATGCTGTAATGCATCCACTTTCCCTGGCGTCGCGCACTCACAATTCCGGCATTGCGTAGATAGGCCAGGTGCCTTGAAATCTTCGGCTGGCTCTGCTTCAGAATCTCCACGAAATAGCAGACACACACCTCGCGCCCGTCCATCAGGTTCAGCAGCCTGAGGCGCGTGAGATCGGAAAGAGCGGCGAACAAGCGAGCCAGGTGGAAGGATTTGGAGGCGCGGCCCATGCCTCATAATATACGCCTTGACAGATGTGTTGAAAAGAGAATATATTTGCCTTGACGTATACGAGGAGAGTCCGAATGGACACCGCCGCCCAGGTCAAAGAAGAAGTGAAGCAGAAGTACGGCAGCGCCGCCCGCGCGGTTGCCGGGGCAGGAAGCCTGGCCGCTTGTTGCGACCCGGCCCTCCGCTGCTGCGACCCCATTACCACTAATCTCTACAGTTCCGGCGAGAAGGGGTTAATTCCTGAGGGTGCGGTGCTGGCCTCGCTTGGATGCGGCAATCCCACCGCGCTGATCGAGTTGAAGCCGGGCGAGGTGGTGCTCGATCTCGGCTCGGGCGGCGGAATCGACGTGCTGCTCTCCGCGCGCCGCGTCGGCCCCGCAGGCAAGGCCTACGGCCTCGACATGACCGACGAGATGCTGGCGCTGGCCCGCGAGAATCAGCGCAGGGCGGGTGTGGAGAACGTGGAGTTTTTGAAAGGCGAGATCGAGAGCATTCCCCTGCCGGAGAACTCCGTGGATGTGGTGATCTCGAACTGCGTCATCAATCTTTCCTCGGACAAGGACCGGGTTTTGAACGAGGCCTTTCGCGTGCTGAGGCCCGGCGGCCGTTTCGCTGTCTCCGATGTTGTGGTCCGCGGCAAAGTTCCCCATGCCGTGCGGCTGAGCATGTTGCTTTGGGTGGGTTGCATTGCCGGGGCGCTGGAGGAATCAGAATATCGAGCCAAGCTGCGCAACGCCGGTTTTGTCGATATCGATCTTGAGACCACCCGAACCTACAATGTTGAAGATGCGCGCCTGTTTCTGCAGGAAGCCGGAATTGACGTAGACGCCATTGCCCCGCAGGTTGAGGGCAAGTTTCACAGCGCGTTTATCCGCGCCGCCAAACCCCGTACCACCGGGAAAGCGTGACCACCATGCCCACAGCCGCGCCTGTCCATTACAACGTCCTGTTCCTGTGCACGGGCAACTCCGCCCGCTCCATCATGGCCGAGGCCATACTGAACCGTAAGGGAAAAGGCATATTCACCGCGTACAGCGCCGGCAGCCATCCGGTAGGAGCGGTCAGGCCGGAGGCGCTCAGGCAAATCGAACTCGCGGAAATCCCGAACGCGGGCCTACGCAGCAAATCCTGGGATGAGTTTGCCGCGCCCGGTGCGCCGCGCATGGATTTCGTCTTCACGGTTTGCGACAACGCCGCCAGGGAGACCTGCCCTTTCTGGCCCGGACAGCCGATGACCGCTCATTGGGGAATCCCCGATCCGGCGGCGGTTAAAGGCACGCCTGAAGAGATAGTGCGTGCCTTTCTCGATGCATTCTCCATCCTCGACCGCCGCATCGGCCTTTTTCTTTCGCTGCCTCTGTCCTCTCTGGAGAAGTTCGCTATCCAGAGAGCCATAGACAACATCGGCCGTCAATGAAGCCCTCACTTTTGTAGCGCGACTGTCTGTCCCATTCAGGCCAGTTGCCAGGGTGCGCGATAGGGGCGCGAGAGCAGTTCGGTGGCGGCGCCATCGTTGAGGATCTTCTCTTGCTTCACATCCCATTGGAGTTTGCGCCCCACCAGCATGGAGATGAGGCCCAAATGCCCAGGAAGCGTGGAGTGATGAGCCGTCTCCACGGGAGTGATGGTGGGTTGGCGCGATTTAACGCAATCGAGAAAGTTGCGCCGATGGTTATGGGACTCATAGAGCTTGATCCTGCGCAGTTCCTCGGGGAGCGAGTCGGGCTTGATCCAGGCCGGATTGGAGGCGTCAAAACCTTTGCGATCCACCCACACCCAGCCATCGGTACCTATCCATTTTGTTCCCATCATGATTCCCGGATGGCCGCCGGCAATGGTCATCCCCACGTCAACCGGATAATGCGTAATCTCCTTGCGATACTTGCATTCGATTACGTAAGTCGTGGCCGTGTTCCATACGGCATTGGCCGGCGGAAACTCGCCGTGGCCTTCAATCTCCGACGGGCCGGTAAGATCGAAGCCCAGGCCACAGTGCGCAATGTCGCCGTGGTGGCCGATCCAGTCCAGCAACTGGCCGCCGCCGGTATTGTAGTTCCAGCGCAGTTCTGGTAAACGCGCGCCTCGATATAGGGTTCACCCTTCGATGGGCCGAGCCACAGGTCATAGTCCAGTTCGGGCGGAGGCTGGGTCACGGCCAGATCCCAGGCCGGCGTTCCGGGCACGATCTCAGCAGGGCCTCCGATTTTGTCCGGAAGCGATGCGAGCCTCTGCATGAGCGCGGGAACCGTGCCGGGGAAATCGTGATGGCCGCCGGGCAGGCCCACCTCAACGCGCACCACGTTCCCGATCTGGCCGTTGCGCGCGATTTCCGCCGCCTTGTGAAAGGAGGAAAGCGAACGCTGCCAGGAGCCGGTCTGCCAGATTACGAAGATTAGCATGCCGGGCGGAAGGCGCTGCAACCTGTGCGGGTGAACACAGGCCGCCCATCGGAAGCCGGGCCATTGCCTATACCGCTGCCGCTGATTGAAGAACCAGCGCGCTTTGCTCGCGCATGGCGGTAATCTCGGCATGGGTCTGGTCGGCGGCAACGCGGCGGTCGGTGTAGACGCGCGGCTGGCCAAACTGCACCTCGGCGGAGAAGCCGCCCACCCCCAGCACCTTCCATAGGTGGTTCGCGAAGGTCTCGTCGCCATACCAGCAGAGTTCGCGCTCCGGGGTGCCGTCTTTGACCACGTAGCGGACACAGGCAGTGGTGATGGGCGCTCCAATGGAGGTGGCGGGGTCGATTAGCCGGGAATGGAAGCGCAGAATCGCGCTGCCGTCGGTGCTGGTGCCCTCGGGAAAGAGCAGCACAGGAACCGGAATAGTGAGCTTGAGACGCTCGATCATCTGCTCGGCCACCGACATGGCGCTGGCCAGGCTGGAGCGGTCGACAAAAATGGTTCCGCCGCAGCGCGCGGCCTTGCCGAAGAAGGGCCAGCCGCCTATCTCGATCTTGGCCACAAAGAAGCAGGGCATGGCCGCCGAGAGAACGAGAATGTCAATGTAGCTGAGGTGGTTGGAAACCACCAGGCCGCGGTTCGGCGGCCGGCCTTCAACCCGGTAATGAATGCCCAGGCTGGTCAGAATCATGCGCGCCGATTGCTGGATCCACAGGGCGCGGCGCTCCAGGGTGAGCGGGCCACGCAGATGGAGAAGCCAGAAGCGAAGAATGACCAGGATTAGAATGAATGCCAGCGCCACAGCGCGCCGGAATCGGCGCAGGCTCATTGGATGAGAGGCGCCAGGAAGCGGTGGCGCGCCGAGTGCGACACCGAATTCAGATCGAGCAGAGTCAGGAAATCGATGGTGCCGAACTCCCGGTCCCAGGCCGGCGGCCCGCCGATGCGTGCGCCGATGGCCAGGTAGGTCTTGAGCAGCTTGGGAACCTTGACCGGAGTTGGAAGCGGAGTTGGCAATGACTGATCTTCTTGCGGGGCCGGCGGCTGTGCATGCCTGCCCTCTTGCTCGGCGGGACAGGCGTATGCCGCGGTGGGCTCAGTTTCAAACTCCGGTGATACCCGGTATGGCTCCAGCTGGCGATACATCTGCCAGCCCTCCGCCGGGTCTTTGGAGTTCAGTAATGAGCAGCCGATCAGGTAACGCAGCCCCATGTCGGTAGCATACTGTGCGATACCCCTCCACAGCAAGGTTCAAGATTTCCCAAGTTCGGTGCTGGAGATTGATGGAGGTATGGCCTGATTCCAGAATGTCGGGGCGGTAATTCGATGTTCCATCCTGATGGTCGGTCCTATGCCTAAAATCTGATCGGAGTACCTGCTGATTAGCAGGTTCTCGCGAAATCCTTGGCTGCGAAAGAACTCCTGCGCCTTTTGGTTCGATTCGCGAACGTCCAGTACGACCTTAGTTTTCCCCAAGCTGACACTGAGTTCACATGCGCGTTCCATTAATCGGCCGCCGATTCCGGCTCCCTGGAATTGTACGTTCACAGCAATGTATTGAAACACTGCTGTCCGGCTACAAGTCGAACAGATTCAACTGGTTGCAAATATCACCTAAGTCGTTATCGCAGTCCATCTCCTGAAGTGCCTGTAAAATGGGGGTTTTCTCGAATTGAGTTAG
>JBEKNO010000053.1:0-15130 GCA_049522735.1 Occallatibacter sp.
CCCGGCGCTGGCTCCCGATTCTGCTGCTTATAATTTCAAATCGAAAAATGAGAGCTATCAGTCATCTCTTCTAATATGTGATGGTTACAACGAATGATCCGATTTTAGCCGGACACTAGAGGACGGTGAACTTTGTTCAGCTATCCGCCAGGTGATGCTGGGCCAGGCAGTCGATTTGGGCGGCGGCGTCTTCAAGAAGCGTCTGAGTAAGAATCTGGTCCGTTCCATCATTCTTGCCAAGGGTGGCCGGTATTGGGTCTACGCCTATCTCTTCGCAAAGAAGGATCGGGCCAATATCGGCGACGATGAATTGGCGGATTTTCGCGCTGTAGCCGGTCTGTATGCCCGGAAGACAGACGCCGACATAGCGAAGGAATTGCAGCTCAAAGAAATTGTGGAGATATGCCATGGCGAAGAATAGCAAATACAAGAGCGATGCCTTTGAAGCAATCCATAGCAGCGTAACCGGTATGTACCGAGCCGGGACGATCGATAAGGCTACGATGCGCCGTTTCGACGAGTCCTGCCTTACGGTTCCCGCTGCGCTCGAACCCCGCCGAATCAAGAAGATTCGCGAGAGCCAGCATGTCAGCCAGCCTGTCTTTGCCCGCTATCTCAATACCAGTGAATCCACGGTGGAGAAGTGGGAGACAGGCGCGAAGAAGCCCAGCGGCATGGCGCTCAAGTTATTGGATATCGTCGAGAAACACGGATTGAAGATGCTGGCGTGAGGAACTGCTGTCCAGAGATAATCCAAACTGGTCGAGCTGGCCCGTGGTAAGATTTCCTTGTATCCTTGAAAGAGGCGAATCATGCTGGCCAAAATGACCGTCAAAAACCAACTCACGCTTCCCAAGGCGGTGGTCACACGCTTCGCAGGGGTGGAATACTTCGACGTCAGCACGGATGGCTCTGCGATCCTGCTCAAGCCTCTGCGGCCGAGCCGCCTGGATGAGGTGCGCGACAAACTCGCCCAGCTTGGCATCACGGAGCAGGATATTACAGACGCGATTGCCTGGGCCCGTAAAAGCCAGTGAGTGCCGCCGCCAGAGCGAGAGTCGTCTTCGACACCAATGCCGTCCTCTCCGCGCTCCTGTTTACCCAAGGCCGGTTGAGCTGGCTGGTTGGCCATTGGCAAGCCGGAAAATGCGTGCCGCTCGTCTCGCATGCGACGGCAGCGGAGTTGACGAGAATCCTCGCATACCCGAAGTTTCAGATTTCCGCGGACGAACAGCTTGAAGCCTTGGGCGGCTATATCCCTTTTTGCGAGGCAGTCGAGATCGTGAAGTTGTGCCCGGTTCTTTGCCGCGACCCGAAAGATCAACCGTTCCTTGATCTGGCCGAGAGCGGAAATGCCGATCTGCAGGTGACGGGTGACGAGGATTTGCTGGCGCTGGCCGGACAAACAGCATTTGTTATCGAATCGTCTGAGAACTATCGGCGGAGAATCTCCAGAGCGGAATAGACAGATCGCCGTTTTTCTAAGCCCTATTCAGAATAAGTCCGAGTGTGATCCGGTGCGGACAAGATAAAGGTCATTGCCGTCGATTTTGTAAAGCAATATCCAGTCTGGCTCAATGTGGCAGTCGCGATGATGTTGCCAATCGCCGCTTAGAGGATGGTCCTTGTAGCGTGGCGGCAAGGGATGCCTTCGATCAGCAGCAGAATCGCCTCGCGCAGCTTCGACATGTCTTTACCGCGCCGCTGGGCCAGTTTTACACCGCGCCGGAATTTCGCGCCGAGAATCGGATTCCGCATCTTCAGATTCCCAGATCCTTAAAAAGCGCATCGGCCGTTTTAAAATGCTTACCCTTGCGCTTGTCCGCAGCCCGCATGGCCTTCACCGTGGCCGCGTTGGGAACCCGTACCTCAAAGGGAAGCGCCTTCTCTGCCGCCACGCGCACCAGCAACATGCGCACCGCATCCGAGACGGAGATGCCCATTGCGGCCAGCGTCTTTGCGGCAGCTTCCTTCACCTTCTCGTCCACCCGGATATGCACCATCGTTGTCGCCATCGAATCGATCCTCTGAGATACATTGTATCTCATTTGCGCGCCCAATTCCTGCTCACACCGCCGTCCTTTTGTTCCCTTTTCCCTATTCTTTGTCTTCTCCCAGCCAGCGCCTGGTATTCAGCAACTGCCTCTGATCCAGCGCCCACACCTTCCCGGTCAGCTCGTCCGGGCCTTTGCCTTCTCTGGCAGACTTCTCGAATTCGCCGGCTACGGCCTGCATCTTGGCATCGAGGTCGTCGAGAAAGCTGAGCACCAGGGCTTCGGGGATCATGGGCAGCTTGGGCGAGCCGAACTCCAGCTTGCCGTGGTGCGACAGGATCATGTGCAGCACCAGCGTCTTCAACTTGGGCGGGAAGCCGGGCAGGCTGTCGATGGTTTTTTCCACCAGCGCCATCCCCATCTGGATGTGGCCCAGCAGGACGCCTTCGACGGTGTACTCGAAGCCGATCACCCAGCTAAGTTCCGTCACCTTGCCGATGTCGTGGAGGATGACGCCGGTAAGCAGCAGGTCGCGGTCGAGCAGCGGGTAGTGTGAAGCGACGCGGTCGGCCAGAGTGAGCAGGCTGACCACGTGCTCCAGCAGGCCGCCCAGCCAGGCGTGGTGGAGTTGCTTGGCGGCGGGGGCTTCGCGGTAACCCTGGGCCAGGGCCGGGTCAGCGAGAAGCGTGGTCAGCAAAAGCTTGAGGTCGGGGTTGGTGAAGCTATCGACGAAGCCCTGAAGCTGGCGCCACAGATCCTTTACGTCATAGGTGGTCGAGGGCATGAGATCCGATTTGTCCACCTCGCTTGCCGAGGCCTTGCGCAACTGATCGATCTTCATCTGCAGGCGGTCGTCAAAGCGCGAGGCGCTGCCGCTCGCCTTGACCACGTCGCCGCGCTCGAAGTCTTTGGCGATTCGCGGGTCGCCCGGCTCCCAGACGCGGCCTTCGAGCTGGCCGGTCTTGTCGCCCAGGATCAGGTTCAGGTAGGGCTTGCCGTTTTTCGTGGTTCTTTGCTGTTTGGCCAAAACCATAAAAAACCCGTCGAAGGGCTTGCCTTCGTCGAAGTTGGCCAGATCGGCGATATAGATGTCTTTCATGCTGCCCAGAAGATTAACGCATCTGCCTGTCTTTGCCAAAAAAGAATCCGGGCCTGGAAGGCAACTCCCAGGCCCGGCCGGTTTGCTGATTTGTTTCGCCTTGCGGCGCGGATACCGCCAGGGTTAATATCCCGGTCTGCCCTCCGCGTCCTTAAAACCTGAGCTACTGCTGCGGAGCCGGAGCGGGGGCCGGCGGCGCTTCTCCCGATTGCTGCGCTGGAGCCACAGGCTTCTTGTTCTTGTCGGTCAGCCGGGTCTTTGTGCCGGTGGTGGTGGCCTGCTTTTTCTTCTTGACGGCCGTATTGCCGCCCAAACCCAGAGGAGCGGATTGCGTCTGGCGGTCGGCTACCTCGGCGGCATCCGGCGGTGGGGGAGCATTCGTGTCCGTCTTCGGTCCGCCTGCCGCGCCCTTGGCCGGTTTGGCCACTTTGGCGCGAGCGCTGAAGCGGGTTTTCTGCGTCGGTCTGGCGGGTTCAAGGGGATTCACGGGCTCCGGTGCGGTATTGGCGGCCTGTTGCACCGCGCCCGCGTCCTCGGTTTGCGTGGTGGGCGCATTGGGAAGAGTCTTGGTGGGCGCCTTGCCGTAGCGGATTTTTTCTTTCTTGCCGGGCTTCATGGTGGCCAGGCTGACCGGCTCCGCCTTCTGCTTTTTGCCCGTCTGGGGCGGCGCGGCGGCTTCTTCGGCAGGGGGCGGGGGCGGCGGCGACTTCTGGCGGAAGGTGTGCGTGTTCTCGCGGAAGCGGGTGCGCTCCACTTTCTTCTTTTTCTTGGGGGCAGGCGGCGTATAGGCGCTATAGGCCGGCTTGATCTGCTTGGGGCTGGCCCCGGTATCCACGTAACCCGGCGCCACTTCCACGTAGGCATCCTCGCGCATCTTGGTGAGATATTCGCGAATGGCCGGCTCCATGCGGCTCATGTAGTAAGCGTCCTCGACCTGCGTCTCCACGTCCTTCAACGGCGGTACGCCGCCGGGGGTGTGTTGCAGCACTTTGAGGATGACGAAGCCCTGCCGGGTTTGAATGGGCTCAGTGAACTGGCCGTCCTCGAGCGGGAAGGTCTTCTCCTCGAGGATCTTGGCCAGGGCGCCGGGACGGAACTGGCCCAGATCGCCGCCTTCAGCGGCCGTGGGGCCGTCGCTGAAGGTGCGCGCCAACTGACTGAAATCGCCGCCAGCGTGAAGCTTGGCCTCCAGGTCGTCGGCCTTGGCTTTGGCTGCCGCCAGAGCCGCCGCGTCGCCGGGCTGGGAGCCGGCGGATACAAGAATCTCGCTCAGGTGCACGCTTTCCTGCTGGGTGTATTCCTGCTTGTGCTGCTCATAGTAGCGCTCCAGCTCGCCGTGCGTGAACTGAATCTTGGCGCCCACCTGGTCGCGCATCACCAACTGGGTGATGATGCCGTTGCGGATGTTGGCCTTGAAATCCTCCCATGAGACGCCCTGGTCCTTGGCCGCCTTTTCCAGGTCTTCCATGGATTCCAGGTTGTATTGCTTGCGGTACTCGTCCAGCCGCTTGATGAGCTCGGTGTCGCCGTTGATGCCCAGCTCCTTGCCCTTGGAAAGCCAGAGTTGCTGGTCGATGAGCGAGCGCAGCAGATCCCGGTGGGCCTCGGAGGTCTGCTGCATGGTGGCGCCGTGCTGGCGCGCTTCATCATCCATCTCCTTCAGGGAGCGGTCATAGTCAGAGCGCGTGATGATCTGGTCGTCCACGCGCGCCACGATCTCCTCCACCGTAGTGCCGCCGTAGGGGCTCTCCGGCGTGGCGGGACGGGTTTGCGCGAGAGTGGAACTGGCGAGCAGCAACGTGCCGAACACGAACGCCGCGGGAGTACGAAGAAGTCTCTGAGTCATAGGTAAGAACACGGCAGGCTGCGATCCATTGCCACCTGATCCATAGACGCCATTGTAAACGCCCGGAGAGCGGCAGCGCGTTGCGCGGAGTGAATCCTGAAGCGTTTGGGAGCCGAATTCCCGCCGATTCCGGGCCATTGGGCCGTAAATCATGATTTCGGCGGAATTCAGCCGGTGCAGGGCCGGATGGGGTTCCGGCCTTCCCAGGCCGCAATAAAGCCCCGGTCCCCGGCTTTCAGGGGATGCCGCAGGGGAGTCCGGCAGGGCTCCCCAAGCAACCAAAATGGTCCGGCCGGCGTCAAAAGAAGCGGGTGGTATACTTTTCAAGATGGCTCTTCCAGGGCCGATTGAGCGGTTTCCCAAGTCCCTAGCCTTGCCGGAATCGGGCAAGGCTGATTTTTATCGTGAGGCAAGCCAACCGTGGATTTTCGCTCGCGCCATGGGAAAACCGCAGTTGGGCGCCTGCCGCATCTGCCGTCCGGAGGTTCCTTAAGACTATGACTCCTCGCGCCCGCTGCGCACTTTTCAGCGTCATCCTCTTTCTTGCCGTCTGCGCCGTGGCCGGCAGCATCCTGCAGCGCAGGGTGGGAGCCCAGTCTTCGGCCGACGAGAGCCAACTGCGCGACAGCCTCAAGTCGTTCACCAACGTCTATGCGCTGGTGGAGCAGAATTACGCCGAGCCCATCAACGGCGACAAGGCCGACCTGGCCATCTACGACGGGGCCATTCCAGGGATGCTCAGGGTGCTGGATCCGCACTCCAATTTTTACGATCCCAAGGCCTTCGCCAGGATGCGCGAGGAGCAGCACGGCCGCTACTACGGCGTGGGCATGCTCATCCAGCAGCAGAACAACAAGGTCTACGTGGTTACGCCCTTCGAGGGAACGCCGTCCTTCAAGGCCGGCATTCACCCCGGCGACATCATCTCCGCGGTGGACGGCAAGAGCGCCGAGGGCATGACGTCAGACCTGGTGGCCAAGGCGCTCAAGGGCCCCAAGGGCACGCACGTGCAGGTGACCATGATTCGCGAGGGCCAGCCCAATCCGCTGGTCTTCGACCTGATCCGCGACGAGATTCCCCACTCCTCCGTGGACCTGGCATTCGAAATTCGCCCCGGCGTGGGCTACATTCACTTGAGCCAGTTTCAGGAGGACACCACTCAGGATGTCATCAAGGCCATCGACGGCTTCAGCAACCTGAAGGGGCTGGTGCTGGACCTGCGCGGCAACCCCGGCGGACTGCTCAGCCAGGCGGTGGAGGTGTGCGACCACCTGCTCAGCAAGGGGCAAACCATCGTCTCCCAGCGCGGACGCGCCTATCCAGACCAGGTATACACGGCCACCCACGGCAACGGCGGCAAAACCTTCCCCATCGTAGTGCTGGTGAACCGCAACACGGCTTCGGCGGCGGAGATCGTCTCGGGCGCCTTGCAGGACCACGATCGCGCCCTGATTGTCGGCGAGACCACCTTTGGCAAGGGGCTGGTGCAGACGGTCTACAACACCCCTGACAACACCGGGCTGGCGCTGACCACCTACCACTATTACACCCCCTCCGGCCGGCTGATCCAGCGCAACTACACCGGGGTTTCGCTCTACGACTACTACTACAACCACGCCGGCGCCCAGCCCAATAATTCCACCAACCGCGAGGTCAAGCTGACCGACGCGGGCCGCACCGTCTACGGCGGCGGCGGCATTACGCCCGACGAAAAGATCGAGAGCCCCAAGAACAACCACTTCCAGGACGAGCTGCTGTATAAGGATGCCTTCTTCCACTTCGCGCCGGTTTATGTGGCCAATCATACTGTGGACAAAAACTTCCAGGTGGACGACGCGGTGCTGGGCGAGTTCAGGAAGTACCTGACCGGCCAGAACATCGAGTGGACCGATGCCGACCTGAACGGGGTGATGGACTGGCTGAAGGTGAGCATCAAGGAAAAGATCGTCACCATCCAGTTCGGGCAGTTGCAAGGCCTGCGCACGCGGGCCGACTGGGACCCGGAGATTCAGAAGGCCATCACCTATCTGCCTGAAGCACAGGCTCTGCAGGATAACGTTCAGAAGGTGCTGACGCAGAAGGCCGAGGCGCGGAATTCGGCGCAGTAGCCGGCGGATCGTTGCAACGGAAAAGGCCGTCCCCGCGGGATGGCTTTTTTGTTTGGACTACCACAAGTGCTGCTAGGCCGCAAAAGTCTTGTTGCTGGCGCTCTGGTCGCCCAATCCCGCGAGCAGGCCGGCTATGGAAACATCTTCGTCCAAGGCATCCCAATGCAGGCCGCGGCTGCTGATCCTTACCTGCTCGCGCTGCTCCGCCGTGCCGTGCAGCAAGCGGGGGAACCATGCCAGCGGCACGCCGATGGTTCGACCGTCGCTCAGATCGACCCACATGCTGTCGGAATCGAATCGTACACGGGTTGCACTAGCCGAAATACTCATTCCATGCCCTCTCGATCTGGTTTCTATTGGTCTCAACCAAGCCCATTAGCACGCGAAGAGTGCGCGCGTTGTAACCATCATTGTAGGCCACTCGAACTTCTGGTTTCAGCCAGAATTTTGCTTCCACGTTATCTTTCTCTACATGAATGTGTACCGGCTCACGCGGAGATCCCTCGTTTGAATAAAAGAAGAACCTGAAGCCCCGCTCGCGAAAAATTACTGGCATAGCGTCATTCTATTGCACTTTCAGCCGGACGCGGTCCATACCGGTCACGTTGGAGTGCCCAGCCCACCAGGCTCCTGTCCGACATCAGGCTACAAATTGGTCCAAGTTCCCTACAATGGCCTTTTTGTTTGTAGCCTGCGTCACAGCGCGGCCCCCAGCGGCGCCCGTAGGCTTTGAACGGATCTCGGGAGGGAAACCTATGCCGGCCGTATCCCCGGACAACGCAACCACGGTTCAGAATCTTCTGGCCGCCTTTGAGGGCGAGTCGAATGCGCACGCCAGATACACCGCCTTTGCGGTCAAGGCAGACGCCGAGGGATGGCACGGAGCCGCCAGCCTGTTCCGGGCCGCGGCGCGCGCAGAGCAAATTCACGCCGCCAATCATGCCCGCGTAATCAAGCAGTTGGACGGCGAGGCGCAGTGCGTCCTCCATGCCGTCGAGGCGAAGACCACTCTCGAAAACCTGAAGGCCGCGCTGGGCGGGGAGCAATACGAGATCGCCACCATGTACCCCGGCTTTCTGGAAGAGGCCGAGGCGCGCAAGAATACCGCCGCCATACGCAGCTTTACCGGGGCTCTGGAAGCGGAGAAAGCCCACGCGCGGCTTTACGGCGAAGCCATTGCTTTGCTCGTGGGCGGGAATAAGGACACCTGGATCGGCGCAGCGCGGGAGTTCTACGTCTGCCCGGTCTGCAATTGCCCCTGGGAGCGCTTCGAGATCATTCGCTAGAGTGCGTCACGCCGATAGGCGGAGATTGGTTTTGAAAGCGCCGGACTTCCAGTTGTGGGGCCGGTTGCGGACATTTTGCAGGCGGTTTCTCCCCGCCGGCTGGCTGCGCTCCGGTCCGCAACGCTGAAATACCGCAAAACTCTAACGGGGCCGGATCAGCTCCATGCGGTCGCGGGTGCGGACCCAGGTGTTGCCGGCCATGCGGCCCACGGCGTCCAGGCCGGCCGGATCGATGCGGAAGTTCTCCACCAGGTTCCTGCGCATGTGAAAGCGGACCACCTCGCCGAGCACGATGACGCCCGCGCCCGGCGCGCGGCTGACGTAGATGACCTGCAGCAGCCGGCACTCCATCTGCGCCGGCGATTCGGCCACGCGCGGCGGGCGCACGACTTCGCTGGCAAGCGGCGTAAGGCCGGCCAGTTGAAATTCGTCCACCTCCGGCGGAACCTCGGCTGAGGAGGCGTTGGCCGCTGCGGCAATGGCCTCGCTGACCACATTCACCACGAATTCGCCGGTCTCCTCGACGTTGCGCAGCGTGTCTTTGCGCAGATTGGAGCGCGGGCCGGGCGCGGTTGCCGCCGCGTCGCGAAGCGCGGGGCAGAACAGCACGGCGGGGGGATTGGAGCCCACCCCAGAGAAAAAACTGAACGGGGCCAGGTTGGCCACGCCGCCGCGGTCCATGGTGGAAACCAGGGCAATCGGCCGCGGGACGATGAGGCCGGTCATCAGCTTGTAGATTTGGCGCAGTTCGCAGCCGGCTGGTTGAAAGGTGAGCATGGAACTTTCGGAAGTGTCTTTGGCGTGCATATCTTTACCCTAGAGCATCTTTGCGGCGCGTGGCGCGTCCCAATCATATTGGGACATCTCGCCGGCAATGCGTGACCATTGTGATACCGGGCACGAAATTCGCACGCCAGTAACATGCCATGATGCACAATGAAAGATTACGGGAGAAACCGCGGTGCCTCGAATTCATTTTCAACAACAACTCGCCGAGCTGAAGGATCAGCTCCTGGCCATGGCTGCCCTGGCGCAGCAGTCGGTCGAGACCGCGGTAGACGCCTATCTGCAGCGCGACAAGGGGCTTTGCAAGTTCGTCAAGCAGAATGAGACCGCCATCAATACCGCGCAGCGGGAACTGGACGAGATGGCGTATGAACTGCTGGCCAAGGAACAGCCCATGGCCATCGATCTGCGCTTCATCCTGGCGGTCATCAAGATCACCTGCGACCTGGAGCGGATCGGCGACCAGTCGATGGGCATCGTGCGCCGGACCAAGGACATGATCAAAGTCGATGAGGTCGATCTGCCGGTGGATTTCGCGGCTATGGGGGAGTTTGCCGGGCGCATGATCCGCTCGGCGGTGCAGGCGCTGCTGGATGGCGATGCGCGCCTGGCCGACTCGGTGCGCGATATGGACGACGAGATCGACCGCATGAACCGGCGCGCTCACACAGACCTGCTGCTGCTTATCCAGGATAAGCCGGAGTATACCCAGCAATCGATCAACGGCATCCTGGTGGCGCGCAACCTGGAGCGGATCGCGGACCACGCATCGAATATCGCTACGGATGTGATTTTCTGGATTCGCGGCGCGGATGTGCGCCACCAGTTGAGCATGTCGATCGATTGAATGAAGCAGGGAATAGGGAATAGGGAATAAAAGGAAGGCTGATTTGCTGGCCGGCTTTTCATCGAGTCATTTTGCGCTTAACCGGCGGCGGGGTTTTTGTGCGCGGCGGGGAGAGCCATAGCCGCTCGAACTCCTCCAGGGGCAGCGGCCGGCTTAACAGGTAGCCCTGGAAGGAATGGCAGCCCAGTTCGATGAGGAAGTCCCGCTGTTCCACGGTTTCAACGCCCTCGGCAATCACCGACAAGCCCATCACCTGGCCCAATGAAATAATGGTTTGCGCGATGGCGCCGCTGGTGGTATCCGCCAGAATGTCCCGCACGAAGACCCAATCGATCTTCAATTGGTCCAGGGGCAGGCGCTTCAGGTAGGCCAGCGAAGAATAGCCGGTGCCGAAGTCGTCCAGGGAGAATCTCAAGCCATGCGATTTGAGCCTGGTCATTTTGGCGATGACGTCCTCGATATTCTCCAACAACATGCTCTCGGTGAGTTCCAGCCTGAGATTTTGAGGATTGGCTCCGGTGCGCTTGAGCGCCTGGAGCACCTGCTCCACGAAATCCGGCTGGCGGAACTGCTGAGCGCTGATATTCACCGCAACGGCGAGATGGGCTGATTCTTTGCGGCATTTCCATGCCACAATTTGCGCGCAGGCGGTTTCCAGAGCCCAGTTGCCCAAGGGCAGAATCAGCCCCGTTTCCTCAGCCAAAGAAATAAACTTCTCGGGCAATAAGATGCCGTGCCTGGGATGATTCCATCGCATCAGGGCTTCAGCGCAATGATGCGCTCCCGCTCCACTTGCGGTTGATAGTAGAGCACGAACTGGTTGCTCATGATGGCCTGGCGAAGATCCTGCTCCAGTTCGACGCGGGCATGGACGGCGGCCTGCAGAGCCGGGGCAAAAAAGCGCATGGTATTGCGGCCTGCCTCCTTGGCCTGAAACATGGCGATTTCAGCCCGTTGCAGGACGTCAACCGCGCTCTCCGGTTCATCTCCGAAGACGGTGATCCCCAGGCAGGCAGTGCAGTGGTATTCGTGGCCGGCGAAGAGATGGGGCCGTCCAATCGTAGCGAGGATTTTTTCGCCCACGGTCCTGGCCTGGGCCATGGCATGCTCGGAAACTTTGCTCAGGTTTTCGAGCATGACCACAAACTCATCCCCGCTGAGGCGGGCCACGGTGTCGGCCTGGCGCACGCAGGCGGTCAATCGCCGGGCAACTTCCTGCAGCAGAAGGTCGCCCGTCTGATGGCCCAGGGTGTCGTTCAGCATCTTGAAGTTATCCAGGTCGACAAAAAGCAGCGCGCGCATGCGATTACTGCGGGCGCTGAGGGACGGGGTATGCCGCAGCCGGTCCAACAGCAGGCGGCGGTTGGGCAGGCGAGTCAAGGGGTCGTAGAAGGCGAGATCGTTGATCTTTTCCTCCGCCGCCTTGGCTTCAGAGATATCCCGCACCACGCTCAGGATGCACGGGACGCCCTCGATCTCAATCACCGATGCCGATATCAGCACCCAGCGTATCTCCCCGCTCTTATGAATAAACTGGGTTTTTATATCCTTGAAACTCAGGTTCTGGCGCAGCATCTGCACCATTTCCTCCCTGGTTCCCGGATGCACCCAGATGCCGAGCTCGGCCGAGGTTCGTCCCACGACATCCCGGTATTCGTACCCTATGAGATCGAGGAACGCCTTGTTGACATCGAAGTACCTGCCATCGCCGAGACCGCTGATGGTGATGGCGTCCATGCTGGTCTGGAATGCGGTGCGGTAGCGCTCTTCGCTGACCCGCAGCGCTTGCTGAGCCGTGGCCAGGTTCTGTTCGGCCGTTTTGGCGCCGGATATATCCCGCGTGACGGAGAGGATGCAGGGAACACCGCCGGCTTCAATCAGCGACTCTGACAACTGCCCCCATACGATCTCCCCGTTCTTTTTTCTGAAGCGGGCTTCTAAATTCCGGCAGCTCCCATTCTGGCGCAGAGTCTCGACCATTTTCTGCCGCGCGTCACGATCCACCCAGAAGTTGAGATCTTCTGACGTCCGGCCAATGACTTCTTCGCGCCGGTATCCCACGAAGTCGAGGAACGCATCATTGACATCCACAAATACGCCATCGCTGAGACGGTTGATATTGATGGCGTCGATACTCATCTGGAAGGTGGCGCGGTAACGTTCTTCGCTGGCCCGCAGCTCTTCAGCAGCCGCGGCCAGGCGCTCCTCGGCGGCCTTGGCCTCGGAGATATCTCGCGCGAACGCAAGCAGGCCTCGGTCCCCCCTGATGTCAATCAAGGATGCGGACAACCGCATCCAAAAAATCTCCCCGTTCTTTCTTCTGGACAGGACTTCAAAATTCCGGCACGTGGTGTTCTGGAGCACCGCATCGACTAAGTTCTGCCTATCAATTGCATTCACCCATATGCCGAGTTCCAGCGTTGTGCGCCCCATGACTTCATTAGGCTCGTAACCCGACGTATCGAGGAATGCCTGATTGGCGTCGATGATCATTCCGTCGCTCAGCCGGGCAATAATGGCAGGGTCGGGGCCGGTCTGGAATACGGTTCTATAGCGATCTTCGCTGTCGCGGAGTTGTATTTCCGCCCGCTTTCGCTCGGTAATGTCCGCGATGAATCCTTCCAGGCAGAGCGGCTGTCCATTGGCGCCGCAGATTCTCCGGGCGCTGAGCGCAACCCAGAGGATGCCGCCATCCTTGCGATTGAGCCGGCACTCGAACCCGCGAACGGATCCATGCTCTTCGAGTTGCCGTATTAACTCAGAAAGTTCTTCCCGGTCGGCCCACAGATCCTGGGTCAGATTGGTGTGCGCGGATATGAGTTTATCGGGCGAATCGTAGCCCAGCATCTCCGCCAAGGCGCGGTTGGCGGCCAGGAATCGGGCATCGGGGGCGGTTTGAAACATTCCTTCCAGCGCCCCGTCGAAGATGCCCTTATACTTTTTCTCGGCTTCCAACAGGGTTTTTTCCGCGGTCTTTCGTTCCGTGATGTCCTTTCCGAAGACCAAAATGCCCGTCGTTTTCCCATCTACAACGATGGGGTTGAAGGCCAGCTCCACGGTCCGGCCATCGAGCAGTTGGTAGTCGGTTCGAAAAGGGCCTTCAGAGAGCGCCCGCTTATAAAGTGGAGGGAAAATTGCCGCTCTCTCCGGCGGGAGCGAGCCCTCGCGGCGCATCCCCACCTCCACCCGGATGCCAAAACCGTCTTGGAAAGCCTGCTGGAAAGCGCGATTGAATGTAAGCAGACGATAATCGAGGTCCACGGCCCAGATGAGGTTCTGGGTGCTATCTATAAACGCCGCGAGGTTGGCTTCAGCTTGATCGCGCATTTAGGGCCTACCTCGATTCGGAGACGGTCATGTTTACTAGAAAGTATCTGCCACGCTCTCCGGAAGGTAACCAGAAACTATTACGTTAGTGCTAAAGTATAGCACCTGTCGACAAAATTATTTATCAAATTTGACACTGCAGCCCGGTCTGCATGTTGGCAGGAGAATGCGGGGACCGGCGCCGGGAGCAGTGGCGGAATTCTATGGCAGCACGAGAGCGAGCACATCCGCGGGAGCGTCGGCCAGGGCAAACTCCTCAATAGCAGAGATGGCGGGCATCGAGCACCTTGCGCAGGCAACCTACGATGCCGGGTTTCGAGTCCGTGATGGTTCCATCGAGGTCGAAGATGAGGGCGGGCAACGGGCTGGGCACGTTTTCAGTTTCGCAGAAGTGGAGCGGGGTGGTCCAAATGGGGCGAGTTAGCAGATTGGCGAGTTGGCGGATTTTGAGGCCGCAGTAGTAGGTCAGTTTGAACGAACTGTCCCTCAGTGGCTAAAGCCCCTAGATTTTATGCGCTTCTTAAGGCGCGGCTAAACCCGCGCCCCTTCAAAACCAGAATTGTGCAACCAGTTCTAGACCTTGACCTGCGGATGCGTGGCATAGTGGAGGAGCACGGCCACGGCGCAACTGCTGAGGCGGGATTCAGCGGAGTCGGCGCGGCTGGTAAGGATGAAAGGGACGCGGGCTCCGAGCACGATGCCGGCCAGTTGCGCGCCGCCCAGGTACTCTAGTTGCTTGGCCAGCATGTTGCCGCTTTCCAGATCGGGGACGACCAGAATATCAGCCTGGCCGGCGACCGGAGAGACCAGGTTCTTGATGGCGCTGGCCTTGACGCTGACGGCGGTATCGAAGGCCAGGGGGCCGTCGAGAATGCCGCCGGTGATCTGGTCGCGGCCGGCCATTTTGCACAAAGCCGCCGCGTCCAGCGTGGACTGGATTTTGGGGTTCACCGTTTCAACGGCCGAGAGCAGCGCCACCTTGGGCTCTGGAATACCGAGGGCGTGGGCCAGGTCGATGGCGTTCTGCACGATGTGAATCTTGTCCTCGAGATCGGGGATGATGTTGATGGCCGCATCAGTGATGAGCAGGGTGCGCGCATAGGCCGGCGTATCCATGATGAAGACGTGGGAGATGCGGCGGGTGGTGCGCAGGCCGGTATCGCGCTGCATGACCGGCTTCAGCAACTCGTCGGTGTGCAGGCTGCCCTTCATCATGGCCAGGGCATTGCCGGAGCGGCACATGGCCACGCCCAGATCGGCGGCCTTGGTTTCGGTGTCGGCGTCGAGGATGCGATAGGAGCTTATGTCCAGGCCGATATTGGCGGCCAGCGCCTTCATCCCGGCTTCGTCGCCGATCATCGTGGGCTCGATAAGTCCCTCGACCGCGGCTTCAACAGCGCCCCGCAGGGCCACGTCGGAGAGCGGCCAGACCACGGCTGTGGAGAGGGCCGGGAGAGTCTTGCAGCGCTCAATGAAGTTGTGAAAGACGTGGTAGTCGGCGGGATGGCCGGCCAGCGGGGAAGGATCGCTCATGTGCATCTTCTCCTGGCCTGCCATGCGGAAGGCTGGCGGCCTCACCCATTTATTCTCACCCGGCGGGGGGCAATCGCCTGTGCCAAGGGTCACAGTCCGGAGTCTTGTACCGCATGGCAGGATGCGATGCGCGGCATGACTGCATAGACAGGAACATCTATCGCTTGACAATTTTAGCCAGGCGGGGATCCTTCCAGAGAGGGGAGAAATCCGGGTCGGCATACACCTTGGCCAGATCGCTGTACCGCTGCTCTTTGGCTCTGGCCAAATACTCCAGGGCTCCTTCGATGTTGCCGCGTTTCAT
>JBEKNO010000054.1:0-15087 GCA_049522735.1 Occallatibacter sp.
CGCCCAGCTTGCCCACTACGCCCACCTTGGCGCACGCCTCAGCCGCGGCCCCGGCCACCATGGCGCAAACAGGGTCGCCAAAGGCCACGTGACCCACAATCCCCTCGCCGAAGAAGGTCGAAACGCGATGAAAGGTCCGGTCAATGAATTGGTCGGGCATCACGAAGTCGGTGGGCTTGTGCTCTTCCTTGAGCGAACCCACGGCAGAAATCGACAGAATGCGCTCCACTCCCAGTTTCTTGAAGGCGTAAATGTTGGCGCGGAAGTTCAACTCCGAGGGCAGGATGCGGTGCCCGCGCCCATGCCGCGCCAGAAAAGCCACCTTGCGCCCCTCCAGCTCGCCCAATACAAAGGGGTCGGAAGGTTCACCAAACGGGGTCTCCACACGCTCTTCATAAATGTTTTTAAATCCGGGCATCGAGTAAAGCCCGCTGCCGCCGATAATGCCAATCTCCGCTTTCGCCAATGTCCGCTCCTTTTCGGCAGCATGTATTGCACCTGCCGCCGGCAACCACTCAGTATAAAGGCAGAGGCGAGGCGGTAATGGATGTATCCGCACTCTTGACTGGTCTGGCGCTAAATACTTACCGTCGCGGGCAGGATTTCATCCACATCCACCCACTGTGTGGGGTAGTTACCGGTGTAGCATGCGGTGCAGTAGCCGGTGTGCTCTTCGCCGTCGCAGCATTTGAGCAGGCCTTCTAAAGATAAGTAGGCTAATGAGTCGGCTTCGATGAAGCGGCGAATTTCTTCTATGGACTTATTGGCGGCTATCAGGTCGCGTTTGAGGGGCGTATCTACCCCGTAGAAGCAGGGCGAGATGGTGGGCGGGCAACTTATACGGAGGTGGACTTCCTTTGCGCCGGCGCCGCGGACCATGCGCACAATTTTCCGGCATGTTGTGCCGCGGATGATGGAGTCGTCGATGAGGACGACGCGCTTGCCTTCGAGAAGGTTGCGGACGGGGTTGAGCTTGAGGCGGACGCCGAAGTCGCGGACGCGCTGCTCGGGCTCAATGAAGGTGCGGCCGACGTAGTGGTTGCGGATGAGGCCCATGCGGAAAGGAAGACGCGCCTCTTCCGCGTACCCCATGGCCGCGGTAACGCCGGAGTCGGGGACGGGCACCACCAGGTCCGCGGGCACGCCGGATTCGCGGGCTAACTGGCGGCCCATCTGGTCGCGGCTCTCCTGCACCCAGCGGCCGAAGATGCGGCTGTCGGGGCGGGCGAAATAAACATGCTCAAAGATGCAACTGGACTGCGGGAAGCCGGTGGCGTACTGGCGGCTGGTCACGCCGTCTCCGGTGACCATGACCAGTTCGCCGGGGAGGACGTCGCGCTCGAACTCGGCGCGGAGCAGGTCGAAGGCGCATGTCTCGCTGGCGAAGACGATGGTGTCGGGACCGTCGAGGTTGCGGATGCGGCCCATGGAGAGGGGGCGGAAGCCGCGCGGATCGCGAGCGGCGAAGATGCGGTCGCGGGTCATCATCACGATGGAGAAAGCACCCTCTACCTGGCCGAGCGAGTCGGCGATGGCATCAACAAGGGTTCCGGCGCGGGAGTGGGCGATCAGTTGGACGATGATCTCGGAGTCCGAGGTGGTTTGGAAGTAAGCGCCGTCGCGCTCCAGGCGCGCGCGCAGGTTGCCCAGGTTGACCAGGTTGCCGTTGTGGGCGATGGCGATGAGGCCCTTGGTGGAGTCGACGCGGATGGGCTGGGCGTTGAGCAGGGCCGAGTCGCCGGTGGTGGAATAGCGTGTGTGGCCGATGGCCATTTGGCCGGGGAGCTTGGCCAGCACGTCGTCGGTGAAAATTTCAGAGACCAGGCCCATGCCCTTGATGTTGGCCAGATGCTGTCCGTCGGCGGTAGCGATGCCGGCCGACTCCTGGCCGCGATGCTGCAGGGCATAGAGACCGAGAAAAGCCTGGCGGGCGGCGTCGGGATGGCCGTGAATGGCGACTATGCCGCATTCTTCGCGGAGTTTGGAGTCATCCGTGGAGCGAGAGTTTCCCTCGGGGGATAAAGCCCACGGAATTTCAGCATTCCGAATGTACGGGCTAAAGCCCGAACCCTTCACCCACAGGGGCGCTTGCGATGCGTCGGCGATACCCTCGACTCCCTGGTAGTGGCGCTGGATCATGCGGTTACCTCGCCGTGGAGGGTGGCTTCCAGCGAGTTGGCCCAGGGCTTTTGCAGACTGGACAGCGGAGCGGAGATGAGGGTGTCACTGTAGACGGAGATCTCAAGGCGCTTGCCGCCGGTGGAACCGATACGGGCGGCAAGGAAGCTGTATTCGGCGGCGAGTTTTTCGATTATGGAAACATTGCTGGGGTGGGTGGAGAGGAGCGTGGTCGAGGCCGGTTCAGCGAAGAGGCCGAAGAGCGGATGAACCATGAGCGACTGATCCTGCTCGACGGTGGCGCCGATTTCCTTGGGAAATCCGGCCTGGGCCAGGGCTACGGCGATGCCGCCATCGGAGATGTCGCGGGCGGAGCGGAGCAGTTTGCGCTTGGCGAGCACGGTCAGTAGAGTTTGCAAATCGGATTCGGCGTCGAGGTCGAGCGGTGGAGGTTGGCCCCAGATGCCGCCCAGGACCACTTTTGCGTACTCCGATGAGCCAAAGCCAATGAGGGGGGCGGCGGATGTGGGATCAGTCTCCAGAGGGGCATCGGAGATAATGGCCGGCTTTTCGCCGTACGCGACGGCGAGCGGGTCGGCCTTGGGGTGAGCCTGCTCCGTGGGGAAGGTTACATGGAGGTTGGGGTCGGGTTCCTGGCCGGCGGGGATGGGCCAGAGAAGCATAATGGCGTCGCCTTCGGCCTGGAAGTGGGCGGGGACGGCCTTGGTTACGTCGTCGAGGATGCCGACGATGCCGAGAACGGGAGTGGGGTAGATGGCATCGCCGCGGGTTTCGTTATATAGCGAAACATTGCCGCCGGTGATGGGGGTTCCGAGGGCGGTACAGGCTTCGGCAATGCCGTCGATGGCTGCCGAAAGCTGGGCCATGATTTCGGGCTTTTCGGGGTTGCCGAAGTTGAGGCAGTTGGTGGCGGCTACGGGGGTTGCGCCGGTGCAGGCGACTTTGCGGGAGGCTTCGGCCACGGCGTGCATGGCGCCGAGTTTGGGATCAAGCCAGGCCCAGCGGCCGTTGCCGTCGAGGGCCATGGCCAGGCCGCGCTCGTGTCCGGGAGTGCCCGTACCCTTGATGCGCATCACGCCGGCTTCGCCTCCAGGACCGATCACGGTGTTGGTCTGGACCATGGTGTCGTACTGCTCGTGGACCCAGCGCTTGGAGCAGACGTTGGCGCTGGCGAGGAGCTTTTTCAGGTCGGCGGTGTAGTCGCGGTCCTCTGCGAGCTGGGCCAGGATTCCTTCCGAGGGTTCAAGCGGGACGGGAGCCTTCCACTCGCCGACGGGACGGTGGTAGAGCGGGGCGTCGTCGGTGAGGGACTGGTTGGGAATATCGGCTACCAGCTCGCCGTGATGGCGGATGCGGAGGCGCGGCTGGGGCTGGACCGTGCCGACGATGACAGCATCCAGGCCCCATTTGGAGAAGACGCGCAGAACCTCGTCTTCGCGGCCTTTGGCGGCCACCAGCAACATGCGCTCCTGGCTTTCAGAAAGCATGATTTCGTAGGCGGACATGCCGGTTTCGCGCTGGGGAACGAGGTCCAGCTCGACGTCGAGGCCCACGCCGCCGCGGGCGCCCATCTCGCAGGTGGAGCAGGTGAGGCCGGCGGCGCCCATGTCCTGAATGCCGACGATGGCGCCGGTCTGCATGGCTTCAAGGCAGGCTTCGAGGAGCAGCTTTTCCATGAAGGGGTCGCCGACCTGGACATTGGGCCGCTTGGCTTCAGAGCCTTCGCTGAACTCCTCGCTGGCCATGGTGGCGCCGTGGATGCCGTCGCGGCCGGTTTTGGCGCCGACATAAATAACCGGGTTGCCCGTGCCGGAGGCCTTGGCGTAGAAGATTTCGTCCTTGCGAACCAGGCCGAGGGCGAAGGCGTTGACCAGAGGGTTGCCGCTGTAACAGGCCTCGAACTTGGTTTCGCCGCCCAGGTTGGGGACGCCGAAGCAGTTGCCATAGGCGGCGATGCCGCTGACTACGCCCTCGACAATGGAGTGGTTGCGGGCGATGAGCTTCCGCTCTTCCTTGTTTTGGCCGAGTTCCTCGGTGATCGGACCAAAGCGCAGTGAATCCATGACCGCCAGGGGGCGCGCGCCCATGGTGAAGATGTCGCGCAGGATGCCGCCCACGCCGGTGGCCGCGCCCTGGAAGGGCTCAATGTAGCTGGGGTGGTTATGGGACTCGATCTTGAATGCGCAGGCCCAGCCGTCGCCTACGTCGATGATACCGGCGTTCTCGCCCGGTCCCTGGACCACGCGGTCGCTCCTGGTGGGCAGGCGCCTGAGGTGCACGCGGCTGGACTTGTAGGAGCAGTGTTCGCTCCACATAACGCTGTAAATACCCAGTTCCGTTAGGGATGGCACGCGGCCCAAAGCCGCCAGGATGCGGTTGTACTCCTCCGCGGTGATGCTGTGCTGGGCCAGCAACTGCGGGGTCACCGCAACCGGAGAGGGAACGACTGTGGAGGAGGCGGAGGTCATCACGGTTGCCTCCATTGTCGCATGGCGTTCACATACGGGTTCCGGCGGATGAGTGTGGAAAGCCGGGGCTATGCTCAGATTGCCGGAATGGGGATGCGACTGCCGCAGTGAGGCATGCCTGTGGCGCCGCATGCAAGGGCTGTGCGATACTTTGGATGCAAAGTCCCACCCCCGGCCGGGATGGCGGAACTGGCAGACGCAGCGGACTCAAAATCCGCCGACCCTTGCGGTCATGGGGGTTCGACCCCCCCTCCCGGCACCATGTAAATCTATATTTTACAATAACTTACATATTCAAATACCGTATCTCGTTTGTGCCAGCATGTCTCAAGCTCAATCCGTACCGGAGGCAGAGGATTCGTCATTTGTCCAGAGCAAAGATCACGTTTACCGTGGTCTCGACTTCCACCGGCTCGTTATTGAGCACGTAGGGCTTGTAGCGCCAGGTTTTCACGGCATCGACAGCAGCCTGCCGCAACATGGCTGGTCCGCTCACAACGCGCAAATTCTCGATGGTGCCGGTCTTTGAAATGGTGGCTTGCAGCACCACCGCGCCAGAGACGCGGGCTGACTTGGCGATCTGCGGATAAACGGGCGGAGTATTCCTGATCTGCATACCAACCGCGATGCCGGCCGAGATGGCCAGAACCTTGGGAGGTTCAGCATTCACGTTGGACCGGGCCTGTCCAGCAAAGACGCTGCCCATCGCACTGTTCCCGCTACCGCTTAGGCCTTGCATATCGGCCACGGCAAACCCCGAAGGAGGCGGCGCTTCTTTCCCCGCCGCCATCTTCATGTTGTCCGGAATCCGCCTGGGAGCATTCAGTTGTTCATTCATCATTTTTGACTGCACTTGAGGCGGGGGCGCTGCCTCCGTAGCCGTTGGCTGCATATCGGGTGTCGCAGGCTGCGGAGTGGTCGCTGTCATCTGTATCGACGGCGACGGCTTGAGTGTGTTGGTCGCCGGCAGATTATTCATTGCCTCGGGCTGCGGTATAGCGGAGTGTCTCATCATGGCCCACGTGGGCAGCAATTTGAGGTAAAACGCCGGAATGAGGCCAAGTAGAAGCAGAATCAAACCGACGGCAACGACTATCATTTTTTTCTTGCTCTTTCGTTTCAGACCTCCGATATTCTTACTATTCAACCGTAATGACTTAATAAATGCTTCATCATCTGTGTAGACCTTTGCCGGCGTAAACGAAGACGAGTTACGCAACCTATCCGCCGTGCGCGACACTGTGACTTGCGGCTTCGCGGGTTGCGCGGGCGGCTTTGCAACAGCAGCGAAACCAGAGGAGGCTTCAAAGCCGCGAGAGTTAACAGGTTGAGTCACCGGAGATTCTTCGCGATCCCAGTCGCTGAAATCCTCGGGTAGCGTATCGGGCAGCGCCTTTTCTATTTCTGCTGGAGATGCCATTTGCCATCTTCTCCCTTCACATAGGTAGCACCTTGATAAATTCTTGTTTCTGGTTCGCCCTTTCGATTGCGGGCACTGCCGCCTGGTGATTCCCCATGCCTGGCGTTTGCGAGGTCGTGAGCAGCCGTTGGAGTGAGCGGCATCCGCGTCGCCCTAATCCGCTGCGACGCGATGTCAGGCAACACTTCCACCACTAGCGCAACCGAGGCTTGCGCTGTTGCGTATGTCGCGGTGTCTTTCGGAGTGAAAGTAACCGAGAGGATATGCTTCCCTGCCGTGAGCACGTCGCCTGCGGCGGGAGTGTAGACGAATGTTCCTGGAACCGATGCCGTGGCATTGAGCTGAGTGGCGCTGAGCGGGGTGCCGTAGGAAATGACGGAGGGGGTCGGCCACGTGATAATGCTTGGCGTTGTCTTGGCGACAGTAAGAGAAACAGTGGCCTGAGTTATATCGTAGTTTGTGGCGTCCGCCGGAGTGAAGACCACGGAGAGCGAATGCATTCCCGCGGCGAGAACCTCACCCGCGGCAGGTGTGTAGACGAATGTACCCGGAACCGATGCCCTGGCGTTGAGTTGAGTGGCGCTGAACGGGGTGCTATCGGTAATTGGAGCAGGGGCCGGCCATGAGATGGCGGGCTTTGCCTTGGCGACTGTGAGCGAAACTGTGGCCTGCGCCTTGGTGTAGTTCGCGGTGTTTTTTGGAGTGAAGGTTACCGAAGGCGGATGTATTCCCGCCGCGAGCACGGCGCCCGCGGCGGGAATATAGACGAATGTTCCCGGAACCGATGCCGTGGCGTTGAGTTGAGTGGCGCTGAGCGGAGTGCCGTAGGTAATCGTAGCGGGAGCCGGCCATGCGATGTCCGGCGTTGTCCTGACCACAATGAGCGACACGGTGGCCTTCACGGTGTCGTAGTCCGCCGCGTTTGCGGGAGTGAAAACTAACGAGAGCGTATGCATTCCCGCCGCAAGCACAGCACCTGCGACAGGAGTGTAGACGAATGTTCCGGGGACGGAAGCCGAGGCGTTGAGCTGAGCAGCACTGAGCGCTGTGCCACAGGTAATCGGATCGGGCTCCGGCCATGTGATAGCCGGAGTTGCCTTGGCCACGGTAACTGAAACTGTGGCTTGCGCTGTCGTGTAGTTCGTGTCGTTTGTGGGAGTGAAAGTTACCGAGAGCGTATGCGTTCCCGCCGGCAACACGCTGCCTGCGCCAGGAGTGTACACGAATGTCCCCGGAACCGATGCAGTGGCATTGAGCTGAGTGGAACTTAACGCAGTACCACAGGATATGGCGGCAGGCGCCGGCCACTTGATGGTTGGCGTCACCTTGGAAACAGTGATCGATACGGCGGCCTGCACCGCGACGTCTCCCACGCTGTCCTTCGGCGTGAAAGTTACCCAGAGCGTATGCGTTCCCACCGGCAATACGTAGCCTGCGCTGGGCGTGTATACAAATGTGCCGGGAACCGATGCGGTGGCATTGAGCTGGGTGGCGCTCAGAGCGGTGCCGAAGGTAATCGGCGCGGGCGTTTGCCATGAGGCAGTCAGCGTCGCATCGGCATTGGAAGGCGTCGTACTAATAATGGCAGGCGGCTTATCAGTGGTAGAAATTTTCTCGGTAATACTTCTTCCGAAACCTCTCAGGCTCAGACCCTTCTTCTTTTCCTGGGGCGCCGGTTGCCCGGCAACAGATCTGGCCATCTCAAGAATCACCCGGGTAATAGGTGAATCTGGAAGAGAGTTCGAAGTTGCGGTGCTCTGCATCTCGCGCATAGAGTCATAATCGTCAGGAATCTTCCACTTCACCGGCCTGCTAAGAGCTTTGGTGATATGTTCTTCAGTAACCCCGAGGAAGCTGGGCGCAAAGCGGTTAATTACGACTTCGAGTTTCGGACTACTGTCGTTGAAGTACCGCGAGATCACGCGATTTGAGTTGCGCAGTTCGGATATGCCGGCCTGGGTGACCAGGTAGATTGTAGAGGCCTCGCTGAAGAGAGCGGTATCCATCAGATCAACTCTCGATCCGATATCGACGATCACATTCTCGAATTCATGCTGCGCGACGGCTATCAGCTTGTCGATGGCCGCTTTGGAGGCCTCGACCTCGGGAACTTTGCTGGGAGCCGCGAGCACAGAGACTCCTGACTGATGCTTGGCCAGGAGTTTGAGAAGAAAATTCGAGTCCAGCCGGTTGGCATCGTGGAGGGCGTTGTCAGTCGAGTACTCCGCAACGATCCCGAGGTTTAGCGCGGCGTCTCCCATGGGGAGACCGAGATCGATCAACAAGGTGCTTTGGTCAGACTCCTGGGCTAAGGCAATGGCAAAATTGCAGGCAATGGTTGTAACACCGGAGCCGCCCTTGGCGCCGAGAAATACGAACAGTCTTCCGCGAGTTTTCTTCGTGGGGTAAGTTCTCGGATGGAGGATGGCCGCGGCCCGGACCAGAGCCTCCGCCACAGTGTTTTGGTCGAAGGGCGGAGTGAGATACTCACGCGCGCCTGCACGCATGCAACGGACCACCAGTTCCTGATCGAGTATTGTCGAATAGACCATCACCGTCGCCGAGTCATTGGCGCAGATGCTTTCCACGAGATCGAGGGCGAATTCCTGGTCACTGTCCAGGTCAATAATGATGACGTCGTAACATTGCTTCAGCAGGCTTGGCACATAGTCAAGCGACGTGGGATAAGAAGAAAACTCACGGACTTCGGCCCCACCGCACTGGGCAAGAGCGCTGACCACAGCCTTGCGCCGCTCCTCGTCTGGACCGATCAGTGCAATCGATAAATGTTCGGCCCCCAGGGAGTCGGGCTCTTTCGCATTGGGATTCGGTGATAATCCTGAAATCACGGTATTGCCTCCTCCCCCGACTCCAGCGTCTTGCCGCTCAACCTCACTTGCCAGGTCGTCTGCCAGCCGGGTTCGGTAGATTCCTCCACCCCTCAACGAGAAAACACGTAGCGATCACGCAAATCCCGAGGGTTGTCAAGGCGTTACAATTCGAATCGCCTTCCAACAAGTGTTGCCAATGCTGGAGTGAGCCGCGCCAGATTTGGACGCAATATCTCTCACTGAACACCGGATGATAATCGATTTGGTCCTTTTTGTAACCAAAATTGCACCGAGGTAACTCGGCTATATGGTACTATAGTAACGCATCAAGCACTATTATTCCCGCGGGCTCTTTTTTAAGCCGGATGATGCATATGATTGAAAACAAACCAGTAAGACTCGTGCTTTCTACTGAGTATTCGCCAACCCTCTGGGCCATGGGGTTCGAAGCCCTTTGGCGCCATGAAAATTAATCAATGTGAGCCTGGTTCGCGATCTCGATAGATTACTGATTCTCTTTGTGCCGCTTGTATGTGCCTGCTTCATTTAGCAGCTTCAGAGTACCCGCCGGGCATCTTACATAGAGAGGTGTTGGCGGGCGGCTGGAGTGGTGAGGGCGTAGAATCCATCTTTTATGCATGAGCTTTCGATCGTAACCAGCATCGTGGAGACGGTGACCGAATCGCTGGCGGCTTACCCCGGTGCGCGGGTCAAGGAGGTGCGGCTGCGCGTGGGGGCGCTGGCTTCGGTAATTCCGGAGTCGCTGGATTTCTGCTACGGCATTGCGGCGGGGGGAACGGCGCTGGAGGGGTCGCGGCTGGTGGTCAACGTGCTGCCGGTGGTGATGCACTGCGTGCCGTGCGGGCAAGACGTGGAACTGGAGGGGGTGCAGAGCTTCCGGTGCCCGCGGTGCGGCGAGCCGTGCCTTGACCTGCGCCAGGGCCGCGAGCTGGAGATTGATTCGATCGAGATTGAGGATGGCAAGGAGGCGGCATGACGACCAGGATTGTGGAGCTGCGGCAGGGAATTTTGAAAAAGAACGATGAGCTGGCGGCAGGGCTGCGGGCGAGCTACACAGCTGCGGGCGTGATGGTGCTGAACCTGGTTTCAAGCCCTGGGACGGGGAAGACGGCGTTTTTGGAGTGGACGCTCACGGAACTGCGCAAGCGGGGAACGCGGGTGGCGGCGCTGGTGGGGGATCTGGAAACGGATAACGATGCGCGGAGGCTGCGCGCCAGCGGAGCGCCGGTGCGGCAGATCAATACCCATGGAATTTGCCACCTGGATGCGGAGATGGTGGGCAAACACCTCGAGGATTGGAAGGGCGTGGAACTGGGCGGACTGGATTATCTGTTTATCGAAAATGTGGGCAACCTGGTTTGCCCGTCGAGCTACGACCTGGGTGAAGCCATCCGTGTGGTGCTGCTTTCGGTGACCGAAGGAGAAGATAAGCCGCTGAAGTATCCCGCGATGTTCAACTCGGCCGATGCGGCGGTGATTACGAAGATGGATCTGGCGGTGCCTTGCGGCTTCGACCGGTGGGCGGCGCTCAAAAATATCAATGAGATACGGCCGGGAATTCGGATATTTGAAACTTCAGTGAAAAGCGGGGTGGGGCTGGAGGAGTGGCTGGGGTATTTGGTGGAGAAACGGGGTATGCTATAGTGTTCTCAGGTAACACCTTGGTGCACTTTATATGTCAACACACGCAACCACCAGCCTGAAGCTGGATTTTGAACTCAAGGAACGCGTACTGCGGCTCGCTGCGGCGCGGCGGCGGTCGGCGCACTGGATCATGCGTGAAGCCGTCGAGCAGTATGTGGGACGCGAAGAGAAGCGCGAACAATTTCGGGCTGCCGCGCTGGCGGCCTGGAACGACTATCAGTCAACCGGCCTGCACGCAACCGCCGAAGAAGCCGACGCGTGGCTGGCCAGGCTGGAAGCGGGTGAGAAGGCCGAGGCGCCCGAATGCCACACCTGAAGTGGACTCCGCAAAGTCTGCGGGATGTGGCCCGTCTGCACGATTTTCTGGCCGCAGAAAGCCTCGAAGCTGCCAAACGCGCTGTCCAGACTATTCGGCAGGGTGTGAAGCTGCTCGCCAAATTTCCAGAAATGGGCCGCCCTGTCGAAGAATTGCCAATCGAGTTTCGCGAATGGGTGATTGAGTTCGGTAGCGGGGCCTATGTTGCCCTGTATCGCTATGACGGCAAGGAAGTGATGATTCTGGCGGTGCGGCATGGGCGCGAGGCTGGGTACTGATGTATATGACAATGGTGCTTCGGCTGGCCAACGCATTCAAACCGGGCGGGGATAAGTTTGGCGGGTTATGAGTGATCTAAATCACGCTATACGGTTATTCTATAGGGGTATAAGGTAGAAACCATGTGCTTAGCGATACCGGGAAAAGTGGAAGAGATTACCACAGAGGGCGGGCTTCGGGTGGGACGGGTGAACTTTGGCGGGATAGTGAAGAAGGTTTGCCTGGACTACGTGCCGGAGGTCGAGGTGGGCGACTATACCATTGTCCACGTTGGGTTTGCGATCTCCAAGATCGATGAGGAGACGGCCGAGCAGACGCTCAGGGACTTCCACGAGATGGGCATGTTGGAAGAGGAGCTGGCCAGCGAGGAAGAGGCGTTTGCGCGGGCGGCGGCGGCTCCGTCGTCTTCCTGTCCGGATGGAAGCTGCTCGGAGGTCGCCCACAAGTCCGCCGATTGAGTTCTTGGGTTTCCCACCCTTTTTCGCAAAGGACGCGAAAAGGATGGGGCACGGGGCACTTGTGGGCGAGAGAGATGTTAGATACACGGCAAATGTACCGTGCCCCATCCTTTCGCCTTTTTATTGGCGAAAGGGTGGGAAACCACAAACCTGATTAGGCATTCTGTTTTAGGAATGGCAGCGGCAGATGAAGTATTTGACCGAGTTCCGGAACGGCGAGATTGCGCAGCGCATGGCGCGGGAGATAGCCGCCATCACCACGCGGCCCTGGAAGATCATGGAGGTTTGCGGGGGGCAGACGCACTCCATCATCAAGAACGGAATCGACCAGATGCTGCCCGCTGGAATCGAGATGATTCACGGGCCGGGGTGCCCGGTGTGCGTGACGCCGCTGGAGTTGATCGATAAGGCGCTGGCCATTGCCGTGCTGCCGGGGGTGATCTTCTGCTCCTTCGGGGACATGCTGCGCGTTCCGGGCACCGAGGGCGATCTCTTCCAGGTGAAGGGCGCGGGCGGTGACGTGCGGGTGGTCTACTCGCCGCTGGATGCGGTGGAGATGGCAGTGAAGAATCCGGAGAAGCAGGTGGTCTTCTTCGGCGTGGGGTTCGAGACCACGGCTCCGGCCAATGGCATGAGCGTGCATGTGGCCAAAAGGCGGGGGTTGAAGAATTTTTCGCTGCTCGTCTCCCATGTTTTGGTTCCGCCGGCCATCGAAGCGATTCTGCAGTCGCCCGGAAATCAGGTGCAGGGGTTTCTGCTGGCGGGGCATGTGTGCAGCGTGATGGGGTACTGGGAGTATCCGCCGCTGGCGGAGAAGTACAAGGTTCCGCTGGTGGTAACGGGCTTCGAGCCGCTGGATCTGCTGGACGGGATTCGCCGCGCAGTGAAGCAACTGGAGGCCGGGCGGCACGAAGTTGAAAATGCTTACGAGCGGATCGTTACGTTGGAGGGCAACCGGGCGGCGCAAAAACTGCTGGCGGAAGTCTTCGAGGTGACGGACCGGGCGTGGCGCGGGATTGGCGTGATCCCCAGGAGCGGCTGGCAGCTGAGCGCGGCTTACCGGGAGTTCGACGCCGAAGAGCGGTTCCAGATCACCGGCATTCACACCCAGGAGTCGGCGCTGTGCCGGGCGGGGGACGTGCTGCGGGGGGCGATCAAGCCGGCGGAGTGCGCGGCCTTTGGCAAGGAGTGCACGCCAAGGCATCCGCTGGGGGCGACGATGGTTTCAAGCGAAGGGGCTTGCGCGGCTTATTACAACTACGGGCGGTATTTGTCGGCGGAGGAGCTGGCAACGGCGGGGAGTGGGCTGACGGGGGCTGCGCGTGGCTGAGAACGTTAAGACCGGCACGCCGGATTATCCCAGGAACGCGCCGGATTTTTCGGGTCCGGACTTCTCGAATTGGAGTTGTCCGCTGCCGCTGGTTGGTTACCCCACCATCGTGATGGGCCACGGGGGCGGAGGAAAGCTGGGCAATGAGCTGGTGGAGCACCTGTTTCTGCCTGCGTTCCGCAATGCGGCTCTTGAAAATCTGGGCGATGCGGCGGTGCTGGATCTGCCGGCCGGACGGCTGGCGATGAGCACCGATTCGTTTGTGGTGCAGCCGCTGTTTTTTCCGGGCGGATCGATTGGCGAGCTGGCGGTGAACGGGACGGTGAACGACCTGGCCGTCTCCGGGGCGGAGCCGAAGTTTCTGAGCGCCAGCTTCATCCTGGAAGAGGGATTTCCGCTGGCGCAGTTGGCGGCCATTATGGAGGCCATGGCCAAGGCTGCGGCTATTGCGGGCGTGCAGATCGTTACCGGCGACACCAAGGTGGTGGAGCGGGGACACGGGGACGGCTGCTACATCACCACGGCGGGAGTGGGCGTGCTGCGCGCGGGGATTGAAGTGGGCCCGCGGCGGGCGCGGCCAGGGGACGCGATTCTGGTTTCGGGGACCATCGGCGACCACGGCATGGCCATCATGAGCGTGCGCGAGGGTCTGGAGTTCGAGAGCACGATTCGCTCCGATTGCGCGGCGCTGAACGGGATGATTGGCGAGGTGCTGGATGCGGCCGGGGCAGCGGTTCATGCCATGCGCGACCCCACGCGCGGCGGCCTGGCCTCCACGCTGAATGAGATTGCGCACGCTTCGGGCGTGGGAATTGCCATCGACGAGGCGCGCTTGCCGGTGCGGACTGAGGTACAGTCGGCATGCGAACTGCTCGGCCTCGACCCGGTCTACGTGGCCAACGAAGGCAAGGCGGTGTTTTTTATTGCGGCTGAGGCGGCGGAAAAAGTGCTGGCCGTGCTGAGGGCGCATCCGCTGGGACGCGAGGCGGCGCAGATCGGCACTGTGACGGCTCAGCACAAGGGGATGCTGGTGGCGCGGACGGCGATGGGCTCCAATCGCGTGATTCCTACGCAGATCGGCGAGCAGTTGCCGAGAATTTGCTGAGGCATGAATCCCACCCTTCGCGAAAAACGCGAAGGATGAGGCGCCCGCATTCCAGTAATAGCGAAAATGCTCTCAGAAAAATCCCACCGTCAACCATTCCCGCCGGGGATGGTAGCCAACTGCGCTTTGGCCGGCGCGGGCGGAGTCTTCACCTTCGGTATGCCATGCTGATGGCAATCCGCGCACTTCACCCGGTGGATATTGTGCGAGCTGGCGGCATTGGCGTAGGTCGTATCCATCTTCTCCACGTCGATTCCGCAATGAGACATCTGCGGGTGGCAGGTCTTGCACGATGCCTGGGCGTTCTGATTGTGCCCAAAGTGGCAGGAGAGGCAGCTCAGGCCCTCATGCACGCCCATCGGCGTGCGGTCGTCGCCGGAGCCCACCTGCGGACCCCAGTGATGCGCGGCGGCAACGGTGCCCGCGTCGGGAATGCGCGGCGCATGGCACTGGTAGCAGATCGCCTCCCGTTTATCCTCGCTCATCTTCACCGGGCGCTCGCCATCCTGCAAATGCGGAATGGCGAGCGCGGCAGCGGCAAAGTGCATGCGCTCACGGCGGTCAAAGAAAGCCAGTGAATCGTGAACGAAAGCACCCGCCACGGAGATGCGCTTGGCGGGCTTGGTTTCCTGCGCGCCTTGGTAATGCGTCTGGTGACACGCCTGGCAGGGCATGGCGGGCTGATTGGCAAAGCCGGGGAGGATCACGCGCCAGGAACCTTGCGCGTTCTGTGGTTGCACTATGTCGCGGATAGAGCCGTCGAAGTGCATGCCGTGGCAGCGCAGGCAGTCGTTCATCAGCCGCCGCTCAGAGTTGTGCGTGGGATCGGCAAATATCTGGGTATTGGTGGCGCTGTGCGGGCCCGCATTCCAGGTGGCATATTCCTGCTGATGGCACTTCTGGCAGTAGGGAACCATCTCCACCACGTCCACATCGCGCAGACGGATGGTTTCAGGCACGTTGCCCAAAAGATGCACCCGGATGTGACGCAGCTTGGTGGCCATGCTCGCCTCATGGCAATTTATGCAGCCCACCTTGCGGTGAGGAGAGGAGTGCATGGCGCTTACATAGCCGGG